>NZ_JBHWDS010000050.1:0-61945 GCF_042734615.1 Kitasatospora sp. NPDC059646
GGCCCCGAGAATGAACGACTCCGCCAAGTACCGCACCCGGCCACCATACGGCTCACCCGAGCCGCAGGGCTTGACGATCAATAGGAGCATCAGCGGGCACCCGGCCCGGGAACGCGCGACCGCCCCGTCGCCACCCGGAGGCGGTGGGCGGCGACGGGGCGGCCCGGCGACCCGGCCCGGGGGAGGGGCCGGGGGTCGAGGGGGCGTCAGTCGTGCGGGACGACCGCGACCGGGGCCTGCGCGTGGTGGATCACCGCGTGCGCGACCGAGCCGAGCTTCGGGCCGACGTTCAGGGTGCGCGAGCGGCGGCCCACCACCACCAGGTCCGACTGCGCGGACGCCTCGACCAGCGCGGCCGCGCCGCCACCGGTGCGGACGTCCTCCAGCACCAGGGTCCGCGGGTACTTCTCGCGCCACGGCGCAACCGCCTCCGACACCATGCCGACGGCCAGCGCGCCCAGTTCCTGGCGCTCGCTCTCCACCGGGATCCAGCCCGCGTAGCCGTACGTCGGCGGCAGCTCCCAGCCGTGCACCACGCGCACCCGGGCGCCGCGCAGCTGGGCCTCCTCGAACGCGAACTCCAGGACGGCGTCGGCCGGTTCGAGCGCGTCGAAGCCGACCGCGACCTCCGGCTCGGGCGACTCCGGCGCCGGGCCGCCCTCACGGACCAGGACCACCGGCGTCTTCGAGCGGCCGGCCACGCCCAGGCTCACCGAGCCGACCAGCAGGCCGCGGAAGCCGCCCAGGCCGCGGGTGCCGATCACCAGCAGCTGGCCCTGCTCGGCGGCGGTCGTCAGGCCGTCGATCGCCGAGTCCGGCACCAGTTCGGTGGAGACCGCCACCCCCGGGTACGCGGTGGCCAGCTCCTGGGCGACGTCGCCCAGCATGGTCTGCGCGCCGGTCTCCAGTTCGTCGACCTTCACCAGGTCGTTGGCCTTGCGTCCCAGGTAGGGCCAGGCGTGCAGCAGCCGCAGCGGCGCTCCCCGGCGGCCGGCCTCCTGGGCGGCCCAGTGCGCGGCGGCCCGGCTGCGGACGGACGCGTCGACGGCGGCGAGAACGGGACGAGTCATGGCAGTGCCTTCCCTGGTCGAGTCCCCGCGGGCCCTGCCGCCCGCTCCGGGAGTCGCTGCCCACTCTTCCGCCACCCCCGGCCGGCTGCCAGGGTCGCGGGGCCCGCACGGGTGGGGCCGTTGGTCCCTTGGAAGGAGGCGGAGCGCGCGGGCCGGTTCGGGTCCAAGGCCTCTGTCCGGACGGCCGTCGGCCGGGCATCCTGGACATACCACCGCAAAACGGGAGGTGACCGAGGTGACCGCCGACCACGCAACCGCCCCGACGACCGCGCTCGCCCGGCGTTTCGCCGACCGCCTCGCCGACCTCGGACTCACCGAGGCGCAGGCCGCGGCCCGGGCCGGCATGTCGACCGCCTACCTGCGCCGGGTGCTGGAACTCGGCGGCGACTTCGACCCGCCGGCGCTGCTGCGACTCGCCGCCGTGCTCGGCCTCGAGTACCGGGAACTGGTCGCCGGCCGCCCCGCCGAACGCCTCCGTACCGCCGACCGCGACGGCAGCCCCGACCGCTCGCCGCTGATCGGGCCGCCCGTGCTCGGCGAACTGACCGAAACCGAGTGCTGGACCCGCCTCGGCAGCAACGGCCTCGGCCGGCTCGCCCGCACCGGCCCCGACGGCCCCGTGGTCCGGCCCGTCGGCTACCTGGTGCACGACCGGACGGTGCTCTACCGGACCAGCCCGGACGGAGTGCTCGCGCCGGGCCCGGGCGGCGACGCCGCCTTCGAGGTGGACCGCGCCGACACCGGGCTGGGCGAGGGCTGGAGCGTCCTGATGATCGGCCCCCTGGAGTACGTCACCGAACCCGCGCTGCTCGCCGAACTGCCGCAGCCGCCGGCCCACGGCCGCTGGGTCCGGCTGACGCCGGGCACCGTCACCGGCCGCAGCATCCGCACCCCCCGCGCGAGCTGAGCCCACCGAAGTCCGCCCCGGGCACCCGCGTCGTCCTCACATCCGACGCGGGGCCCGGGGCGGTGGAGCAGCGCCGCCCGCCACATCGGGCCGCGTGCCGCCGGACGGCGTGCGGTGTCCACCTCCGCGACCCGTCCGAGCCGTGGATCTCCCTACGGCCGCCACGGTAGTTCGCCCGCGCCGCAGGGGAGTTGGCACAGCGTTCACAACATCCTGCAACGCGTTCACGCGGCTGCGGACGCCCGGGGAGCGCGGCCTGCGGCTCCGGCGGCGCGGCGGGCGCAGTGCGGTGGCGGGCGGCGGAGCAGGCCGGTCAGTCGTGGTCGTTCGTCGCGGCCCGCCAGGGCAGCCGCGGCGGGGGCAGTGCGGCGGCGGCGGAGAGGCCGGCCGCGAGGGCGAGTGCGGTGGGGACGGAGCGGGCGGCGAGCGGGCCGGCCAGGGCGGCGCCGGCGGCGAAAGCGGTGATCTTGAGGCTGGCGCCGGTGGTGGAGATCCGGCCGCGCAGGTGTGCGGGGGCTTCGCGGTGGCGGACGGCGAACAGGCCGGCCAGTTGCGGTCCTTCGCCGAGGCCCGCCAGGGCGGCCGCGGCGACCAGGAGCAGCGGGTGCGTCGACGCCGCGCTCACGGCCAGGGCCGCCGCCTGCAGCAGGGCGCCGAGCCGGACCGCCGCGTCCGGGGCGAGCAGGCCGGGGCGGCGGACCAGCGCGGCGTTGGCGAGCAGGGCGGCCACCGCCGTGCAGGCCGGCAGCAGCGGGCCGCGGCTCGCGCCGCCCAGCGCGTGTTCGCCCAGCAGCGGCAGGCAGGCCGCCAGCACGCCCTGGCCCGCGCAGCAGCCGACCGAGCAGAGGGTGGCCCGGGCCAGTGCCGGACGGCTCGTCAACACCCGGAAGCCGGCGGCGAGTTCGCCGAGGGCGGAGGTCCCGTCCGGCCGGGCGTCGGGGCGGGCGGGCAGGGTCCACGCCGCGGGCAGGGCCGCCGCGATCAGGCCGGCCGCGACCAGTACCGCGGGGCCCGCGCCGAACGCCACCGCGACCGCGCCGGCCAGTGCCGGGCCGGCGAGCGCCGCCGCGCCGTACGTCATCGCGTCCAGGGCGTTCGCCCGGGCCAGCCGGTCACCGGGCGCCAGCCGGGGCAGTTGGGCCGTCCAGCCGCCGGACAGCGCCGGGCCGAGCAGCCCGGACGCCGCGGCGAGCGCCAGGACGGCCGGCAGCGGCAGCCGGCCCAGCGCCCCGAGGACGGCGAGCAGCCCCGCCGCGTACAGGGCCAGGGCGGCGGCCAGCAGGCGGCCGGGGCGGCGGGCCCGGTCCAGCCGGACGCCGAGCAGCGGGCCGCCCAGCGCGGACGCGGCCGTGGACGCGGCCAGCAGCGCGGACGCCTCGCCCGCCGAGCCGGCCGCGGCGAAACCCGCCAGCAGCAGTGCCGGCCCCGACATCTCGTCACCCGTGCGGGCCGCCGCGGCGCCCGCCAGGCACCGCCGGAGAAAAGGACTTCCGGTCACCCGCCGGACGCTACGTCGGTAACGGAAAACCTGACAAGGTGCGTTACATTCGGGCGTGCCCACCGAACCCGCCGAGCCGCCGGCGCGGCCCTCCGTGACGACCTCGGCCGCCCGCGCCGCCGCCGTGGTCAACGCCTTCGCCGCCGGCGCCCCCGACCCGGACGGACTGGCCGCGATCCTGCGCGCCCACGGCGAACCCGAACCCGTCCGGCTCACCGCCGGCGACGCGGACGCGCTGCGCACCGCCGCCGCCCGCCTGCGCGAGGTGTTCGCCGCCCCCGACACCGACCGCGCCGCCGCCGCCCTCAACCGGCTGCTGCGCGAGCACACCGGCCCGCTGCGGCTCACCACCCACGGCGGCGCCGTCGGCTGGCACCCGCACCTCGACCACGACGACGACGCGCCGTGGGACCAGTGGCTGATCGCCTCGTCCTGCCTGGCCCTCGCCGTCCTGCTCTGGGAACGCGGCCGCCCGCCCGGCGGCACCTGCGCCGCGCCGCGCTGCCGGAACGTCTACCTGACCCGGGGCAGCGGCCCGGAGCGCCGCTACTGCTCGCGCCGCTGCGCCACCCGCGAACGCGTCGCCGCCCACCGGCGCGCCCGCCTCCAGCAGAGGCGCCCGGACCGCCCGAGCGGGGATGATCGAACGGACTGACCGGAATCGGGGCCGGCGGAGGCGGAACGAGGAGGCGGTGACAGTGCGGTGTCTGGTGACCGGGGCGACCGGGTACCTCGGCGGACGGCTGGTGCCGGAACTGCTCGCGGAGGGCCACCGGGTGCGCTGCCTGGTCCGCGACCCCGCCCGGCTGCGCGACCACCCGTGGCGCGGCGCGGTGGAGGCCGCCACCGGGGACGTCACCCGCCCCGAGACCCTGGACGGGCCGTTCGACGGCGTCGACGTCGCCTACTACCTGGTGCACTCGCTCGGCACCGGCCCGGACTTCGAGACCGTCGACCGGGACGCCGCCCGCGCGTTCGGGCGCGCCGCCGCCCGGGCCGGCGTCCGGCGGATCGTCTACCTCGGCGGCCTCGCGCCCGCCGAGGTGCCCGAGGGGCAGCTCTCCCCGCACCTGCGCTCCCGGATCGCCACCGGCCGCGCCCTGCGCGAGGGCGGGGCGGCCGTCACCGAACTGCGGGCCGCCGTGGTGATCGGCTCCGGCTCCGCCTCGTTCGAGATGCTGCGGTACCTCACCGAGCGGCTGCCCGTCATGGTCACCCCGCGCTGGGTGGACACCCGGATCCAGCCGATCGCGGTGCGCGAGGTGCTGCGCTGCCTGGTCGGCGCGGCCGGCCTGCCGGACGTCCCCGAGACCGACCGGGTGTTCGACATCGGCGGCCCCGAGGTGCTCACCTACCGCGCCATGATGCAGCGCTACGCCCGGCTGGCCGGCCTGCGCCGGCGGCTGATCGTCGCCGTGCCGGTGCTCACCCCCGGCCTGTCCTCGCACTGGGTCGGCCTGGTGACGCCCGTCCCCGGCGCGCTGGCCCGGCCGCTGGTCGAATCGCTGCGCCACGAGGTGGTGTGCGCCGAGCGCGACCTCGCCCGCTGGATCCCCGACCCGCCCGGCGGCGCGATCGGCTTCGACGAGGCCGTCACCCTCGCGCTGCGCCGGATCCGCGACGACGAGGTCAGCACCCGCTGGTCCTCCGCCTCGCTGCCCGGCGCGCCCAGCGACCCGCTGCCCACCGACCCCGACTGGGCCGGCGGCAGCCTCTACCAGGACGTCCGGCAGCGGCACGTCGACGCCTCCCCGCAGGCGCTGTGGCAGGTGGTCGAGGGCATCGGCGGCCAGAACGGCTGGTACTCCTTCCCGCTCGCCTGGTCGGTGCGCGGCGCGCTCGACCGGCTCGCCGGCGGCGTCGGACTGCGCCGCGGACGCCGCTCGCCCGGCCGGCTGCGGGTCGGCGACTCGCTGGACTTCTGGCGGGTCGAGGAGATCGAACCCGGCCGGCTGCTGCGTTTGCGCGCGGAGATGCGGCTGCCCGGACTGGCCTGGCTGGAACTGGCCGTCACCCCCGACGGCGACGGCGCGACGTACCGCCAGCGCGCCCTGTTCCACCCGCACGGCCTGGCCGGACACGCCTACTGGTGGTCGGTCGCCCCGTTCCACGCCGCGGTGTTCGGTGGAATGGCCCGCAACATCGCGGCCCGTGCCGAGGCCCGCCGGGAGCTTCCCGCGGAGGCCCGCTGAGCCTCGGCGGGACGTCCGCGCGGGGCCCGCGGGACGTCCGCGCGGGCCCCGGTCGCTGCCCCGGCGGGTGACCTGCGCGGGGGGTTGGTTGCGGAGAAGCCCCCGGGACGAGATATCTTGACGTCAAGACGTTGCAGACGTGGAAGCTGGAGCTACGGTGACTGACTCGACCATCATCTACACCCACACGGACGAGGCCCCCGCCCTCGCCACGTACTCGTTCCTGCCGGTCGTCCAGGCTTACGCCTCCACCGCCGGGGTGAGCGTGGAGACCCGCGACATCTCGCTGGCCGGTCGGATCATCGCCGTCTTCCCGGAGTACCTCCAGGAGGACCAGCGCATCGCGGACGCCCTCACCGAGCTCGGCGAGCTGGCCAAGACCCCCGGCGCCAACATCATCAAGCTGCCGAACATCTCGGCCTCCATCCCGCAGCTGAAGGCCGCCATCGCCGAGCTGCAGGCCCAGGGCTACGCCCTGCCGGAGTACCCGGACGAGCCGAAGACCGACGAGGAGCGCGACATCCGCGCCCGCTACGACAAGGTCAAGGGCTCCGCCGTCAACCCGGTGCTGCGCGAGGGCAACTCCGACCGCCGCGCCCCGCTGTCGGTGAAGAACTACGCCAAGACCCACCCGCACCGGATGGGCGCCTGGTCGGCCGACTCCAAGACCAACGTCGCCACCATGGGCGCCAACGACTTCGCCTCCACCGAGAAGTCCGCCGTCATCGCCCAGGACGGTGCGCTGCGCATCGAGCTGGTCGGCGAGGACGGCGCCGTCACCGTGCTGCGCGAGAGCGTCCCGGTGCTGGCCGGCGAGGTGGTCGACGCCTCGGTGATGCGGGCCGCCGCGCTGAACGAGTTCCTCGCCGCGCAGGTCGCCCGCGCCAAGGCCGAGGGCGTGCTGTTCTCCGTGCACCTCAAGGCCACCATGATGAAGGTCTCCGACCCGATCCTGTTCGGCCACGTGGTCCGCGCGTTCTTCCCGAAGACCTTCGCCGCGTTCGGCGCCGACCTGGCCGCCGCCGGTCTCAACCCGAACAACGGCCTCGGCGGCATCCTGGCCGGCCTCGACAAGCTGCCCAACGGCGCCGAGATCAAGGCCTCCTTCGACGCCGAGCTCGCCGACGGCCCGGCCCTGGCCATGGTCGACTCCGACAAGGGCATCACCAACCTGCACGTCCCCAGCGACGTCATCGTGGACGCCTCGATGCCGGCCATGATCCGCACCTCCGGCCACATGTGGGGCCCGGACGGCAAGGAGGCCGACACCCTCGCCGTCCTGCCGGACAGCTCCTACGCGGGCGTCTACCAGGCCGTCATCGACGACTGCCGCGCCCACGGCGCGCTCGACCCGGCCACCATCGGCTCGGTCCCGAACGTCGGCCTGATGGCCCAGGCCGCCGAGGAGTACGGCAGCCACGACAAGACCTTCGAAATCGCCGCCGCCGGCACCGTCCGCCTGGTCGACGCCAACGGCGAGACCGTCCTGGAGCAGCCCGTCCAGGCCGGCGACATCTTCCGCGCCTGCCAGACCAAGGACCTGCCGATCCAGGACTGGGTCAAGCTGGCCGTCACCCGCGCCCGCGCCACCGGCGACCCGGCGGTGTTCTGGCTGGACGAGAACCGCGCCCACGACGCCGTGCTGATCGAGAAGGTCAACAAGTACCTCCCCGAGCACGACACCGAGGGCCTGACCATCCAGATCCTGTCCCCGGTCGAGGCCACCAAGCTGTCCCTGGAGCGCATCCGCCGCGGCGAGAACACCATCTCCGTCACCGGCAACGTGCTGCGCGACTACCTGACCGACCTGTTCCCGATCCTGGAGCTGGGCACCAGCGCCAAGATGCTGTCGGTCGTCCCGCTGATGGCGGGCGGCGGCCTGTTCGAGACCGGTGCGGGCGGCTCCGCCCCGAAGCACGTCCAGCAGCTGGTCAAGGAGAACTACCTGCGCTGGGACTCGCTCGGCGAGTTCTTCGCGCTGGCCGCCTCCTTCGAGCACCTGGCCACCACCACCGGCAACGCCAGCGCCAAGGTCCTCGCCGACACCCTGGACCGCGCCACCGGCACCTTCCTCAACGAGGACAAGTCGCCGTCGCGCCGCCTGGGCGGCATCGACAACCGCGGCAGCCACTTCTACCTGTCCCTGTACTGGGCCCAGGAGCTGGCCGCGCAGACCGAGGACGCCGCGCTCGCCGCCGCGTTCGCGCCGCTCGCCGAGACGCTCGCCGCGCAGGAGCAGACCATCGTCGACGAGCTGATCGCCGTCCAGGGCCAGCCCGCCGAGCTCGGCGGCTACTACCAGCCCGACCCGGCCAAGGCCGCCGCCGTGATGCGCCCGTCGAAGACCTTCAACGACGCGCTCGCCACGCTGGCCTGACGCCGCGTCAGCACCGTTCGCACGCCGCCGCCGGCCCCGTCGCGGGGCCGGCGGCGGCGTGCCGCGTTCCGGCGGCCGACACACAGGGCGACGGTGGTTGCAGTGCGCCGGGGCCGCTGCCTAGGGTGCGGTGCATGGCCACCCCGCAATTCATCCTCGACCTGCGCGAGCACATCGGACACGCCCCGCTGTGGCTCTCCGGCGTCACCGCAGCAGTCGTGGAGGACGGCCGGATCCTGCTCAACCGCCGTAGCGACAGCGGCAGTTGGGCGCTGCTCCACGGCATCATGGAGCCCGGCGAACAGCCCGCGGACGCGATCGTCCGAGAGGTGCTCGAAGAGACCGGCGTCACCGTCCGCCCCGAACGGATCACCAGCGTCCACACGCTGCCCGCCTCGGTCTGCGCCAACGGCGACCAGGTCCAGTTCCTCAACATCGCGTTCCGCTGCCGCCCCCTCACCGGCACCGCCCGCGTCAACGACGACGAGTCCCTCGCCGTCGACTGGTTCCCGCTGAACGCGCTCCCGCCGCTCACCCGGAACGACACCTTCCTGCTGGCCAAGGCCCTGGAGGACGACCCCGCCCCGTGGTTCGCCCTCGGCTGAGCCCGGAACTCCGCCCCCGCGCCGCGGCGTTGACGTCGCGGAGAAGGGGGGCGGACCATGGCGGGCGCTCCGGCGACGAGGCGGCCGGGCCGCGGCGGCCCGGGCTGGTACCGGGGAGACTGCCACGTCCACTCGGTGCACTCGGACGGGGAGCTCACCCCCGCCGAACTGGCCGCGCGGGCCCGCGCCGCCGGACTGGACTTCCTGGCCGTCACCGAGCACAACCGCGCCGCCCCGTACGACGCGTGGGCCGGGCTCGGCGGCGACGACCTGCTCGTCCTGCTCGGCCAGGAGGTCACCACCCGCACCGGCCACTGGCTGGCGCTCGGCCTGCGCCCCGGCCAACTCGTCGACTGGCGGCACCGGGTGGGCGACCCCGCCTTCGGGCGGGCGCTGCGCGAGGTCCGGGCGGCCGGCGGGCTGTGCGTGGCCGCGCACCCCCACGCGCCGTACCCCGGTGGGGACTTGATGTTCCCGCTGGAGGACTTCGACGCCGTCGAGGTGTGGAACGGGCAGTGGGCCTCCGACCTGCCGTGGAACGCCGACAACGCCGCCGCGCTCGCCGAATGGGGCCGCCGGCTGGCGGTCGGCGTGCACGCCGGGTCCTGGCAGCCCGCGCTCGGCAGCAGCGACACCCACCTGGACGGGCAGCTCGGCACCCCGCAGACCGTCGTGCACGCCGAGGAGCTCAGCGCCCCGGCGGTCCTGGCCGCGCTCCGGGCCGGCCGCAGCTGGATCGCCGAATCCGCCGCCGTGCGGCTGGAGTTCACCGCCGAGGCGGCCGGCCGCCGGGCCGGCATCGGCGAGCGCCTGGCCACCGGCGGCGCTCCCGTCTCGCTCCGGCTGCGCCTGTCCGGCGTGCCCGGGGCACAGGCGAGCGTCCACACCGAGCGCGGCCGGGCGCCGTGGACGGCCGGATGGACCACCTCGGCCGCCGAGACGTCCTTCGTCCGGGTGGAGGTCCGGCGCGGCGACGGGCGGGTGGCGGCGCTGACCAATCCGGTGCTGCTGGCCTGAGGGCGCCGTGCGCCGTCAGGCCGGGCCCAGGACGATGCGCTCGGCGATGTCCGCCGACCCGGCCGGGCGGCCGTGCGGGGTGGCGGGGCGGAGGCGGCCGGCGTGGTCGAGGGTGAACAGGAGGTCGTGGCCCGGCGGCAGGGGCCCGTGCGCGGGGCGGCGGAGGATCCGGGCGCCGGCGGCGTGCCGGCGGGCGAGCTCGGTCGCGGTGAGGGCGGCGGGCAGGACGGCGGCGGACGGGCCGGGGGCGTGCACGCCGGGGCCGGGGCGGGTCGCGGCCAGGCGGGTCACCGGGACCGCGGAGTCGTCGCCCAGCAGTGCCGCCGCGAGCGCGTTGAACTCGTCCTCGGCGGTGAGCAGGTAGACCGCCGTGACGCCTTCCTGCTCGACCGCCTCGCCGCCCACCGCGGCGAGCAACTCGCCGTCCGCGAGCGGGAGTCCGGCGGCGGCGATGCGGGCGCGCTGCTCGTCGCGGCCGGCCCACAGCAGGACGTCCAGCCCGGCCGAGCGCAGCACCGCCGCCAGTTCGACCGCCCACGGCTCGCCGCCGACCAGCAGCGGCCGGGACCGGGCCCGCCGGACCACCCGGAGCAGCCGGGCGGCGGGGACGGCGGTCAGCCCGTACACGGTGACGGTGGCGACGATGACGGTGAACGTCGCGGGGAGGATCTTCGGCGCGCCGCCGATGCCCGCCGCGGCGAGGCCCGCGGAGAACGTCGCGGCGGTGGACGCGGCGACGATCCCGCGCGGCGCCATCCAGCCGACGAACGCCCGCTCACCCTCCGTCAGTCCGCAGCCCGCCGTGGACAGCGAGCCCACCAGCGGCCGCACCACCGCCACCAGCACGGCGGCCAGGGCGAGCGCGGGCAGCAGCACCGGGCGCAGCGCGGACCAGGAGACGGTGGAGGAGATCGACACGAACAGCACGCCGACCACCAGCGACACCAGCGTCTCGAAGAACGGCCGGCGGGCCGGCAGGTCGAACGCCGGAACGGTCGCCACCAGCACGCCCATCACGACCGCCGCGATCAGCCCGGTGTCGTCGCGCAGCGCGTCGCAGCCCGCCGCGACGCCCACCACGGCCGCCAACTGTGCGCTGGATCCCAGCACTTCGCCGAGCCGGACGCGCACCAGCAGCCACCACAGGACGGCCGCGCCGAGCAGTCCGCCGACCAGGCCGACGCCGACGCCGGCGGCGAACTCCAGCAGGCCGCGGCCGAGCGACCGGTGCCGCTGGTCGACCAGCGCGTGGAAGACCAGCGCGCCGAGGATGCCGCCGACCGCGTCGATCAGCGAGCCCTCCCACATCAGGATCCGCTGCACCCGATCGGTCGGGCGGACGAAGTTCAGCAGCGGCCCGACCACCGTCGGCCCCGACACCACCAGGATCGTGCCGAGCATCGTCGCCGCCGCGGCCGACAGCCCGAGCAGCGGGACGGACAGCAGCGCCGCGGCGGGCGCGGTCACCAGGACGCCGACCCACACCAGCCGGACCACGGCGTGCCGGGCGCCGCCGGTGAGCCGCCGCAGGTCCAGGCCGAGCCCGGCGTCGTACAGCACCACGGAGACGGCGAGCGAGACCAGCGGGGAGAACGCCGGGCCGAGCAGCCGGTCCGGGTGGATGTCGTCGGTGATTGCGCCCGCCGCGAAGCCCACCGGCAGCAGCAGGATGATCGCCGGGACGCGCAGCCGGGCCGCCACCAGCTGGGACGCCACGGCGAGCACCACCGTCAGCCCGGCCCCGGTCAGGATCTGCTCAGAGGTCACCGTCCCATCCCACGACGGGAACCGGCCGCGCACCGGCTCGCGCGCCCGCAAGGTCACCCGGGCGGCCCAGCGCCCGGCGGACCGGACCGGCGGCGAGGCGGGTGTGCGCGTACCGGTGACGGTGCGCGTCGCGTCGCCTACTGTACGGGGCATGAGTCCTGCGGGGAGGGCGGTCGGGGACCGCGGAACGGCGGTGGTGATCGGCGGCGGACTGGCCGGGTGCCTGGCCGCTTGGGCGCTGCGCGGAGTCGCGGAACGGGTGGTGGTGGTCGAACGCGACCGCTACCCGGACGGCGTGGACTTCCGCGCGGGCGTCCCGCAGGCCCGGCACGGCCACCTGCTGATGGAGGCCGGGCACCGCACCGTCGACGAGCTGATGCCCGGCGCCGTCGCCGAACTGCTCGCCGCCGGCGCCCACCGGGTGGCCGTCCCCGGCGGGCTGCGGTGGCTCACCTCGGTGGGCCGACTCGCCCAGTTCGAGAGCGACTTGGCGATGCTCAGCTGCAGCCGAC
The DNA here is from genome assembly GCF_042734615.1 of Kitasatospora sp. NPDC059646. Lineage (NCBI taxonomy): Bacteria > Bacillati > Actinomycetota > Actinomycetes > Kitasatosporales > Streptomycetaceae > Kitasatospora > Kitasatospora sp. NPDC059646. Next base: position 11,946 of record NZ_JBHWDS010000050.1, read on the forward strand.
CGCTGCTCGACCACGTCGTCCTCGAACGGGTCCGGGCCGAGCCGTCGATCGAGATCCTGGAGGGCACCGAGGCGGTCGGCCTGCTCGGCGGACGGCGCGGCATCACCGGCGTGCGGATCCGCGAACGCGGCCGGGACGGCGCCCCCGTCACCGACCTGCCCGCCGAACTGGTGGTCGACGCCGCCGGCCGCGGCACCCGCTCCGGCCGCTGGCTGATCGACCTCGGCTTCCGCACCACCCCCGTCGAACGGGTCGACGCCGGCGTCGCCTACGCCAGCCGGTTCTACCACCGCCCGCCCGGCCGCGAGGACCAGATCGCCCTGTACGTGCAGAGCCACGCCCCCGAGCACGGCCGGTTCGGCGTCCTGCTGCCCGTCGAGGGCGACCGCTGGATCATCGGCATCGGCGGCATGCGCGGCTTCGAACCCTCCATCCAGCCCGAGGAGTTCGAGAAGCAGCTCGGCCAACTCCGCGACCCCGCCATCGCGGAGGCCCTCGCCGGAGCCGAACCCGTCGGCCCCGCACGGGGATTCGTCCCCGGCCCGAGCGTCCGCCGGCACCACGAGCGGATCGACCCGCCCGGCTTCCTCGCCCTCGGCGACGCCTCCTGCACCTTCAACCCGGTCTACGGGCAGGGCATCACCGTCGCCGCGCTCGGCGCCCGCGCCCTGCGCGACGCCGCCCGCCGGCACGGAGGACTCGGCCCCGCCGCCGTCCGCGAGGCCCGGCGGGCGATCACCGCCGCCACCAAGGACCCCTGGATGATGGCCGCCGGCGAGGACGTCCGCTTCGCCGGCACCACCGGCGGCCCGCGCGGCCCCGTCGTCCGCCTCCAGCACCGCTTCCTCGACCGCGTCCTCACCCGCGCCGCCACCGACGCCACCGTCTCCGCCGCCTTCCACCGCGTCACCTCCCTGGTGGAACCGCCGAGCACGCTCTTCCGTCCCTCCGTGCTGGGACCGGTCCTGTTCGGCGGCTGACACGGCGCCGGCGGGCGGACGCGCACACCCCGGTCCCGGGCCCCGCACCGGCGTGTGGGAGCCTGTGCGCCACCACGAACACGTGTGAGAAGTGTGAGGACGGGGCGGCGGCCATGAGCGAGATCCACTTCAGCAACAACTACCGGGACCTGAGCGAGCAGCACGGCACCGGCGCGGGCTTCCAGTTCGAGTTCTCCTGCTCGCGCTGCTACGACAACTGGCGCTCCCCGTTCGAACCGTTCCGCACCGGGCAGGCCGCCAGTTGGATCAACAAGGGCGTCAGCGCCGCCTGGAGCCTGCTCGGCGGCAGCGCCTCCAGCGGCCTCACCAACGCCGCCGACGGCCTGGCCGGCGCGAGTTGGGGCAGCGGCCGGGACGCCGCCTTCGCACGTGCCGTCACCAACGCCGAGCAGCACTTCCACCGCTGCGCCCGCTGCACCCACTACGTCTGCGCCCGCTGCTGGAACGCCGCCCAGGGCCTGTGCCTCGGCTGCGCCCCCGACACCGCGGCCGAGGCCCTCGCCGCCCAGCAGCGCGGCCTCAACGACGCCGTCACCCAGAACGCCTACCAGCACGGCCAGTCCCGGGCCCAGCAGTTCGACGTCACCGCCGCGCGCCAACTCGTCTGCCCCCAGTGCAGCGCCGAGACCCACGGCACCCCGTTCTGCCCGTCCTGCGGCTTCCGCCTCGCCCGGCCCCCGCAGTGCACCTCCTGCCACGCCGACGTCCCCGCCGACTCCGCCTTCTGCCCGTCCTGCGGCACCAGGCGCTGACCCCCGGCCCCGGCCCGGGCGGGACTGTCGGTCGCGGGTGGCAGCCTGGACCGATGGACGATCACGACGAGCAACTCCTGCGGGGCCGGGTCTACGGCGCGGAGCACGACGACCCCGGCCCGCGCGCCGGCCGCACCTACCGCGAGCTGTGCGGCGGCCCGCTCGACGGCCTCCTGCTGGACGTCACCGGCTGGGACGCCGAGCAACTCGCCGACGGCGCCGCCCTGTCCACCCACCTCAGCCGCTACGGCGACACCGGCCGCTCCCACTACGAGCCCCGCCCCGGCGACCCGCAGCGCTGGGAGCACGTCGGCGACACCCCGTAGCACCGGCGGGCGGCCGCCGCCGGTTTTGCGCGCGGGGGACGGACTCTGGTGAAGTAGGGGGACCAGTCGGCGGGGTCGGGGAGGGCGTCGTGCAGCGGACCGTGATCGTGGTGACCGGGCTCGCGGTGGCCCTGTTCGCCGGGGCGCTGGCGTTCCTGACGTGGGATCAGGCGAACAAGGTGGCGGGAGTGGTCTCCGCCGTGGTCGCGGTCGCCGCGCTCGGCGCCGCCGTGTACCCGCTGGTCGCGGGGGCGCGGGGCGGGACGGTCGAGGTCACCGGCACCGGGGCGGCCGTCGCCGCGGGGCCCGGCAGCAGCGCCAACACCGGCTACCAGGGCGGAAGTACCGCCGGTCAGGTCCGGGTGGCCGACACCGGTGAGGCCCGCGCGGACAGCGGCGGCACCGCCAACTCCGGTCACCGGAACGGCTGATCGGGCCGGGTCGTGGTAGGGGCGCTGGTACGGGGGAGCGGGCAGGCGAGCGCCCGGACGGGCGGCTACGCCAACAGCGGGGTGCACAAGGGCGATGTTCACCTGGTCGCGGGGCGGCCGATCGCCGTCTCCGGGTACCTGCACCAGGTGCAGGCCCTCGCGGCGGCGGAATTCGTCGGCCGGGAGCAGGAGTTGGCGCAGCTGCACGCCTTCTGCACCGAGCCGGGACCCGGCGGCTACTGGCGCTGGCTGGCCCCGGCGTGGGCCGGGAAGTCCGCGCTGCTGGCCGAGCTGGTGCTGCACCCGCCCGCCGGGACGGACGTCGCGGCGTTCTTCATCACCTCGCGCCTGGCCGGCCAGGCGGACGCCGCCGCGTTCTGCGAGGTGGTGCAGCGTCAACTGTACGCCCTGCTCGGGGAGGAGGAGCCGCTCTGCACGCCGCACACCCGTGACGAGCAGTTCCGGCTCGCCCTGGACCGGGCCGCCGCCCACTGCGCCGAGCAGGGCCGCCGCCTGGTGCTGGTGGTCGACGGCCTCGACGAGGACCGCGGGGTCCGCCCCGGCCCGGACTGCCACAGCATCGCCGCACTCCTCCCGCGCACCCCGCCGCACGGCCTGCGCCTCGTCGTGGCGGGCCGCCCGCACCCGCCCGTCCCCGGCGACGTCCCGCCCGGGCACCCGCTGCGGACCACCGGCATCGACCATCCGCTGGAGCTCTCGGAGGCGGCGCAGGCGATCCGGCGGGACGCCGAGGAGGACCTGCTGCGCCTCAAGGAGGCGGGCGGCCTCGGCTGGGAGCTGGTCGGCCTCACGGTCGCCGCCGGCGGTGGCCTGAGCGCCCCCGACCTCGCCGAACTGACGGACACGCCACGGCGGTTGGTGGAGCGCGAACTGTCGGCGGTGGACGGCCGCAGCTTCCAGTGGCGGGCCGGCCAGTGGGACGCCGACGGGCCCGGGGTGTACCTGCTGGCGCACGAGGAGATCCGGCGCAGCGCCGAGGAGTTGACGACCCGCAAGGAGCTCGCCGAGCACCGGGTGCGGCTCCACCGCTGGGCGGACGGCCACCGCGAGGCCGGCTGGCCGACCGGGACGCCCGAGTACCTGCTGCGCGGCTACGGGCGGCTGCTGGGCGAACTCGGCGACGCCGAACGGCTGGTGGAGCTGGTCACCGACCGGGCCCGGCAGCAGCGGCTGTGGGAGACCGCCGGCTCGGACTTCGACGCGCTCGGCCAACTGGGCGCGGCGATGGACGTGTTGGTGGCGCGAGGCGGAACGGCGGGCGAGGTCCCGGTGGCGGGGACGCTGCGGGTCGCGGTCTCCCGGGACGCCCTGTACGACCTCACCTCCCGGGTGCCGACCGAACTCGTCGCCTGCTGGGCGAAGTTCGGCCACCTGGACCGGGCGGTCAACCTGGCGCGCTCGCACCGGGACCCGTACGACCGGATCACTTCGCTGACCGCCGTCGCCCGGGTCCTGGCGACGGCCGGTGAGCTGCCCCGGGCGAACGCGGTGGCCGACGGGCTGGACGCGGCGGCCGACCGGGACAGGTGCCGGGAGGGGATCGCCCGCGGGCTGGTCGACGCCCGACGCTTCGGCGAGGCCTGGCAGTCGGCCCGCAGCCTGTCCGACCCCGAGCGGCGGGCGGGCGCGCTGACCGCACTGCTCCGGGCGCTGGCGGCCGACCGGGTCGGGGCGGAGCACCGGGAGTTCGCCGAGGCGGTCGCGCAGGACGCGACGGCGGCGGCCGCCGCCGTGGAGAGCCGGCTCCGGCGCCTGGAACTGGCGGCGACCCGGGCCGCCGCACTGGACCTGCTCGGCGACCGGCGCGGGGCGCACGAGGCGCTGAGGCAGGCCGAGGAGATCGCGTCCGGCGAGCGGGACCCCCGCCTGCGGGCGACCTGGCGGGCCGTGGTCGTGCGACGTGCGTCGGGCGGCCGCTCGTTCGCCGCGGCGCTGCGAAGGCTCCAGCGGGACGCGGCGGCGGAGGCGGCGCGGCTGGACCCGGCCGAGGCGCAGTGGTCGCTGCCGGACATCGCCGAGGACCTGGCCCGCGGCGGATTCCACCGGGAGGCACGGGAGTCGGTCGACCGGTCGGAGCTGACCGCGGAGTACCGGGCCTACGCCTTCGCCCGCATCGCGCGGGCGCGCGCCCACAACGGCGACCTCGACGGGGCGGCGGCGGCCCTGGCGGAGATCGCGGAGCCCGACGACGCCTGGCTGGTGCGGCACGCGATCGCCCGGCGGCTGCTGCGCGACGGCCGGCCGGAGGAGGCCGCCGCCCACGTCGTGGAGCACGGGTACGCGCTGGCCCCGCAGCTGGCCACCGACCGCGACGCGGCCCTGCTGCTGGTCGAGACGGCCGACGTGCTGTGGCAGGCCGGACACCGGCAGGACCCGTGCGAGCTGGCGAGCGCCGCCGCCCTGCTCGCCCGGCGGCGCGCCCGGACGACGCCGAGGGCCCGGGCCGTCGCGGAGGCGGCGGCGACCCTGGGCCGCCTGGGGCACCGCGACAGCGGCGCCCGGCTGCTCGGGCGCTTCCGGCGGCGGCCGGAGCTGACGGACCGGCGGTTCGCCGGAACGCTCCACCGGATCGCCCTGGCACTGGGGCTGAGCGCGGTCGGGCAGGCCGAGGAGGCCGGGCGGCTGCTCGCGGACGAGGCCGACCTGGCCCGGCAGTTGCCGCACCCGGCCGAGCGCGGCGACGCGCTGGCGGAGGTGGCCGCGGCCTGCGTCCGGATCGGGGACGGCGCAGCGGCGGAGCGGATCACGGCCGAACTGCTCGCGCTGGTGGAGGCGGCCGCCGGCCCCACCCGGCGGCTCTGGTACCGGAGCGCGGCGATCCGGGCCTGCGCGGCGACCGGGCAGCTGGACCGGTGCCTGGAGCTGATCGAGGGGTTCGAGGACGGCTGGGACGCGGACGTGCTCCGGCACGAGGTGGTCGAGGCGCTGGCCGAGCGGGGCGAACTGGACGCCGCCGAGCGGCTGGTGGCGCGGGTCAGGCACGAGGTGGAGCACGACAACAGCGTCGCCGCCGTGGTCCGGGCCGCGGCCGCCGCCGGCGACCTCCCGCGCGCGCAGACCTGGCTGGCCCTGCTGGAGGCCTCGCCGTTGAAGGACCGCACCACCCCGTACCTGGCGGCCTGCCTGGCCGACAACGACCGGTGGGCCGAGGCCCGGGCGCTGGCCGACGGCCTCGGGGATCCCGCCTGCCGGGGCCGGGCGCTGGCGATGCTCGCGGCCCGCCGCGGGCCGGGCGCCGAGGGCCGGCTGCTGCTGGTCGAGGCGCTGGCGCTGACGCCGTGGGACGAGCTGGTCGAGGAGTTCGCCCGGGTCGCGCCCGAGCTGGTGCCGCTGCTGGTCGACCTGGCGCCGGGGCCCGAGGAGGACGCGGCCTGAACGCCGACGGGCCGTCAGGTGCCGTACACGGGCAGCAGCAGGATCCGCTCGGGATCGTAGGGCCGCCAGTGCGGGGCGGCGCCGATCAGGCGCAGGCGGCACCAGGGGGTGCCGTCGGGGGCGTGCCACCAGGCGTTGATGCGGCCGAGGGTCCAGGTGTCGGTGTCGTCGAGGCGGACCTCGACGGGTTGGTAGGCGGGGCTGACCTCGGGTTCCGGCGGGGACCAGGCGGGGTCGGTCTGCAGCTGCTGCGGGTGCACTGCGGGCCTCCTTCGAGTCCGATCGGTCGGAGTCACTCTACAGAGGTGTAGATAGTGGTGTCGGGCAATCCCCGGAGCCCGGCGCCGGCGGGCGGTCCCCGGGCGGATTCGCGCGGCTCGCGGTCTTTGAGCTGCGACGGCTGGTCATAGACTCGCCGGATGACTGCAGAGGACGACTCGTACGCGGCGCTGGGCGTGCTGGGCGACCCGGTGCGCCGCCGGCTGTACCGGCTGGTGGCGGCGGCGCCGGAGGAGATGGGGCGGGACGCGGCGGCGGAGGCGGCCGGGGTCTCCCGGTCGCTGGCGGCGTTCCACCTGGACAAGTTGGTGGAGGCCGGGCTGCTGGCGGTGTCGTACCGCCGGCTGACGGGGCGGACGGGGCCGGGGGCGGGGCGTCCGGCGAAGCTGTACCGGCGGTCGGACGGGGAGTTCGCGGTGTCGGTGCCGCCCCGGTCGTACGACGCGGCCGGCCGGCTGCTCGCGGAGACCGTCGAACGGGCGGGTCTGGACCTGGAGTTGCAGGCGGCGGCCCGCGCGGCGGGCGCGGCGGAGGCCGGCGCGGGCGCGGACCTGGAGGAGGAGCTCCGGGCGCGCGGCTACGCGCCGTTCCGCGACGGCGAGGTGCTGCGGCTGCGCAACTGCCCGTTCCACGCGCTGGCGCAGGAGTTCCCGGGGCTGGTGTGCGGAATGAACCTGGCGCTGCTGGACGGTCTGGCGGGGGAGGAGTGGACGGCGGCGATGGAGGCGTGCGCGGGCGGCTGCTGCGTGGCGCTCTCTAAAAACGATGATCGTTGACTTTAGATGAAGGTCCGGTCCATGCTTGCGCCATGACTGGCTTTCACCTTGCTCAGGTCAACGTCGGCCGCCTCGTCGCACCCCGGGACTCCCCGCGGGTCGCCGACTTCGTCGGCCAGTTGGACGAAATGAACGCCCTCGCCGACCGCAGCCCCGGCTTCGTCTGGCGGTTCGTGGACGACGGGACCGTGGACGCGGAGGCGGTCGCGGCGCACCCCGAGGTGGCGGACGAACGCTTCCTGATCAACGCCTCGGTGTGGGAGTCGGCCGAGGCGCTGTGGGAGTACACCTACCGCAGCGACCACCTGCGGGTGCTGAGCCGGCGCCGCGAGTGGTTCGAACGCCCCGACGGCCCGCACCAGGCGCTGTGGTGGGTGCCGGCGGGCCACCGCCCGAGCGTGGCCGAGGTGATGGACCGGCTCGCCCGGATCCGCGACCACGGCCCGGGCCCGGACGCCTTCACCTTCCGCGACCGGCACCCGGCCCCGGCCCCGGCCGCGCACTGAACGGGGCCCGTCCCGCGAAGCGAACCGGTGCCGGCCGTGAACCGGACCGGGCCCGGCGTCTGGTCAGATGACTAAGCGCTTGCTTAGACTCGGGCAGGTGGGCCGCCGACCGCACCCCCGAGCGTCGGCGGCCCGGTCCGTAGCCGTGATCGTCGTCCCGCAGGAGCGCGCCATGTCGGCCGTGAACCGTCAGATCCGCCTCGCCCGCCGCCCGGTGGGCGCCGTCCGCCCCGAGGACTGGGCGTCCACCGAGGAGCCGGTGCAGTCCCCGCCGGAGGGGTGGTTCCTCGGACGGACCAGGTACCTGTCGGTGGACCCGGCGATGCGCGGCTGGCTGGACGACCGCCCGTCCTACCTGCCGCCGGTCGGGATCGGCGAGGTGATGCGCGCCGGATCGGTGCTGGAGGTCGTGGAGTCGGCCCATCCCGCCTTCCGGGTGGGCGAGTTCGTCACCGGCACGTTCGGCGTCCAGGAGTACGCGCTGTCCGACGGGCGCGGCGCGCACCGGGTCGACCCGGACCTCGCGCCGCTGCCGACGTACCTCGGCGCGCTCGGCATGCCCGGCATGACGGCGTACTTCGGGCTGCTGGAGGTCGGCGCGCTGCGCGAGGGCGAGACGGTGGTGGTCTCCGGCGCGGCCGGCGCGGTCGGCAGCCTGGTCGGGCAGATCGCCAAGGTGAAGGGCTGCCGGGTGGTCGGCATCGCCGGCGGCGCCGACAAGTGCGAGTGGCTGACCGGCGAGTTGGGCTTCGACGCGGCGATCGACCACCGCTCCGAGGACGTCCGCCGGGCGCTGCGCACGCACGCCCCGGACGGCATCGACGTGTACTTCGACAACGTCGGCGGCCCGATCCTGGACGCCGCGCTGACCCGGCTGGCGCTGCACGCCCGGGTGGTGGTGTGCGGCGCGATCAGCCAGTACAACAACGAGGACGCCGTGCAGGGCCCGTCGAACTACCTCGCGCTGCTGGTCCGTCGAGCCAGGATGGAGGGCTTCGTGGTGTTCGACTACGCCGCCCGCTACCGGGACGCCGCCCGCGAGCTGGCGGGCTGGCTCGCGGACGGCCGCCTCACCGCCCGCGAGCACCTGGTCAAGGGCGGCGTCGACGACTTCCCCGGCACCCTGCAGATGCTGTTCGACGGTGCGAACACCGGAAAGCTGGTGCTCGAACTGGCCTGACCGCGCCCGCGCGGACGGTGCCGACCCGCCGCCGGAGCCGTCGCCGCCGGCCGGTACGCTCGCCCCCGCCGTTGATCGACACGGCACTTCGGTGGAGAGCGGGGAACGGGCGATGGCGACGGCGCATCCGGTACGGGCGTCCTGGGCGGTGCTGCGGCAGCGCGGCGGGCTGGTGGTGTTCCCGCTGCTCGGCGCGGCACAGGTCCTGCTGATCGGATCGGCCGCCGTCGCACCCGTCGTGCTGAACGGCACGGACGGGGCCGGCCCCGGAACGGCGGCGGCCCTGGTGGCCGGATACCTGGCACTCGGCTTCGGACTGACCGTCAGCACCGCCGCCATGACCCGGGCGGTGGCCGACGCACTGGACGGGACGCCCGCCCGGTACGGGGCCAACCTCCGGGCGTCGGTCGCCGGTTGGCGCAGGCTGCTGGGCTGGAGCCTGCTCAGCAGCACCGTGCTCGTCGCCGCCCGCCAACTGGAGCGGATCCCGGTGGTCGGCGAACTGGTGGGCGTCGTCGCCGACGGCGCCTGGTCGCTGGCCACCTACCTGGTGCTGCCCGGCATCGTGCTGGACGACCTGCCGATCCGCGAGGCCGCCCGCCGCTCCGGCCGGCTGCTGCGCACCACCTTCCGACCGCAGATCTTCGGCTCCGCGTGGATCGCCCTCCCGTTCGCCCTGGCCGTCCTCGGCGGCCTGGTCGCCCTGATGCTCGCCGTCGAGTCGAACCGCCCCGGCCCGGCCGTCGCCGCCGCCGTCCTCGCCGGACTGGTCCTGGCCGCCGCGCTGCTCCTGGGCTCGACGGTCTCCGGGATCTTCCGCACCGTGCTGTACCGCCAAGCGGTCGCCGAACAGGCCTAGCGGCAAACGGGGTTCCGTCCGGCGACCGGCCCGCTCAGGCGGATCACCGCCAGGTCGACCTGGCCGAAGCCGTCCTCCCAGCCGATCACCGGCTCGCAGCCGTACGCGTCGAGTCCCCAGGCGGGGGCGTCGTCGAGCATCGGCCTCAGGCCCTCCTCGCCGTCGGTGAGGAAGTAGCCGAGGTGGTCCCGGAGTTCGGGCGGCTCCACGGCGGCCAGGCCGTCCTCCCAGTGCTCCTCCGGGGCGGCCTCGAAGGGCACCAGGTCCTCGGGCGTGCGGCCGGTGTCGAGCGCGGCGCGGAGCGCGTCCAGGAGGGTGTCGTCGGAGCGGAGCCGGGCGAAGGAGACCGCCCAACTGCCGGGGTGCGCGGCGAGATCGACGCCGTGCTCGACCACCAGCGGCGCGAGGTCCGCGCCGCGGATCAGGCCCTCGGCGAAGCAGGCGGCGGCGACCGCGGAGGCGAACGGCTCGGGCAGGGCGGGCGCGTCCTGTTCCGCCGGTACCGCGAAGACCGAACCGGCGGCGTCGAACACCGGCGTCCGCGGGCTGTCGTCGAACAACGAGCAGTCCCAGACGACCGGTTCGGCGCCGCTCAGGGCCTGCGGCCGCACCCAGGCGGCGTCCCGGTCGAACTCGACCTCGCGGATCAGGTTGCCGCTCACGCCGGCCGCGTACACCGCGCCCGGGTCGAACTCGTGCAGCGGCCGGCCGAGCATCATGCCGAAGGCGTCGGCCAGCCGGCGGTCCCAGTCGGCCGCGGCGATGGAGGGTGAAGTCATGGGCGGCACCGTAGCGCCGCCGTCCGACAGGGCGGAAATCGCGGGCGGCCGACACCGACTGACGGCATGTCAGTTCGACGGCGCGGCCCGGTCGAGCGTGCCAGGGTCCGTGTTGGCGCCGCACAGCACCACGCACACCCGCTCGCCGTCGGCGGGCCGGTACGCGCCGCCGGTGAGCGCGGCCAGGGCGGTGGAGGCGGCGTGTTCGACGGCCAACCGGTGCTCGCTCCACAGGAGTTGGCGGGCCCGGACGATCTCCGTGTCGGGCACCAGGATGCTTCGCGCACCGCTCTGCCGGGCCGCCTGAACGGCGGCCGCGGAGGCGCGCCGGGCGCCCAGCGCGTCGGCGGCGACCGAGTGCACCGGCACGTCCACCGGCCGGCCCGCCGCCAGCGCGGCGTGCAGCGCCCGCGACCCCTCCGGCTCGACGGCGACGGTGCGCACCCCGTGCTCGGCCGCCGCCGTGGCCACTCCCGCGAGCAGGCCGCCGCCGCCGACCGAGACCACCACCGTGTCCACGGCAGGGAGTTGATGGAGGATCTCGTCCAGCAGGGTGCCCGCGCCGGCCGCGATCAGCGGATGGTCGTAGGCGTGCGAGGCCAGTGCCCCGGCGGACGCCGCGAACTGCTCGCACGCCGCCAGCGCGTCCGCGTACTCGGCGCCCACCAGCCGGACGTCCGCCCCGTACCCGCGCAGCCGGGCCACCTTCACCGCCGGGGCGTTCTCCGGCAGGAACACCGTGGCCCGCACGCCCTGCTGCTGCGCCGCCCACGCGCACGCCAGGCCGGCGTTGCCGCCGGACGCGATGGTCACCCCCGCGTCCGGGAGCGTGCCGGCCTCGCGGTGCGCCTGCAGGAAGTTCTGCGCGCCCCGGGCCTTGAACGAGCCGGTGTGCTGCAGGAGTTCGAGCGCGGCCCAGACCTCGCCGCCGCGCCCGTCGCCGCCGGTGCGGAGCGGGGCCACCGCAACGGGCCGGACCCGGCCGGCGATCCGGTCGCCGGCCGCCTTGATGTCTCCGTAGGTGAGCTGCTGCACGGTGCCTGCTCCTGCCGCGTCGAGGGTGCGCGGGCCGGGACGGCCCGCGGTGGTCCGCAGCCGACCGTACCGGCCGGGCGGCCGGATCCGCCGGTGCCGGACGTGTCGTGCCCCGCCCGGCGCCGGCGGATCCGCGGAACGGCCCGGTCAGCCGGCGGTGCGACCGCCGACCTGACGGCCCGTTGCGGAGGCGAAGCCCAGCCAGGTGTGCCGGTTGCCCGCCCAGCACCAGCCGACCTTCGGCGCGTTGCGGCGCTCCCGGCCGTCCCGACCGGTGCCGTTGCTGATCCACACCGCCGGAGTGCGGGCGTCCACCGCGCCGTTCGCCTTGCGCAGCCGCGAACCGATCGTCATGAAGCAGCGGTTGCGCTCCAGTGCGGCGGGCTGCTGGAGCACCCAGTGGATGCCCTCGGTGAGCAGCAGCGGCGTGCGCTCCTCGGCGGCGAGGGCCGGAAGCGCCTCGTCCGGGCTCCAGTTGGCCATCCGGTCGCCGCGGTCGACGCCGGTCAGGAGGTACAGCGGGGCGTCGGGCAGCGCGACCGTGTCGATCGGCGTGAACAGGTCGACGTCGGCCATGTCGACGACCACGAAGCCCGGCTTGTCGTCGCGGCGCAGCAGCGGCGCGAGGGCCGAGGCCGGGGCGCGGTCCGGGTGGACGGCGAGCAGCACGCCCTCGCCGCCCGCGCCGGAGGCGTCGGCGGCCGCGGCGAAGGCGCGGAGTTCGGCGGCGGACAGGCCGGCGATCTCGTGCACCCCCAGCCCGATCAGGCGTTCGGCCTGCACGCTCGGGGCAGGGAGGACGGGGAGGACGGTCGGTGCGGGGGAGAGGGTGGACGTGGCGGACGCGGTCTCGGGCACAACGCTCCCAGGGGCGATGAGGCGACTGGACCCTGGGGGAACGAGGCCGCGCGCCGGGATGTTCCCGGTTCCCCGGGAATTTCGTCCGCCCGGGACTTCGCCGCCGGCGCTCATGCCCGCCGCCGTCCGGTCCGAAAGAGCAAGGGGGACGGCCGTCCCCGGCGCGGCCCGACGCCGCGTCACCCCACCCGCCCGGCACCGGAGTTCGATCCGCCGGGCCCGAGAACGGAAGACCCCATGACCGTCGCCGTCGTCCTGTTCACCCAGGACCTGCGCCTGCACGACAACCCCGCCCTGCACGCCGCCCGCACGGCCGCCGACCAGGTCGTCCCGCTGTTCGTCACCGACCCGGCGATCTCCGCCGCCGGATTCGACGCCCCCAACCGCCGCGCCTTCCTGGCCGGTTGCCTCACCGACCTGGACGCCTCGCTGCGCCGCGCCGGCAGCCGGCTGCTGCACCGCCGGGGCGACACCGCCGAACAGACCGCCCGACTGGCCGCCGAGGTCGACGCGGTCAGCGTGCACGTCGCCGCCGGCGTCAGCGGCTACGCCCGGCGGCGCGAACAGCGGCTGCGCCGCGCCCTCGGCGACCGGCTGCAGGTGCACGACGGCTCGGTGACGGCCGTCCCGCCCGGCGCGGTGACGCCCGCCGGCCGCGACCACTACGCGGTGTTCACCCCCTACCACCGGGCCTGGCAGCAGGTCCGCCGCCGCACCCCGCTGCCCGCGCCGCGCACCCTGAGCACCCCGGACGGCCCGCGCGGCACGGCCATCGGCGAGGCCCGGCCGAACGCCCGCAGGCTGCCCGAGGCCGGCGAGAGCGCCGCCCGCCGGGCCTGGCAGCGCTGGCACACCGAGTCGTACGCGCAACTGCACGACGACCTCGCCGCCGACGGCACCTCGCACCTGTCGCCCTACCTGCACTTCGGCTGCCTGTCCGCGAACGAACTCGCCCACCTCGCCGAGCGGCGCGAGGGCCCCGGCGCCGAGGCCTTCGTCCGGCAACTCGTCTGGCGCGACTTCCACCACCAGGTGCTGGCCGCCCGGCCGGCCGCCGCACACGCCGACTACCGCACCCGCCACGACCGGTGGCGCACCGACGAGGCCGAACTCGCCGCCTGGCAGCAGGGCCGCACCGGCTTCCCGATCATCGACGCCGGGATGCGGCAGCTCGCCGAGACCGGCTGGATGCACAACCGGGCCCGGCTGCTCACCGCGAGCTTCCTCGCCAAGACCCTCTACCTGGACTGGCGGCTCGGCGCCCGGCACTTCCTCGCCCACCTGGTCGACGGCGACCTGGCGAACAACCAGCTGAACTGGCAGTGGGTGGCCGGCACCGGCACCGACACCCGCCCCAACCGCGTCCTCAACCCGCTCGCCCAGGCCGACCGGTACGACCCCGACGGCGCGTACGTCCGCCGCTGGGTGCCCGAACTCGCCGAGCTGCCCGGCCGGGAGATCCACCGCCCGTGGCGGGCCGGCCGGCGCCCGGCCGGCTACCCCGCCCCGCTGGTCGCGCCCGACGCCGTCGCGCAGCGCCTGCGCGAAGGCCGCGAGATCGACAAAAACGGTTCGGCGAAAGAGAGCTGACCACCCGTCAGGAAGCCGGGACCGCTGCCGGGGTCATCAGGACGAAGTCCGCGCCCGCGCCGTCCGCGCACACCGCCATTCGCCCGATCCCGGGCGCGTCCGACGGGCCGACCAGCACCTCGCCGCCCCGGGTGCGCACCGTCGCCGCGGCCGCGTCGCAGTCGGAGACCGTGAACACCGGATGCCAGGCCGCCGCGCCCCGGGACAGCGCCAGCTGCTCCGGCGGCACCTGCAGCACACCTCCGTGCATCCGCTCCGAGGGCTGCCCGGCCGGGGTGACGATGGAGTAGGTGGCGTCCCCGCCGCCGGGCATCGGCATGTCCTCGCGCTGCCAGCCGAACACCGCCTGGTAGAACGCCAGCGCCGCGGACGCGTCCGAGGTGTACAGCTCCGTCCAGCACAGCGCGCCCGGGTCGTCGGCCACCTCCAGGCCCCGGGCCCGCCCCGGCGTCCACACCGCGAACTGGCCGCCCTGCGGGTCGCTGAACTGCGCCACCGACGCCCAGCCGTCGGCGTCCCGCGGCTCCACCCGCACGGTGCCGCCCGCCCGCAGCACGGAGGCCGCGGTCTCGTGGACGTCCGGGGTGAAGAAGTACACCATCCACGCCGACCGGGCGCCCTGCTCGGTGAGCAGCCCGATCCCGGCGGCCGCCCGCCCGTCCGAGCGGGCCAGGCCGAACCCGTCGGCGGAGCCCTCCAGCGGCTCGAACTCCCAGCCCAGCACCGCCCCGTAGAAGTCCGCGGCGGCCGACACGTCCGGCGCGCCCAGGTCCAGCCAGCACGGTGAGCCGGGCACGAAATCGGTGGTGATCATGGCGCTCTCCCTTCGCCGGGCACTCCCTACCCAGCCTGGCACCGGCCCCCGGCCGGCGCGTCCCGGCCGGGACGGCGCGCGCCGCGCCGGGTACCGCCAAGCGGAGGAAATCCTGTGCAGATCGTCGGGTGGAGCATCGAATTCGACCGTCGAACGGACCCTGGCCATGACATTTCGCGGAAATTCCTCCCTCCAGCCGCGAAATCGTCACTCGGAACAGGGTTCGCGCCGCCGGAATCGGGCAGAGGCCGCATACCCCCAGCGATCCCAGGAGAAAGGCACCAGAGTGGCACTGAGCGTGAGCTACGGGGAGCGATACGGCTGGACGGTCGTCCAGGTCGCCGGCGAGGTGGACATCAGCGGAGTCTCCGCACTGCGCGAGCGCCTCCAGCGACTGGTCACCGAGGGCTGCCTGCGAATGGTGGTGGACATCAGCCGGGTCGACTTCTGCGACTCCACCGGCTTCGCCGTCCTGGTCGCCACCCGCCGCATGCTGTCCTCCCGCGGCGGCCGGCTCCGGCTGGTCCTGCCCGGCCCCGAGACGCACACCCGCAAGATCCTCCAACTCTTCGGCATCCAGCGGATCTTCGAGGTCCACGACTCCGTCGACGACGCCCTCGCCGACCTGCGCGCGGCCGTCCTCGCCGAGCCCGCGCCGGCCGTGGCCACGGCCGCGGACGCCGCCGACGCCGTCCCGCGCCCCCGGGAGGGCACCAAGGCCGTCGCCGACTGACCGCCCGCCCGGCGGGCGGGGCGACCGGACGGGTGGGCGGGCGGCGCGCCGCCCGATCAGCCCGGAGTGCCGAAGTCCTGCGTCCACCAGGGCCCGCCGGCGCCCTGGCGCACCCCCACCCCGAGCTCGGTGAACTTGCAGTTGAGGATGTTCGCCCGGTGGCCCGGGCTGTTCATCCAACTGTTCATCACCGCCGCGGCGTCCTTCTGACCCCGCGCGATGTTCTCGCCCCAGCCGCTCCACTCGTACCCGGCGGCGTCGATCCGCTGCTGCGGACCCTCGCCGTCCGGGTTGGTGTGGTCGAAGAACGAGCGCGCCGCCATGTCGTCCGACTGCGCCTGCGCCGCCGCCGTCAACTGCGCGTTCGACCGCATCGCCGGACAACCCGCCTGGGCGCGCTGCACGTTGACCAGGTCCAGCACCTGCTGCCCGAGATCCGCCGACCGCTTCGCGGCAGCCGCCGCCGTCGGCGACGCGGCAGGCCGGGACGCGGGCGGCGCCGGCACCGGAGCCTGGCTCGACGGCGGCGACGACGGCGGCGCGGACGGCGACGGCGCGGCGCTCGGCGACCCGGACGGCGGGACGGACCGGGCCGGCGCGGTGCCGCCCGCCGGATCAACCAGCGCCTCCGCCGCCCCCGGACCCGCCGCCACCGGAACCTGCGCGTCCGCCACGTCCGCCGGCGCCGGCCCGTCCCGCAGCGCGACCGCCACCAGCAGCCCCACCGCGACCGTCACCGCGCCGCCGCCCACCAGCACCCGGCGCCGGCCGCGGCGACGCGCCTCCCGGCGGCCCCGCCGGTCCGCCGGGCCGTCCGCCGACCGCCCACCGGCCCGGTGCGAGCCGCCCCCGGCCGCCCCGCCGCCCGAACCCCGCCGGTGCGAGACCGGGCCGCGCGCCGGAGCCGGCGAGGCGGCACCCGTCCACTCCGCCGGCAGGCCCACCCCGCCGTCCGGCAGCGGCACCAGCGTCAGACCGGCCAGCAGCCCCTCCGCCGGCACCAGACCGCGCCGGTGCTCCCCGCACACCGCGCACTCGCGCACGTGACGGCCGATCCGCTTGCGCCACAGCGCACTCGGCACCCCGTCCCACCCCGCCGTCAGCTCCGCCAGCCACGCGCAGCCGGGCACCGCACCCAGCGCCCGCACCGCCACCCGGGCCGCCTCCAGCTGGCCCTTCATCCGCTGCACCCGCACCGCCGCGTGCTGCGGCGACACCTCCAGTGCCGCCGCCAGCTCCGCCCGCGACAACTCGCCCGCGGCCTCCAGCCACCACAGCGCCAGCAGGTCGCGGTCGCCCTCGTCCAGCCAGCGGGTCGCCTCCGCGACCTCCCGCCGCTGCTCCGACAGCCCCAGCCGGACGATCGTCAGCCCGACGAAGTCCGCCGCCGGATCGGCCACCGCCACCGGGTCCGGCACCGCCTGCGCGGCGCCCGCCGCGCTCTGGTCACGGAAGCGGCGGCGCACCTGGTTCACCGCGATCGCCACCAGCCAGCTGCGGAACCCCGCCGGATCCCGCAGCCCCGGCAGCCCGTCCACCGCCCGCAGCATCGTCTCCTGCACCACGTCGTCGGTGTCCGGATGCCCCGACAGCGCCCGGCCGACCACGTTGTACACCAGCGGAAGGTGACCGCCCACCAGCTCCGCCACCGCCTGCCGGTCGCCGTGCTGCGCCCGGCCGACCAGCGCCGCCACCCGCCCACTGTCCACAGCCCGGTCCGTCCTCGTGTTCTCGCGTCCTGCCCTCACACCTTCGGAGATCCGCCGGCGGCCGACGGATAACGGAAAAGTGCGGGGAAATCTCCCCGACCCGGGGCGGAGCCGACCCTACGGCCTCCGGGGCGGCCCGGGCCAGGAGTGGCGGGTGAGGCTGCCGGGGTTTCATCCGGGCTGCGCATCCGCTCGGCTGTTCGGGCGGGCGGGGCGCCGCCCGGATGCCGGACAGGCGTCCCCCGGATGCCCGCCGGGCCCGCTCCGCCGCTGGTCAGCGGCCGAGCCGGGGCGGTCCGGCGCCGTTCGGGGCCGGATTGTGGGCGGGGTCGGGCGCCGACCGGCTGCCGGTCAGGCGCCGATCAGCCGCAGCGAGGCCCACAGGGCGAGGACGGAGGCGGCCAGGGTGGCCGGCGTGGTGAGCGCGCCGAGCCGGGTGAAGGTGGCCAGGCCGCCGTCGTCGATCGCCCGGGTCTGCACGATGCGCCGCCACAGCAGCGTGGCGAGCGAGCCCGCGTAGGTCAGGTTGGGGCCGATGTTGACGCCCAGCAGGACGGCCAGCACCGCCCCCGGCCCGGCCGGCGCGGCGAGCGGCACCAGCAGCAGCGTCGCGGGCAGGTTGTTCACCAGGTTCGCCAGCAGCGCGGCCAGGGCGGCCAGCGCGAACAGCGTCGGCAGCGACCCGCCGGCCGGGACCAGGGCGGCCAGCCACCCCGCCAGCCCGTTGTCGACCACGGCCTTCACCACCACGCCCAGCGCGAGGACGAACGCCAGGAACGGCACCGACGCCGCGCGCACCAGCCGGCGGCCGTTCGTCCGCCCCGCCGCCAGCGCACGGACCGCCAGCACCGCCGCGCCGAGCGCCGCCGCCCACGCCGGGGAGACGCCGACCGCGGAGGCCACCACGAACCCGGCGAGCGTTCCGGCCACCGTCCACAGTGCGAACCGCGGCAGCCGGGGGCGCTCGACGGGCGCAGGCCGGGACGCCGGGACGGCCAGGTCGGCGGCGAAGAAACGGCGCAGCAGCAGGTACTCGACGCCGACGGCGACCAGCCACGGCAGCGCCATCAGCGCGGTGAACCGCGCGAAGGTGAGGCCGCTGGCGGTGAACGCCAGCAGGTTCGTCAGGTTCGACACCGGCAGCAGCAGCGACGCGGTGTTCGCCAGGTGGCCGCACGCGTACACGTGCGGGCGGGCCCGGACCCCGAGGACGCCCGCCGTGGCCGCCACCACCGGCGTCAGCAGCACCACCGTGGCGTCCAGGCTGAGCACCGCGGTCACCACCGCCGCCACCACGAACACCTGCCCCAGCAGCCGCCCCGGCCGGCCGCCCGAGGCGCTCGCCATCCAGCCGCCGCACGCCTCGAACAGGCCCTCGTCGTCGCAGAGCTGGGCCAGCACCAGGACCGCGGCCAGGAACCCCACCACCGGCCCGAGCCGCGCCAGCTCGGCCCACGCCGCCGCGGGCGACACCGCCCCGACCGCCACCAGCAGCCCCGCCGCCGGAACCGCCACCACCGCCTCCGGCCACCCGAAAGGCCGCCGCACCGCGGACCACAGCACCAGGCCCAACAAGCCCAGCGACAGCACCTCGGCACCCACCGCAACCTCCTGACCAGCGACGACCCGCCCCGTCGGCGACCGGCCCCCATCCAAGCAGGCGCGGGCGCCGACGCGCCGACCGGGTGGGCGCGGCGATCGGCCGGGTCGCGGACGGGTACTCCTGACACACCATCGGGAACAACGGGAGGTCGTGGCATGGCGGACGGTCGGAACGCGTGGCGCAGGGCGGTCGACGCGGGACGCCCGATCGGCTCGACGGGGTCGCTGCTGTCGATCGGATCGGCGTACTCCTTCCTGTCGGTCGGATCGGTGTGCTCCTTCCTGTCCGTCGGGTCGGTCTGCTCGGCGCTGTCGCTGGGCTCGGTCGGGTCGGCGTGCTCGGTGCTGTCCGTGGGGTCCTGGCGCAGCGCCGCCTCCGTGCTGTCGGCGCGGTCGGCGCTGTCCGTGCGGTCGTACCGCTCGGTGCGCGCGCTGCGGGCCGCCCACCGGCGGGGCGGTGCGGGCCGAAAATGAGGTGCGGGCGGCCGGGCCCGCCCGCCATCGTCGGGGGATGACGACGGGTGCGGTGGTCGAAGGCGCGGTGGCCGGTCTGGGAGTGGCGGTGCCGCTCGGCGCGGTCGGCGTGCTGCTGCTGCAGGAGGGCCGCCGCGGCTGGGCGCCGGCCGCCGGCGGTGCCACGGCCGTCGCGGCGGTGGACGGTGCGTACGCGGCCGTCGCCGTCCTGGCCGGCCCCCGCGTCGCCGAGCTGCTCGCCGGCCACGAGGGCGCGGTGCGGGCCGTCTCCGCCCTGCTGCTCGGCGCGATCGCCGTCCGCGGCCTGCTCGGCCTGCGCCGCACCGCCGAACCGGACGCCGCCCCGGCACCGCGCGGCGCGGCCCGCGCCTTCGTCCGCTTCGCCCTCCTGACCCTCGTCAACCCGACCACCGCGCTCTACTTCACCGCCCTCGTCGCCGCCCGCGGCACCGGTGTCCGGGCCGGCGCGAGCGCCTTCGTCACCGGCGTCTTCCTGGCGTCCCTCGCCTGGCAGCACGTCCTGGCCGCCGCGGGTGCCTTCGCCGGCGCCAGGCTCGGCCCGACCGTCCGCCGCTCCACCTACGCGGCGGGCTACGGCCTGGTCGCGGTGCTGGCCCTGCGACTGGCCCTGACGGGCTGAGCGGGGGGTAGGGTGCGGCGGTGATCGGGATTCCGGAGGGGCTCGCGCGGGGCACCGTCGCGCGGGAGGGAGAGCCGGGCCGGGCGTGGATCGCCGCGCTGCCCGGGCTGGTCGAGGCGCTGCTGGACCAGTGGGGGTGCCGGCCGGACGGGGCGCCGACGCACGGGCAGGTCGGACTCGTGCTGCCGGTGCGGGGCGCCGACGGGGCGCCGGCGGTGCTGAAGGTCTCGTTCCCGCACCCGGGGAACGTGCACGAACCGGACGCGTACGCCGCGTGGGGCGGCCGGGGCGCGGTGCGGCTGCACCGGCGCGACGACGACCGGCTCGCCATGCTGCTGGAACGGGCCGACGCGCACACCCTGGCCGACCACCCCGACGTGGACGAAGCCGTCGCCGTCGCCGGCCGCCTCACCAGGACGCTCGCCGTCGCCGCGCCGCCGGGCCTGCCGCGACTGAGCGAGCAGGCCGGGCCGTGGGCGGACGACCTCCGCCGCGACGCCGACCGGCTGCCCCGGCCGCTGCCGCGACGGGTGGTGGACGCCGCGATCGCCACCCTCCGCGAACTCGGGCCCGACCAGCCCGACACCCTCGTCCACGGCGACCTGCACTTCGGCAACGTCCTGCGCGCCGGACGCGAACCCTGGCTGGCCATCGACCCCAAGGGCCACGTCGGCGACCCCGCGTACGACGGCCTCACCCTGCTCCGCACCCGCGTCGAGGACCTGCTCGCCGCCGCCGACCCGCACCGCGCGCTGCTGCGCCGCCTGGCGATCTACGCCGAGGCCGCCGAACTGGACCCGGAACGCGTCCGCCGCTGGGCGCAGGTCCGGGCGGTGACCGCCGCCCACTGGGGACGCCGGCACGGCGACCCGCACTGGCTGCTCGAACTCACCGACCGCACCGCGCAGTTGCTCAGCCGGAGCCCCGCCCGGCCGGCGGCGGCGCCGAACTGACGCGGGATCAGTCGCGGGAGCCCTCAACTCGCCGACGGGAAGCCGGTTCGGCGACCCGGGGAAGCGGTGGGCAGCGGACGGGCGGGCGGCTGCCCCGGGCACGGGAGCGGAGGCCCGCCGGGTGGCTGCCGGGCGGGCCGCTGGACGTCCTGGACGCCGGGCACGGGACGGGCTCCCTGTCGTTGCCGCGCGGCGAGGCCGGACACCGGGTCACGGGAGTGGACCCGGCGGCGGGGACGGTCGCGCGGCCCGGGCGAAGCCGGCCGGCACGCGCCTGCCGGGGCGGTTCCCGACGGGCGCCGCCGTGCGGCCGCCCGGCGGCGCGGAGCGGTTCGACGCGGTGCTCGGCCGGCACCTGCTGGACGCTGCCCGACCCGGAGACCGCGCTCCGCCGCCGGCCGACCCTGCCGCCCCCGGGCGGCCGGCCGGTGCGGGTCGAGGACCGCCGACGGGAGGCGGGCGCGAAGGCCGGGCCGTACCCGCCGGGCGCGAAAGCCGGGCCGTACCCGCCGGGCGCGGGCGAACCGCCCTGGGCGGGCGGCGGCGGGGCGGCCGAACCGGCCGGCGCCGTACGGCCGTTGGCGCCCGGGCCGTGGATCGAACCGCTGTCGGCGGACGCCGGGCTCCGGGGCGGACCGGTGCCGGGCGAGCGGTACGCGGTGCTCGGGGCCGCCGGACGGGCGGTGGTGCGAGGGTCCGACGGTCGGCGGTCAGCCCGCCGCGCGGCGCTCGTCGGCGACCACGCCCAGCCACACCTGGGCGGCGTCGTCCAGCGGGACGTCCAGCGCGGCGCACAGGCCGACCACCGTGCCGAAGCCCGGACTGGGGAGCCGGCCCATCTCGATCTTGCGGAGGGTCTCGGGGGAGATGCCGGCGCTCTGGGCGACGGCGACCGGGTCGCGGCCGGCCCTGGTTTCGCGGAACAGCGCGCCCAGGCGCCGGCCGGCGTCGATCTGTTCGGGGGTGAGGGGGACTCGCACCATGCCGCCACGCTACTGAACGCGGCGGCCCGGCGTCTCCTCCGCCGGGCGGCGGAAGGGTTCAGCGCACGGGCAGCTCGGGTTCGCCGTCCTGCCGGGGGCCGAGGATGCGGCGCTCGGCGGCGGCGATCCGCACGTCGTCGATACTGGCCTCGCGCCGGCGCATCAGGCCGTTCGCGTCGAACTCCCACAGCTCGTTGCCGTGACTGCGCCACCACTGGCCCTCGTCGTCGTGCCACTCGTACTGGAAGCGGACGGCGATCCGGTCGCCGTCGAACGCCCACAGGTTCTTGCGCAGCGCGTACTCGTGTTCGCGGGCCCACTTCGCGGTCAGGAACTCGACGATCGCGGCGCGGCCGGTGAGGAAGGCGTCGCGGTTGCGCCACACCGAGTCGGGCGTGTAGGCGAGGGCGACGCGCTGCGGGTCGCGGCTGTTCCAGGCGTCCTCGGCGGCCCGGACCTTGGCGAGCGCGCTGTCGCGGGTGAACGGCGGGTGGGGCGGGCGGTCCTCGGTCACGGCGGCCTCCTCGGCGGGTCCGGCTCGTTGGGCTTGGCGGGTCCTTCGGAGCCGGTCGAGAACGAGCGTTCTCGACCGGGCGTGGACGCTAGGCTAGGGAACGACCGTTCTCCACGTCAATGCCGCGCAGGGAGCCGCCCGATGCCCGCCCCGCCCACCGAGGAACAGACCCGGCAGGACCGCGAGAAGCTCCTCGACGCCGCCGAGGCGCTGTTCTACGAGAAGGGCATCCGCGCCGTCGGCATGGACGAGGTCCGGGCCGCCTCCGGGCTGCCGCTCAAGCGCATCTACCGCCTCCACCCCGCGAAGGACGACCTGGTGGTCGCCGTCCTGCGCCGCCGCGACCTGCGCTGGCGCGGCCGCCTGACCAGCGCCGTCGAGGCGCACGCCGACCCCCGGGCCCGACTCCTGGCCGCCTTCGACTGGCTCGCCGCATGGTGCGCCGAGCCGGGCTTCCGCGGCTGCGCCTGGATCAACGCCTTCGGCGAACTCGGCCCGTCCTCGCCGGCCGTCCTCGCCGAAGTGCGCACCCACAAGGAGGCCTTCCACCGCCACCTCGCCGACTGGTCCCGCGCCGCAGGCATCCCCGACCCGGCCCCGGTCCAACTGCTCGCCGAGGGCGCCATCGTCACCGCCGCCATCACCGGCGACCCGACCGCACCCCACCGGGCCCGCATCGCGATCGAGGCCCTCCTGCACGCCGCCCGGCCGTAGGGGGCCGGCTGCTGCCGCAACCGGACTCGAACCGGGCGCCGTTCCGCTTCGACCCCGTTGGGCGGTATTTAAATACCGATTGGCTGCTAGGGTGTCTGCGTCCGGCCGGTATTCAAATACCGGCAGTCCGAGCGGGCGGCGCGACGCCGCTGTGCAGGGAGTCGTGTCGTGATCGAGTTCAAGACGCCGCAGGCGATCGAGAAGATGGCCGCCACCGGGCGGTTCGTCGCCGAGACGCTGACGGAGCTGTCGGGGATGGTCGAGCCGGGCCGGGAGGTGATGGACCTGGAGCACCGGGCCCGGAAGCTGATCGAGAAGCGCGGAGCGGTGTCCTGCTACTGGGACTACGCGCCGTCGTTCGGCCGCGGGCCGTTCCGCAACGTGATCTGCCTGTCGGTGAACGACGCGGTGCTGCACGGACAGCCGCATCCCTACGTGCTCCGGGACGGCGACGTGATCAGCCTCGACTTCGCGGTGTCGATCGACGGCTGGGTGGCCGACTCCGCCGTCACCGTCGTCGCCGGGACGCCCGCCGAACAGGACGTCCGGCTGATCGACTCCACCCGGGCCGCGCTGGACGCGGCGATCGCGGCGGCCGTCCCCGGCAACCGGATCGGCGACCTCTCGGCGGCCATCGCCGCGGTCGGCCAGGGCGCCGGCTACCGCATCAACACCGACTTCGGCGGCCACGGCCTGGGCCGCACCATGCACGAGGACCCGCACGTGGCCAACGTCGGACGGCCGGGCCGCGGCCTGGAGCTGCGCCCGGGCCTGACGCTCGCGCTGGAGCCGTGGTGGTGCACGGGCACCGCGAAGCTGCGGGTGGACCCCGACGGCTGGACGCTGCGGTCCGCGGACGGCTCGCGCGGCGCGCACTCCGAGCACACCGTGGCGATCACCGAGGACGGGCCCCGCGTCCTCACCGCGCTGTCCTGACGCGGCAGTTCGGCGGGCCGAACGACGGCGCGCCGGCCACGGCGGGTGACCGCCGGGTGCACCGGCCGTGGTCGCTGTGGCCCGGCCCATAGCCGGGGGGCCGGACGGTCGGCGGTCGGTCGGCCGTCCGTCACACAGGGTGCGCGGTTCCCCGGCGGAAGGCGGTCGAATCCGGTGAGGCCGGTCACAGCGCGCGCGGCCCGGGCCCGGAATTTCGCGGGCCGGGCCGCCGGAAAACCCCGCTGTACCGCCGGTAACATGGCTCTGACCTGCACAGACCTTGGAATGCTTGGAGTTCGGCCCGGACGCCCGTAGCTTCGTAACCAGTGCAGGGCGCACTACCCGGGATCACCCGACACCAACGCCCCGGAGCGGCCACCGAGCCGCCCGCACGGGCAGGGTGACCGCGACGGAGAGCACGTCGGCAAGAGACGGCACCGTCCGATCCACAAGCGCGAGAGACAGCAGGCCCGCCAGGGGCTCTGGTTCCGCCTTGCCTGCCCGGGGCATCCGAAAGGAATCGCATGATCTTCCGTAACGAGACCGCTGCCGCCAAGACCGCCACCACCGCCGAGAAGGGCAGCCGCAACCGCAACCGCGTCCGGGCCGCCATCGTGGCGGGCTCCGCGGTGGCCGCTCTCCCGGTGGCCGGCCTCCTTACGGCGACCTCGGCCTCCGCCGCCGACGTGTCCACCTGGGACAAGGTCGCCCAGTGCGAGTCGACCGGCAACTGGTCCATCGACACCGGCAACGGCTTCTACGGTGGCCTGCAGTTCACCTCCTCCACCTGGGCCGCGTACGGCGGCACCGCCTACGCCCCGCAGGCCAACCTGGCCACCAAGGCGCAGCAGATCGCCGTCGCCGAGAAGGTGCTCGCCTCCCAGGGCCCCGGCGCCTGGCCGGTGTGCTCGATCCAGGCCGGTCTGACCCAGGGCGGTGCCGCCGCCCAGGTCGACACCTCGTCCTCGTCGAGCGCCGCCACCGGCTCGACCGCCGCCACCGGCTCCACCAAGTCCTCGAAGCCGGCCACCACGCAGAGCGACGCGGCCTCCACCAACACCACCGCCGGTGACGGCGCGGCCTCGCGCTCGCAGACCCGCGGCCAGGCCCCGGCGGCCGCCGACCAGACCCAGGGCGCCAAGGCCCAGGGCGCGTCGCAGGCCGACAAGTACCAGGGCGGCCAGTCCTGGAAGAAGCACAACTCCGGTGCCGCGAAGACCGACGGCGGCAGCTACACCGTCAAGTCCGGTGACACCCTGAGCGCCATCGCCGCCGCCCACGGCACCACCGTGGACGCGCTGTTCAAGGCCAACGCCCAGACCATCGGCGCCAGCGCCGACGTCATCTTCCCGGGCCAGGTCCTCTCCATCTGAGGCACCTCCGCCCGACCGGTCCGTGAAACCGGACCACCCGCACACGCCGACGGCCGCCCCTCATGTCGGGAGGGGCGGCCGTCGGCGTTCGCGCGTCCGCGCGGCGGCGGGGGAGGGACGGGGGATCAGTCGAACCAGTCGGGCTCGGCGGCGTCGATCAGCTCGCGCAGCGTCGGGCGGTCGCGGAACGCGCCGGACAGCAGCGCGCCGAGTTCGCGCAGCGCCGCCGCGTCCTCGCCGTACGCGACGAACATGCCCGCCTCCGGGTCGTAGCGGAACCGGCCCTCCAGGTGCGGCGCCCGCGAGCGGACCGCGGAACGGGCCACCGCCTCCCAGCCGTAGCCGCCGTTCTGCCGGTCGGCCGCCTCGAACACCTCGTCCACCGCCACCATCCGATCGTCCGTCAGCATCAGGCAGTACGAGCCGGGTCGGTGGTCGTACTCGACGAACACCAGCGGGGCGTAGCTCTCACGATCTTTCATGGCCGGGACGCTAGCGGCCGCCACCGACAGTGCGGTCAGCGGCCGGGCAGGACCTCTTCGACCGCGCTGGTGCCCGACCCGGGCCGGGACTCCCAGCGCCAGCGCTCGTCCAGCCGCAGCCGCCCGTCGGCGAGGCGGCTCAGGCGGCTGACGCAGTGCCCGGAGTTGGTCTCCCCGGCCCGGTTGAGCTGCACGTACCGGAACTCGACGGTGTCGCCGGTCCGGGTGCCGACCAGGTGCCCGTGGACGATCTCGCCGCCCCGGTAGGCGGCCCACACCAGCCCGTCGCGCTCGCGGTAGGTGAAGCGGGTGCCCGGGTCCACCTCCCCCTGCGCGGGGCGGGCGACCGGCGCGAACTGCAGTCCGTCGAGCGAGGGCAGCATGAGGCCTCCTGATGCCGTGGCGGTGGGTGTGTGACGCCCAGTCGACCACGCCGCGCCGCCCGCCCACCGGACCGTCCGGCAGGTGGACGCGGGGGCCGGTCGGTTGTTGTCCATCGGGTTCAACCGGTCGGTCGTCCTCGGTCAGTCGTTGTTCCCGATCAGTCGTTGTTCCCGGTCAGGAACGGGTCGGGCACCACGTTGTCGTTCTCGTCGTAGAACGTGGTGCGTTCCAGCACGCCCGGCAGGGTGTGGATCAGGTACATCTCCCAGTCGGTGACGCTCGGGGCGCGCTCCCAGGTCAGCGCCCACTCGGGGAGCCTGCCGTTCTCGAACGGGATCCTCCCCCTGGCGTTCTTGTGCTCCCAGGCCCAGCCGCGGGCCAGGGTGTTGGGCAGGTCCTTGAGGTCCTTCAGCGAGACGTGGATCCGGTAGTTCGGGTCGTTCAGCCGGCCCAGCAGCTCCCGGCGCACCTGGGTCATGTCGAAGTCCATCAGGTGCTCGTACCCGTTGCGGTCGGCGAACGGCTGCACCCGGCCGCCGAGCCCGAGGGCGAGGTTGCGCTGCGGCGGGGCGGCGGGCGCGTCGGCCGGGGCGTCGACGCTGTCGACGCCGCTGATCACCGCCTTCCTGCCGTTCACCGTGGTGACCGCCGAGCCGCCGCCGTTGACGGTGGCGTCGAACGCGCGCTGGGCGGCCGTCGGCGGACGGGACGGGTCGCGCAGGGTCAGTGCGCGGTAGCTGCCGTCGCGCTGCTCGACCAGCCCGTCGTAGCTGCGGGTCGGCTCCAGCACGCCCGCGTTCGCCGGTGAGAGCTTTCCCAGGGCGGCGGGGGAGAGCACCGCGTCGACCGGACGGCCGTCGATCCGCACGCCGTGCTGGTCGGCGTACCGTTCGAGCGGCTGGCGGCGCACCGAGCCGGCCGGCCGGTCCCCGCCGTCGACGCGCGGGGCGCCGGCGGACGGGGTGCCACCGGACGGGCGGCTGCGGTCGCTGCCGATGGCGGGCCCGGTGGCGGCGGCCGGGGCGGCGAGCCGGGCCAGCAGCTCGGCGGCCATCTGCGTCACCAGTTGGCCGCGGGTGCTCTGCAAGGTGCTGCGCCTGCTGCCCAGGTCGCTCTTCCGCCGGTCCAGGTCCCGCTGCTCGGACGTGATCGCGTCGCCTTCGTCGGCGATCTTCCCGGCCCGGTCCTTGAGCTGCTGCTGCTCGGAGTTGATCGCCGCGGCTTCCGCGTTGAGCGCATCGGCGACGGCGGGCGGCGCGCCGTTCGGGTACTGCGCCACCTCCGCGTTGTGCTGGTCGATCTTCTTGTCGTTGGCGTCGAGCGCGTCGAGGACCGCCTTCGACTGCTCGTTGTAGGCGGTGGTCCGCCGGTCCAGCTCGGCCTGCTTGTCGGCCAGGCTCCGGTCGGTCGGAAGCTCCGCCAACTGGCGGTTGAACGCCGCCAGTTGCTTGTTGAGGGAGGGGGAGTAGGCGGCGCTCGGGGCGACCGGCGCGATCGCGGCGGCAGCCGGCGGGTCGTCGGCCGCGGCCGCCGCGGCGGGCCCGGCGGGCAGCACCAGGGCGAACAGGACGGTGACGGGCGCGAGCGCGAGGGCGGCGAGACGCCGCAGCGGGCCCGTCACTTGGCGCGCTCCGCCATCCGGTCGGCGAGCGCGCGGGCCGCCGGGCCGCCGTCGCCGGACTGGCAGACCGCCGCCTGCAGGACGGTCGACCCGGTCAGCCGGGCCTCCCGGTAGCACGCCCAACCGCCGCCCCGGTCCTGGGTGGCCGTCCAGGACAGCGCGGAGTCCGTGGCACTGTTCACCCGGTACGTCCAGCGGGACGCGTTCGCGCCGGAGGCGTCCCGCACCGCGGCGGTGCACGCCTTGACGCCGTCGGTGAGCGTGCCGAACACCTCCCCGGCACTGGCGGCGTCGGCGTACCGGCCGACGGTCTGGGTGGCGGTGTGGTCCGCCGCGTCGGCGGCGTCCTGCTGAACGACGGACACGAACGCCGTCCAACCCCCTTGGTACACCACGGTGGTGGCCGGTCCGACCGCCACCGAGCAGCCCGGCGGGTCGGCCGGCAGCGGCGGGGCCGGCTCGCTCGCCCGGGTCAGCGCGTTCAGCGTGCTGCCCACGGCCCGGCTGACCTCGTCGGCCGGCAGCACCACCGCCTGGACGGTGCCCGCCACCACCGGCGGCTCCTCCTCCGCCGCCGGCCACTGCCACCACACCACGCCCGCCGCCACCGCGACCAGCAGCACGGCCGCGACCGCGACCCACCGCCACCGCCACCGACCGGGCCGGCCGGGCCCCGTCGCCTCGCTCCGCATGCTCATCGGCCCTCCCGCGTTCCTCGGCGGTCGGCACCGCCGGGTGGCGGCGCCGACAAGGAAGCCAGACGCGGCCGGTCACCCGGCCGTCGCTGCCAGTGTCCGGTCAACTGGGCGGGAAGCGAAGCGATTTGAACGAATGCGGAGCGTATGGGCAGAAGCTGTGCGAGGCTGCCTCGCGCGCCGGAGCCGCCCTCCACGACGGGCTTCGACGTCCGCCCGCCGGCGGGGGCGGCCGGCGGGGCGGGGTGCGGGGCTACGTCCGCTTGTTCGGGCCGGGGCTGTCCGGGCCGTCGTCCCGATCCGGCCCGGAGCCGGAACCGGTCTCGGAGCCGGTCTCGGAGCCGGTCTCCGGATCGTGGAACTCGACGTCCACCCGCTGCTCCGGGCGGCGCTCCTCCTGGCGGGCGAGCGAGGCCAGCACCTCCTGGTCGGGGCCGGTCAGCGGGGGCTGGAGCAGCGAACGCGGCCACAGCCGGCGGGCCAGCACCACGTTCGTCTCGGCCGCGTACACGGTGATCTGCGACGCCAGGTACAGCCAGGACAGCAGGCCGATCACGGTCGCGAAGAAGCCGTACACGGCCGACGCGTGCCGCAGTTGATGGGCCACCAGGGCCGCGCCGAACGCCTGCAGGACGGTGAACAGCGGTCCCGCGAGCAGACTGCCCGGCACCAGTCGGCGGGTCGTCACGTCCTTCGGTGTGAGGATCCGCAGACAGGCCAGGAACAGCGCGGAGTTCAGCACCGCCGACAGCAGCAGCCCGCCGATCCGGGCGAGCGTCCCGCTCACCGAGGCGCCGACCAGCGCCGCCGCGGCCGTGCTGACCACCAGCCCGGTGCCCAGCGCGCCGAACAGGGCCAGGCTGCGCCCGAGCCGCGGCCAGTAGCCGGGCCGCCGCACGCCGGGCACGTTCCACACCTCGGCCATCGCGTGCTGGAGCACCTGCGCGATGCCCAGCGCACCGTAGAGCAGACCGGCGATGCCGATCACCAGGGCCAGGCCGCTGCCCTGCACCGAGTGCACGTTCTCCCGCAACTGGTCGCCGATGATCGGGAAGTCGGCCAGCGCGGAGTTCACCACCGCCTGCTGCGCCTCCGGATGCCCGTGCAGCACGAAGCCCAGCACCGTGGACAGCAGGAGCAGCAGCGGGATCAGCGACACGAAGCCGTAGTAGGTGATCAGCGCGGCCAGCAGCCCGCCCCGGTCGTCCCCGTACTTCTTGATCACGCCGAACACCGTGGCCAGCGGCCGGTACTGCTGCTGGGTGCGGTCGACGGCGCGCAGCGCGCGTTCGATCGGATTCACGGCCCGTCCTCCTCGCTGCCTCCGGCGGCCTGTCGCCGATCGGCATCCCGCGTATGCCCGGCGACGGCGAACCCATTTCGACCGGATCCGGTCCGTCGCCCGGGGGTGTGAACCGGCGCGCTGCGGAAAGGCGGCCTCTCGGCCCCGGCTGCCCTGCCGGGGCCCGGCCGGACGGGGCCGGGGCACGGAATCGAGGAGGCGGACGGCGTGTGGTGGAGTGCGGTGCGGCTCACGGCGGCGGGCGCGGCGGTGGCGCTGGTCCTCTACTGCTGCGACCGGGTCGCCGAGGTGACGGCGCGTCGGCTGGCCGCCCGCTCCCGCACTCTCCCGGACCTGCTGCGCGGCTGCCGGCGGCCGATCCTCGCGGTCGCGGCCTGCGGTCTGCTGCTCGCCGCCGGGCCGTGGGTGCGGGCGCCGGAGGGCATCGCCCACCTGCTGGTGCTCGCCACCATCGGCTCCTGCGCCTGGCTGGCCGCCCGCGCCGCCGTGCTGGTGCTGGACGGCGCCGTCCGCCTCGCGGTGCGCCGGCGCGATTCGGCGTGGGCCGGGCGGGCCCGCACCCAGGCGGGGCTGCTCGGGCGCATCCTGCAGGCCGGGATCGCGCTGCTCGCGCTCGCCGCGATGCTGATGACCTTCCCCGCGGTGCGGGTGGTCGGCACCAGCCTGCTCGCCTCGGCGGGCCTGGTCGGCGTGGTGGCCGGCATCGCCGCGCAGAGCGCGCTGTCGAACCTGTTCGCGGGCATCCAGATGGCCTTCGGCGACCTGGCCAGGATCGGCGACGTGGTGGTGGTCGGCGGCGAGTGGGGCACCGTCGAGGAGATCACCCTGACCGCCGTGGTGATCGCCACCTGGGACCAGCGGCGGATCGTCATGCCGATGTCGTACTTCGCGGGCCGCCCGTTCGAGAACTGGTCGCGCCGCTCGTCCCGGATCACCGGCACCGCCCTGCTGCACCTGGACCACAGCACGCCCGTCGACCTGCTGCGCGCCGAGTTCGAGGACTACCTCGCCAAGCACCCGTGCTGGGACGGCGAGGGCAGCGCCCTGCAGGTCGTCGACACCACTCCCAGCACCCTGGTGGTCCGGGCGCTGGCCACGGCCGCCAACGCGGACGACGCGTTCACGCTCCGCTGCGACCTGCGCGAGCACCTGGTGGCGTTCCTGCGCGAGCGCCACCCGCAGGCGCTGCCCCGGGTCGCGGTCTCCACCGTTCCGGGCCCGCGCACCGGCGATCCCGCGCACCCGGCGACACCGGGCCCGCACAGCGGCGAGCCCGAGGAGCCGGACGCCGCCCCGGGGCGGCGCGGTTGACGGGCGGTCAGAGGTAGTCCTCCAGGCGGGCGACGGCGAAGCCCTGCGCGGTGGCGGTGTCGACGACGCGGCGGAGCATGTCGGCCATGCTGCCGCGCCAGCCGGGGGCGGGGGCGCGGAAGTGGGTGAGGACGATGTCGCCGGGGTGCAGCTTCTGGTCGGCGTAGCGGTACTCGAGGTGGTCGGGGAAGGCTTCCTCGGTCCACAGCGGGACGGCGGTGATGCCGCAGGAGGCGGCGGTGCGCAGCGCGGCGTCGGTGTACTCGCCGTACGGGGGCCGGAACAGGCGGGGGCGGGCGCCGAGTTCCTGTTCCAGGCGGTCCTGCTGGCCGCAGATCTCCTTCCGGAGGGCGTCCGCGCCGAGGCGGCGCAGGTCGGGGTGGTTGATGGTGTGGTTGTTGACGCTCACGCCGTGGTCGCGCAGGGCGCGGAAGTAGTCGTAGTCGGAGCGTGCCAGGTAGTCGGAGAGGAAGACGGACATCGGCACGTGGAGCTCGGCGGCCATCGCGGCGAACTCGGGGTCCTTCTCGGCGCCGTCGTCCACGGTCAGGAAGACCACGTTGTCGTCGGTGGGGACGCGGCGGACGACCGGCGGCAGGCCGTCGGCGAGCAGGACGTTCGGTCCGGCGGTGAGGGCGGGCCGGTCGGCGGGCGGGGCGGGCGCCTTGAGCGGGACGGCGGCCAGGCCCCAGCGTTCGGCGGCGAGGGCGAGTTGACGCCGGGTCAGGTCGCGTTCGGCGGCGCCGAGCCGGCTGTTCGGCTCCTGCCCGGTCGCGCCCTGCGGCAGGACGGCGGCCGGCCGGGCGGCGGCGGGCGGCGCGGCCGGGGCGGAGGCGCGGGTGGCGGACTCGTCGCGGGGATGGAGCGAGGAGCAGCCGGCGGCCAAGGCGGCGAGCGCGGTGAGGGCGGCCAGGCGGCGGTGGCGCGGGGCGCCGCGGTCACGGTTCTTCGTCGGCATACCAGCAGACGATCCCCTTGTCGTATCAGATGCAATCGGGTGGTCACCCGGACGGACCGCCGCCGTCCCCCGTTTGACACCCCCCGCGCGACCGGCGTACAGAGAAGAACATGCGCCCGGGCGTCCCGGCGGACCCCTCCCGACCGCCACCGCACACCGACCCGGCTGCGCGCACCGGCCCGCCGCAGGACCCCGCCCGCCCGCAGCCCGGGACCGACCGCGCCCCGCCCGAGGACCCGGGCCCGCGCTGGGACGCGGCCGCCGAACCGCTGCTCGCCGACGGCCTGCTGCGCGCCGTCCGCACCACCTCCGCCTACGGCGGCGTGCTGTACCTGCGCTCGGAGGACCGCCGCTCGCTCGCCGTCGCCACCGTCGTCGGCATCCCGCTGCAACTGCTCGAACCGTTCCGCCGGATCGCCGTCGCCGCGCCGCTGCCCGCCGCCGACTCCTACCGCGGCGGGCGCACCATCGTCCTCGCCGACGCCGACGACACCATGCGCCGCTACCCGCAGCTCGCCGTCGGACTCCCGTACGGGCAGGCCTCCGCCACCACGCCCGTCACCGCCGGCGACCAGACCTTCGGCGTGATCGCCGTGTTCTGGCCCGCCGACGGCACCGGCCCGCCCGCCGCCACCCGCCGCCAGCTGCGCACCGCCGGCAACCGCCTCGCCACCGCGCTGCTGCCGTACGGCGACCGGGTGCACGCCGAGGGGCACCCCGCCGTGGTACCGCTGCCGGTGCCCGGCGGCGACGGCATCCGGCTCGGCTTCTTCGACTGGGACCTCACCGACCAGCGCCTCGCCGTGGACGAGGACCTGCGCGAGATCCTCGGCCTCGGCCAGTTCGACGGCCGCGGCGCGACCCTGCTGGAGCGGATCTCGCCCGAGGACGTCGCCCTGATGCGGGACGCCGCCCGCCGCGCCGCCCACGACGGCCTCCCGTTCACCCGCCGGGTCCGACTGCGCGACCCCGGCGGCGGCCATCGCCTGCTCGACCTGCACGGCCACCCCGTCCCCGGGCCCGCCCCGCGGCTGGTCGTCGCCGTGGTCGACGCCACCGCCGCCGCGGCCGCCACCGCCGCCGTCGAGCGACTGCGCGACGGCGTGTTCGCACTCGACCCCGACGGACGGACCGGCTACCTCAACCGCAGCGCCGAACTGCTGCTCCACGCCACCCGCGACGAACTGCTCACCCACCGCCCCTGGGACGTGCTGCCCTGGCTCGCCGACCCCGCCTACGAGGACCGCTACCGCTCCGCGATGCTCTCCCAGCAGCCCACCGCCTTCCTCGCCCGCCGGCCCCTCGGCCACTGGCTGGCGTTCTCGCTCTACCCTGACGCGCACGGCCTGACCGGCCGGATCGTCCCCGCCGCGCCGAGCGCCGACGTCACCCTGCCCGAGGCCCCGCCGGCCACCCCCGCGTCCGTCGGCAGCGTCTACCACGTGCTGCAACTCGCTTCCGCGCTGACCGAGGCCGTCACCGTCAAGGAGGTCGCCTCCGCCGTCATCGACCAGATCCTGCCCGGCTTCGGCGGCCAGGAACTCGCCCTGTACCTGGCCCACGCCGGACGCATGCACCTGGTCGCGGAAAGCGGTTACCAGCCCGGCTTCCTGGACCCGTTCGAAGGCACCCCGATCCGGGCCCGGCTGCCCGGCACCGAGGTGTTCACCACCGGTGCGCCGATCTTCTTCGAGTCCGAGCGCGAACTCGCCGCCGCCTACCCCGGCCTGCCCCGCGACGAGATGCAGGCCTGGGCGTTCCTCCCGCTGATCGCCTCCGGCCACCCCGTCGGCAGCCTCATCCTCGGCTTCGACCGGGCCCGCTCCTTCACCGCCGAGGACCGCTCCGTCCTCACCGCCCTCGGCGGCCTGATCGCCCAGGCCCTGGAACGCGCCCGCCTCTACGACGCCCAGGCCGCCGTCGCCCGCGGCCTGCAGAGCGCCCTGCTGCCGCACCGCCTGCCCGAGATCCCCGGCCTCGACATCGCCGCCCGCTACCTCCCCGGCACCCGCGGCATGGACATCGGCGGCGACTGGTACGACGCCATCCCCACCTCCGACGGCGTCGTCCTGATCATCGGCGACGTCGAGGGACACAGCGTCAAGGCCGCCGCCCTGATGGGCCAACTCCGCAGCGCCGTACGGGCGTTCGCCAGCAGCGACGACCCGGTGGAGACCGTCGCCCGGCGCACCAACCACCTGCTGGTCGACCTCGACGCCGGCCTGCTCGCCTCCTGCTGCCTGCTGCGCCTCACCCCCGCCACCCGCACCCTGCGCGCCGTCCGGGCCGGCCACCCGCCGCCGCTGCTCCGCACCCCCGACGGCCGCACCGACCAACTCGACCTGGACGGCGGCCCGTTGCTCGGCATCGACCACGACCTCGACTTCCCCGTCACCGGGACCCGGCTGCCGCCCGGCGCGACCCTCGTCCTCTACACCGACGGCCTGGTCGAATCCGCCGGCTCCACCATCACCGAGGGCATCGACCGGCTCCGCACCACCCTCGCCCACGCCGCCACCCCCGCCCTCGACCCGCTCGCCACCCTCCTGCTCGGCCAGGCCCACCACCAGGACCACCGCGCCGACGACGTCGCCATCCTGATCGCCCGCCTCGCCGACACCGCCTGAGCGCCCGCGCCGGGCCGTCCCGGGGCGTGGGTCCGGAGGCGCGTCCGGGCGGGGGAGGGCGGGCGGCTAGGGTCGGGGGTGTGATGCGAAAGTGGGTGGGGCGGGCGTTCCCGGGGCCCTGGTCGTGGTGGCCGGTGGCCCGGGAGGCGCTGGGCGGGCTCGTGGTGTGCGGGCTCGCGGCGCTGTTCCAGGCGGTGGACAGCGGGGGGTGGCCGTCGGGGGCGGTGGTCGCGGTCTGCGCGGTGCTGTACCTGCTGCGGCGCGGGCTGCCGGGCCCGGTCCTGGTGCTGGCCGCGGCGGGCGCCGGCGGGCCGAGCGGCTTCCTGCCGCTGCTGGTCGCGGCCGGCTACTCGGCGGGCCGGCGGATCACCAGGCCGTGGCACGCGCCCGCGTACTTCGCCGCCGGCTTCGTGCTCAACCTGGCGACCGGCGTGCTGCAGAACCAGCGCGACCACCTGCCGCTGCCCGCCCTGTTCGGGGTCTGCGTCGTCGGATACCTGCTGGTCGGCGTGCTGCCCGCGCTGTTCGGACGGTACCGGGCGCAGCGCAGCGCCCTGCTGGACAGCCTGCGCGAACGCAACGAACAGCTGGTCCGCGAGCGGGTGATGATCGCCCGTCAGGCGCGGCTGCGCGAACGCCACCGGATCGCCCAGGACATGCACGACAGCCTCGGCCACCAGCTCGCCCTGATCGCCGTGCACACCGGCGCCCTCGAAGTGGACCGCACCCTCGGCGCGCAGCAGCGCGAGGCGGTCGGCGTGCTCCGGCAGGCCGCGACCGGCGCGATGCGGGAGCTGCGCCAGGTGGTGGGCCTGCTGCGGGAGGACGCGGCGCCGGCGGCCGGCGGCGTGGACGCGATCGACCGCCTGGTGGAGTCCTCGCAGGCGGCCGGCGCCCAGGTGGAACTGCGGCACGAGGGCGAGCCGCGCGAGCTCGCCGCCGCGGTCGGCCACGCCGCGTACCGGATCGCCCAGGAGGGCCTGACCAACGCGCACAAGCACGCGCCGGGCGCGCCGATCGTGGTGACGGTCCGCCACGAGCGCGACGCGGTGATCGTGGAGGTGGTGAACGGGCCCGGCGGGGACGGCACTTCGGCGGTCTCCGGCGGCCAGGGCCTGACCGGCCTGCGCGAACGGGCCCGGCTGCTGGGCGGCGTGGTGCAGGCCGGCGGGCTGCCGGACGGCGGCTTCCGGCTGGGCGGCCGGCTCCCGTACGCCTCCGAGGGGGCGCTCGCCGCCGTCCCCGAGGACGAGGAACTCCAGGCGCTGGCCGACCGGTTGATCGGCCCGGAGAAGCGCCGCCGGAGCCCGGCGCTGGGCTGCGCGCTGGGCGCGGGCGCGGTGCTGGTGGTGGTCGGAGTGGTCGCCGCGGTCGGCGTGCTGATGTTCATCAGCTCGATGCGGGACGCCACCGTGTCGACCAAGCTGTACGACTCGGTCGAGGTCGGCCAGTCCGAGGAGGCGGTGAACGGCCGGCTGCCGGTCGGAAGCGACTTCCTCACCGGCGAGTTCAAGCGGATCGGCCCGCCGGTGCCGGACGGCGCGCACTGCCGCTGGTTCGCGGGTGACGTGCCGTCCGGCCCCGAGGGCGACCAGGACGTGGTGCGGTTCTGCTTCAAGGACGGCGTGCTGGTGGAGAAGCAGCACTTCCGGGGCAAGGTGTAGGCCCGCGGCGCCGTCGCCGCACCCCGGCCGGGCGGGTCAGCTCGCCGCGATCCCCAGTTCGGCGAGGCGCTTCGCGTGCTCGTGGTGGATGCGGGCCAGCGCCCGCGGCCGGTACGGGTCGTCGGCGGCGATGGCCGCCGCGGCCTCCAACGCCTCGTCCAGCAGGCGCAGTTGGAGGTCCCGGCGGAGCAGCACCGGGTGGTGGCGGGTCAGTTCGATCGCCGCCAGGGCCAGCTTCGGCAGGTGCACTGCCGGATTGTCGAGGGCCAGCAGGCGGTGCGCCCGGTAGGCCTGCCAGGGGGTGGGGGGTTCACTGCCGGCCAGCAGCACCCGGGCGCGCAGGGCCAGTTCCTGATCCACGTGGGCGGACACACGTCTCCCGTCGACTCGTCCGAAAGGGGGGAATGCGGACGAGTCTGCGGCCGAACGGGCCGGTGGGACAAGGGAGAACGGGTGTGCTCCGAGTCCTACCGCGAGCGCTCGTGAGCAGGCAGAATAGGGGTCGACACGCTGCCGGAGGGGTCCGCGCCGGCCGCCACTGCCGCCAACCGGGCCTCGACGGCGTCGAGTTCTGCGGACGCCCGGGCGCGCAGCGCGGGCAGCAGGGTGAGGGCGGCGCGGGCCGCGTCCGGGTCGGCCTCCGGGTCCTGGTGGGCGGCGGAGACGGCGGCGCGCAGCGGCAGGGTGGCCAGCGCGGTCTCCCACGCGGTGCGGTGCACGCCCGTCGCGTAACGGGACGTCAGGAACTCCAGCGGGGTCAGCGCGAGGCCGTCCGGGTCGGCCGGCCCGGCGAGCGACGGCTCCGGCAGCAGCCAGGCGACGCCGTCCCGGGCCACCAGGTCGAACGCGCGGGCCAGGTCAGGCCCGTTCGCGCCCCGCCCGGCGGCGGCCGACGCGGCCGCCAGCAGCCGCTCCAGCATCGCCGCCTCGCGCGGGTCGGCGGGCCGGTCCGGGTGCTCCTGGTCGGCGAGCTGCTGCTCCAGGTGGTAGCGCTGGCCCCAGCTGCCCACCGAGCGGTGCATCGCCCCGGCCCGGGTCTCCCGGATCGCGGCCAGCGCCAGCGCCCGGGTGGTCAGGTCGCGCCGCACCGCGAGCCGCTCCTCGGCCGGGAACAGCCGCTCCAGCGCGCAGCGCACCGCGGCGACCGTCGGCCCGTCGTACCAGCGCAGCGTCCAGCGGTGCCCGGCCTGGTCGTACTGCGGCTCGATCGGGACGCGGAACTGCACGGACAGCCGGTCGGCGATCCGCCGCACCTGCGGGCCGCGCTGCGGCCGCGGCCCGTCCGGCGGCTCGGGGCGCTCTGGCGGGGGCGCGACGTCCGCGGCGGCGGCGTCCGGGGTGCGCTCGGGGGTGG
Organism: Kitasatospora sp. NPDC059646; assembly: GCF_042734615.1. NCBI lineage: Bacteria > Bacillati > Actinomycetota > Actinomycetes > Kitasatosporales > Streptomycetaceae > Kitasatospora > Kitasatospora sp. NPDC059646. The sequence goes on from NZ_JBHWDS010000050.1 coordinate 49,558, forward strand.
CCATGGCCGGAGACTAGCCAGCGCCGGGCCGGGCGGCGGGCGACGCGCGGGGCGGCTCAGCCGTTCGCCGCAGCGCCCGCCACCGCCCGGGCCGGGCCGGACTCCGCCGCCGGCCGCGGGGCGGGCACCTGCTGACGGCCCGTGAGCTGCGACGCCGTCAGCTGCTCGGCCGCCGGGCCGGGCGGCGCGGTGAACGCGATGACGGCCAGCCGGGCTGCGGACGCCCGCGGCAGCAGCACCGCCGACGCCACCCCGGGCGGCAGCGGCACGTCCGCCGCGACCAGGGCGCGCAGCGCGGCGCCGGCCCGGCGGTGCCGGGCGAACGCGTACCGGGAGACCCGCCGGCCGCGCCGCCGCTGCCCGTCCACGGCCTGCGCGGGCGTCGCGTCCAGCAGCAGCAGGTGCATGCCGCGGCCCTGGCGCCGGGCGGTGCGGGCGATGGCGCGGCGCACCCACGGCAGCGCCCCGCAGTCGTGCACCACCAGCGGCCCGCCGGCCCGCAGCGCGGCCCGCAGCCGCAGGTAGTGGGCGATCCGCACCAGCGGCCGGTACAGCGCGTACGGGACGCCGGGCAGGGCCGCCGCGAACCGGGCCCGGGTGTGCTGCGAGTCGATCACCCGGGCCCGGGCGCAGCGCGCCATCAGGGTGCTCTTGCCGCTGCCGGGCAGGCCGGAGACCACCAGGACGTCACCCGCCGGGTAGGCCAGGACGGCCGGCGCGGGACGGTCCGTCAGATCGTGCCGGCCGTACGGGCGCAGCTGTGGATGCACACGGTCCCCCTCAAGAGCGTGCCAAGACGACGTCATGCCAACGTCATGCCCCGGGCAAGGGGTTCCAGACCTGCGGCAATGCGGCTGTGACGTGCCTGTGGCCGTTCCCGGACACCCTGGGCGCTTCCGGGCCGAAGAACCGTGACAGGGTGGACCGATGCGAACGGCCCCACGGCGAGCGCACGGGGGGACAGAGGGGAATGGGTGGGCACAGATGAGGTTCTGCTTCCTGGTCGAGGAGCACTACCGCAACGACGGGATGCCGATGGCGGTGGTGCACCAACTGCGGTCCGCCGGCCACCGGGTGGACGTGCTGCGTCCCGGCGCCGACCTGCTCGACCTGGCCCGGCTGGTCCGCAGCGGCAAGCACGACGCGTGGGTGCTGAAGACCGTCTCCGGCGGGCCCGGCCTCGGCCTGCTGGAGTCCGCCGCCGCGGCCGGCCTGACCACCGTCAACGACGCCCGGGCGATCCGCCCGGTCCGCGACAAGGCGCAGGCCGCCGTCGTCGCCGCCCTGCACGGCCTGCCGATGCCGCGCACCTGGGCCGCCGCCGACCCGGCCGCGTTCGCCGCGATACCCGGAAAACGCTATCCGCTGGTCGTCAAGCCCGCCGACGGCTCCTCCGGCCGCGCCGTCCACCTGGTGCGGAACCCGTCCCAGCTGGCCGGGGTGACCGCCCCCGCCGACGGCGGCCTGCTGATCGCGCAGCCGTACGTCGCCAACGACGGGCTCGACCTCAAGGTGTACTGCGCCGGCGGCGAGTTCTTCGCCACCCAGCGCACCTCGCCGCTGCACCCGCACCGGCCCGCCACCGAACGGCCCGTCCCGCTGCCGCGCGAGGTCGCCGCGATCGCCGCGCAGGTCGGCGAGGTGTTCGGCCTGGACCTGTACGGCCTGGACGTGCTGCTCGGACCGGACGGCCCCGTCGTCGTCGACATCAACGACTTCCCGAGCTTCCGTCAGGTCCCGCGCGCCGTCCAGCGGGTGGCCGACGCCGTGGTCCGGCTCGCCCGCACCGGCTCCTCCTGGCCCACCCCCGGCGCCGACCCGCTGCTCGCCCCCGCCCCGGCCGCCCGGTGACCGCCCTGCGGATCGCCCTCCTGGCCCGCGACCCCGACCATCCGCTGCTCGCCGCCACCCGCCGGATCCTGCACGGGCAGGGGCACCTCACGGTGGACGCCGGGCAGGACGCCGACCTGCTGCTGCTCAAGGCGCGCACCCCGGACGCGCTCCGGCTCGCCCGCCGCCACGAGCGGGCGGGCACGCCCGTGCTCAACTCGGCCGCCGCCACCGCGTCCTGCCAGGACCGGGCCGCCATGGAACAGCGCGCCCGCGGCGCCGGCCTGCCGTTCGCGGCCACCGTCGCCGACGGAGTCCTCGGCCGGCTCCCCTGGCACGGCCCGGTGGTGGTGAAGAGCCGGCACAGCCGCCGCGGCGACCTGGTCGCCCGCGCCGACACCGCCGAGCAGTGGCGGGCGCTCGCCGCGCAGTGGCCCGAGGAGCCCGTCCTCACCCAGCACCCGGTGGCCGGCGACGGCTGGGACCGCAAACTGTGGGTCGTCGACGGCCGCCTGTTCGCCGAACAGCGCCGCTCCGAACTCCACCCCGGCGGGCCCGCCCGCCGCCCCTGGACGCCCGGCCCGGAGGAACGCGCCGTCGCCCTCGCCGCCGGGCCGGCCTTCGGCCTCGACGTGTACGGGATCGACCTGCTGCCCGGCCCCGACGGCCCGATCGCCGTCGACGTCAACGCCTTCCCCGGCATCCGCCACCAGGCCGGCGCCCCCGAGGCGCTCGCCGCCCTCGCGGTGCGCACCGCCCGCGACGGGGGCTGACGGGGACGAACCGCCCCCGCCCGGTGCCGGGCGGGCGGCCCGGCCGTGGGGCGCCCGCCCGCGGCCCGCCGCCCCACGACACTCCGGCCCACCCCGTCCGTCCACCCCCGCCGGGCCGTCTGCGAGAATCGGGCGGCAGCAGGCCCACGGACGAGGAGGAACGCGGTGCGCCAGGAGGAACCCCGGTCGCGGCTTCCCCAGCTTCGGCTGGACGAACTGCTGGCCGAACTGCAGGCCCGGATCGACGTGGCACGCGGCACCCGGGACCGGGTGCACAGCCTGCTCGAAGCCGTCCTGTCGGTCGGCCGCGAGCTGGAACTCACCCAGGTGCTGCGCCGAATAGTCGAGGCGGCGGCCGTCCTCGCCGACGCCGAGTACGCGGCGCTCGGCGTGATCGGCCCCGACGGCGACAGCCTGTCGCAGTTCCTCACCGTCGGCCTCGACGACGAGGCGATCGCCAGGATCGGCCCCTACCCGACCGGCAAGGGCCTGCTCGGCGAACTCATCCGCCACCCCGAGCCGCTGCGCCTGGACGACCTCACCCAGCACCCGGCGTCCACCGGCTGCCCCGCCCACCACCCCGAGATGCGCACCTTCCTGGGCCTGCCGGTCCGGGTCCGCGACGAGGTGTTCGGCAACATCTACCTGACCGACAAGCGCGGCGCCGCCGGGTTCGACGACGACGACGAGTCGGTGATCGCCACCCTCGCCGTCGCGGCCGGCGTCGCCATCGACAACGCCCGCCTGTACGAGGAGGCGCAGCGCCGCGAGCGCTGGCTGACCGCCACCGCCGAGATCAACCGCCGCCTGCTGTCCGGGAGTTCCCGCACCCAGGTGGTCGAGCTGATCGCCCAGCGGGCGTGCGACATCAGCGGCGCCCGACAGGCCGACGTACTGACCGTGCTGCCCGACGGAAGCGGCCTGCGCACGGACCTCTCCTACGGCGGCGACCTGACCGGCCGGATGGGCGCGGACGTCCCGCTGGAGGGCACCATCTCCGGCGCGGCCTGTGCCCAGGGCGCCCCGGTGACCTCGCCCGACCTCGCGCAGGACCCGCGCTACCCGGCCGTGGCGGACCGGTACGCGGGCCTGGGGCCGGCCGTCGCGGTGCCGCTCGGACGGGCCGAGGGCCACACCGAGGGCGTGCTGCTGCTGGTACGGGGCTTCGGCGAGCCGGAGTTCACCGAGCGCGAGCTCGACCCGCTGCTGGCCTTCGCCGACCAGGCCGCGCTCGCCCTCGAACTGGCCGAACGCCGGCGCGACGCCGAGCAGTTGGCCGTTCTGGAGGACCGCGACCGGATCGCCCGGGACCTGCACGACCTGGCCATCCAGCGGCTGTTCGCCACCGGCATGACCCTGCAGAGCGCGTCCCGCTTCATCGAGCACCCCGGCGCCTCGGACCGGGTGCTGCGGGCGGTCGGCGACCTGGACGAGACCATCAAGATCATCCGGTCGACGATCTTCGGGCTGCGGGTCCGCGAGGCGGCCCTCGGCCAGGGGCTGCGCGCCCGCGCCGTGCAGGTCGTCGAGGAGGCGCACTCCGCGCTGGGCTTCGCCCCCCGCCTCAGCATGGAGGGCCTGCTCGACACCGACGTCCCGCCCGCGGTCGCCGACCACCTGGTGGCGGTCCTCGGCGAGGCCCTCAGCAACGCCGCCCGGCACGCCAAGGCCGGCCGCGTCGAGGTCGCCCTCCAGGCCACCGGCACCCAGGTCGCCCTCACCGTCCAGGACGACGGCGTCGGCATCCCCGCCCAGGGCCGCCGCAGCGGCCTGCGCAACCTCGAAGAACGCGCCCGCACCCTCGGCGGCACCTTCACCCTCACCGCGCCCCCGGCCGGCGGCACCCTCCTCAACTGGACGGTCCCGCTCGGCCACTGACGCCTCCGCACCGTCCGGCACCCGGTGCGGGCCCGCACTCGCCGAGCCCCACCGGGATCGACTCGACCGGCCCGACGCCACCCCTCCGGCCCGACAACCCCGGGCTGCGGGGCCGGTGGCGGGCAGGGGCCCGGGTCAGCCCGTCTCCGGGGCTCCCCCGGTCCGCCGCCCGCGGCCCCAGGCGGCCAGCGGTTCGAGCGCGTCGTTGAGACGTTCGCCGTCCGCCGTCAGCGAGTACTCGACGCGCGGCGGCACCTCCTCGTACGAGACGCGCCGCACGACGCCGTCCGCCTCCAACTCCCGCAGGTGCGAGGCCAGTACCTTCTCGGTGACCCCCGGAAGCAGCCGGCGGAGCTCCCCGAACCGGCGGCACGGGTGCTCGTGGAGCGCCCACAGGATCAGCACCTTCCACCTGCCGCCGATCACCTCCATCGCGGTGTCGATCCCGCAGACGTGCCCGTCCACCGTGGCCGGCCTGTTCGACGTCGCCATGCCCCACCCCTCCGACCTGCTCGCTCACCCCGGGGTAACCACCCACCTCGAAGTGCGTACTTGATCACCTCCGGGCCCTGGACCAGCCTAATCGGCATGGCACACACCACCGTTGACCCCACCGGCAAGGCCCCCGTCACGCTGCTCGGCCTCGGCGCGATGGGCACCGCACTGGCCCGCACCTGGCTGGCCGCCGGCCACCCCCTCACCGTCTGGAACCGCACCCCGGCCCGCGCCGCGGCCCTCGCCGCCGACGGCGCGACCGCCGCCGCCACGGCCGCCGAGGCGGTCGCCGCGAACACCCTGGTCGTCGTCTGCCTGCTGGACGACGCCTCGATCGACCAGGCCCTCGCCGGCGCCGACCTCACCGGCCGCGACCTGGTCAACCTGACCACCACCACGCCCGAGCAGGCCCGCGCCCGCGCCGCCTGGGCCCGCGAGCGCGGCGCCCGCTACCTGGACGGCGGCATCATGGCCGTCCCCCCGATGATCGGCGTCCCGCAGGCCGGCGGCTACGTGTTCTACAGCGGCCCGCGCGACCTGTTCGACCGTCACCGGCCCACCCTGGCCGTCCCGGCCGGCACCCGCTGGGTCGGCGAGGACCCCGGCTTCGCCGCCCTGCACGACGTGGCCCTGCTCAGCGCCATGTACGGCATGTTCGCCGGTGTCGCACACGCCTACGCCCTGATCCGCAAGGAGGACATCGACCCGGCCACGCTGGCGCCCCTCCTCGCCGACTGGCTCACCGCGATGACGCCCGCCGTCCACGAGACCGCCGACCGGCTCCGCACCGGCGACTACACGACGGACGTCGTCTCCAACCTCGCCATGCAGGTCGCCGGCACCCCCACCTTCCTGGCCACCGCCGAACGGCAGGGCGTCAGCTCCGAACTGCTCACTCCCTACTTCGACCTGATGCGCCGCCGCCTCGCCGAGGCGGACGGGAGCGAGGACCTGACGGGCGTGGTCGACCTGCTGCTGCGCTGATCCGGGAAGCGGCGGGCGGCCCGGCCGGTGAACCCGCCCGGTTCCGCCCGCCGGAATCGGGCAGGTTCACCGCATGACCACCTCTGCGCTGTCCTTCGGTTCCGCGGCCCGCCTGTACGACTCGATCCGGCCCGGCTACCCGGCCCGGGCGGTCACCTGGGCCCTCGGCGCCGAGCCGCTGCGCGTCCTGGACCTGGGGGCGGGCACCGGACTCCTGACCGGCGCCCTGCGCGCCGCCGGCCACGAGGTGGTCGCGGTCGAGCCCGACGGGCAGATGCGCGCCGTGGCCGCCGAACGCCACCCGGGCATCCCGGTGCTCGCCGGAAGCGCCGAGGACATCCCGCTGCCGGACGGGGCCGTCGACGCCGTCGTGGTCGGCCAGGCCTACCACTGGTTCACCCCGCAGGCCGCGCTGCCGCAGATCCACCGGGTGCTGCGCGCGGGCGGCGTCCTCGCCGCGATGTGGAACATCCGCGACGACCGGACCCCGTGGGTGGCCGCGCTCTCCGCCGTCGTCGGCAGCGAGGACTTCGGCCTCCAGGAGGCCTGGCCGTACGGGCCGGTCACACCGTGGTTCACCACCCCCGAACGCGGCCTGACCGAGCACACCGTGACCGTCCCGACCGCCCGCCTGACCGACCTGGTGCGGTCCCGCTCCTCCTACCTGACCGCCGCCCCCGCCGAACAGGCCCGCCTGGACCGGGAGCTCACCGAACTCGCCGCCACCGACCCGGCCCTGACCGGCCGCCACACCGTCGAGATGCCCTACCGGACGTGCGTCTACCGGATGCGCCGGGCCTGAGGCGACCTGCGGACCCGGCGCGGGCCGGCGGCGGAACGGGACGCAGCGGAGGCGACGCGTTCCCCGACCCCCGGTCCGCCGGGCCGTGCCGCCCGTGAGACCCTCGTGATCACGGGCCCCGTCGGCGGCTCCCCGTGCCAGGGGTGGGCGCGGCGCCGACCCGGGCGCCGCACCCGTACATCCGTCGAACGCCCCGCCGAGGAGACCGCAGCGTGGAAGCCGCTCCCATCCGCACCGACCGGCTCACGCTGCTGCCCTTGCGGGTGGAGCACGCCGACGAGATGGCCGACGTCCTGTCGGACCGCGCACTGCACGCCTTCATCGGCGGCGCGCCCGACACCGCCCGGACCCTGCGGGCCCGCTACGAACGCTGGACGGCCGGCTCGCCCGACCCCGCCGAGTCCTGGTGCAACTGGGTGCTCCAACTCCACGACACCGCCCGCCTGGCCGGCACCGTCCAGGCGACCGTCACCACCGGGGAGCACGGCCCCACCGCCGAGATCGCCTGGGTGGTCGGCACCCCCTGGCAACGGCGCGGCCTCGCCACCGAGGCGGTCCGCGGCCTCGTCACCTGGCTCCGCCGACAAGCCGTCCTGACGATCACCGCCCACATCCACCCCGACCACACCGCCTCGGCCGCCGTCGCCACCGCCGCCGGCCTCACCCGCACCGACCACTGGCACGACGGCGAACTCCGCTGGCAGCTGTCCACCACTGACGGCCCCTCGGACCGCTGATCCCCCGGCCTCGCCGACACTGGTCGGGCAGTGGGTCAATCGGCCCTGGTGAAGCGGTCGTTGGGCTCCGGGTAGTCGATGGCCTGCTGGGGGATTCGTAGTTGCCGGTGTGGTACAGGCCAGGTCGAGGGTGGCGGTGTTGGGGGTTTGGGCGCCATCAGGAGCTGAGGTTGACGCCGTTGGCCTCTCCTTCGTCGGGCAGTGGGTCAATCGGCCCTGGTGAAGGGGCTGTTGGGCTCCGCGTAGTCGATGGCCTGCCGGGGGATCCGTAGTTGCCGGTGTGGTACAGGCCAGGCCGAGGGCGGCGGTGTGGGGGCTTGGGCACTGTCGGAGGCGAGGTTGACGCCGTTGACCTCGCCTTCGTCTGGCAGTGGGTCAATCGACCCTGGCGAAGGGGCTGTTGGCCTCCGGCTAGTCGATGGCCTGTGGGGGGCGTAGTTGCCGGTGTGGTACAGGCCTGGCCGAGGGTGGCGGTGTGGGGGGCCTGGGCGCCATCAGGAGCGTTGGGGGCCTGGGCGCCATCGGAGGCGAGGTTGACGCCGTTGGCCTCTCCTTCTTCGGGCCGCTGATCCCGATCGGGTAGTGGGTCAATCGGCCCTGGTGAAGAGGCTGTTGAGCTCCGGGTAGTCGATGGCCTGCCGGAGGGATTCGTAGTCGCCGGTGCCGTACAGGCCGAGGGCCGCGTGTCGGGCGGCGGCGTAGGCGGCCTGGGCGACGCCGGAGCCGAGGCTGACGCGGGCGACGCCCAGGGCGGCCAGGTCGGACACCGGGGGAGTGCCCGGGCCCGCCATGATGTTGAGGGGGACGGTGAGGGCCGCGGCCAGCTCGCCGATGACGGCGGGGTCGGTGACGCCCGGGACGAAGATGCCGTCGGCGCCGGCGTCGATGTAGGAGCGGGCGCGGCGCAGCGTCTCCCGCAGGCGGGTGGCGGGGTCGCCGAGGCCGAGGAGGTAGGTGTCGATGCGGGCGTTGACGAACAGGTCCGCTCCCGCCTTCCGGGCGGCGTCGCGGGCGGCGGCCAGGCGTTCGGTGAAGACGTCCGGCGGGCGGGTTCCGTCCTCGATGTTGATGCCGACCGCGCCGGCGTCCAGGACGCGGGCGACGGTGTCGGCGACCTCGGCGGGGCCCGTCCCGTAGCCGCCCTCGATGTCGGCCGTCACGGGCACGTCGACCGCCGCCGCGATGCGGGCGACGACGTCCAGCACCGACTGCCGGGGGACGCGGTCCCCGTCCGGCGCGCCGAGGGACCAGGCCGTTCCGGCGCTGGTGGTGGCGATCGCGGGCGCGCCGGCGGCTTCGACGACGCGGGCACTGGCGACGTCCCAGGCGTTGGCGAGGGCGAGCGGACGGGCGGACGTGTGCAGGGAGCGGAAGAGCGCCGACTTGAGTGCGTTGACCATGCCCCGAAGCCAACCAGCAGGTGCGGCCGTCGTCCGGCGGGAAAACGACACGGACGTCCGCAGCCCCGGGCCTGCACGCGCCCCCTCGCCGCCGTGGGCCGGGCGGCTTCGGCCCGCGGGGCGGTCGGGCGACAGACCCTGGCCGGCGCAACGCGGACAGCCCGACCGCCGTCCCCCTGCGGGCGGAGGCCGGGTCCACCCCGGAGCGGACCGGAAGATCCGCTCCTGAGCAGACGTCAGGTCCGGTGGCCGGGGCCTAGGTTCGGGGCATGACCAGTACCCGACGGGCGGCCGGCGCCGCCGCACTCGCCCTCCTGCTGCCGCTGCCGGTCGCCGCCGCGGCCCCCGCCTTCGCCTTCGCGCCCGCGGCCTCCGCCGCTCCCGCCGCTCCCGCGGCCTCCGCCGCGTCCGCCCCGGCCGGGCTCGCGTTCGAACTCCCGCAGCCGACCGGCCCGTTCGCGGTCGGGCGGGACCTGCTGCACCTCGTCGACCAGCAGCGCCAGGACCCCTGGGTGCCGTCGGCGGGACCCCGGCAGCTGATGCTGTCGATGTACTACCCGGCGCGGGCGGGCAGCGGGACGCCCGCGCCCTACATGACCACCGAGGAGGCCCGGCTGTTCCTGGCGGCGAAGGCCCCGGGCTCCGGTCTGCCGCCGGAGGCGCTGGCCGCCACCGGCACCTGGGCGCGGACGGGCGCGCAGCCGGCGCCCGGCCGGTTCCCGCTGGTGCTGCTGTCGCCCGGGTTCACGTTCCCGCGCGCCCTGTTCACCGGCATCGCCGAGGACCTGGCCGGCCGGGGCTACGTGGTCGCGCTGATCGACCACCCCTACGAGTCGACCGGCGTCACCCTCCCGGACGGCCGGACCCTCACCTGCGCCATCTGCGACCAGCCGCCGGCGGGCGGGCCGGCGGCCATCGCCGAGAGCCGGGCGAAGGACGCCTCCTTCGTGATCGACCGGCTGACCTCGAACCGGTCGCCCTGGCCGCTCGCCCGCCTGATCGACCGTCACCGGATCGGCATGGCCGGCCACTCCATCGGCGGCGACGCCGCCGCCTCGACGATGGCCGCCGACCCCCGCGTCCGGGCCGGGGTGAACATGGACGGCAGCTTCTTCGCCCAGGTGCCGGCCACCGGCCTCGGCGGCCGGCCGTTCCTGCTGTTCGGCGCCGCGGGCGACGAGGCCCCCGGCATGGACCCCAGCTGGGACGAGGCGTGGAGCCGCCTGGACGGCTGGAAGCGCCGCCTCACCGTCGCCGGCGCCGAGCACGGGACCTTCGGCGACCTGCTGCTGCTCGCCCGGGCTGCGGGCCTGCCGGGCGCCCCCGGCGCGATCGACCCGGCCCGGGGCATCGAGATCACCCGGACCTACCTCGGGGCGTTCTTCGACCTCCACCTGAAGGGCGAGCCGCAGCCGCTCCTCGACGGCCCGTCCCCGACCCAGCCCGAGGTCGCCGTCCAACTCCCGTGACCGGCACACCCGGTGCGCTCCGGCCCGCCCGACGGGCCGGAGCGCACCGGGCCCGACCGGGGCGGCTCAGCCGGACGGCGACACCAGACCCGCGTCGTAGGCGGCGATGACCAGGTGGACCCGGTCCCGGGCGTTCAACTTGGCGAGCAGGCGGGCGACATGGGTCTTCGCGGTGGCGGGGCCGATGAACAGCTGCTCGGCGATCTCCCCGTTGGACAGGCCGCGGCCGACCAGCGTGAGCACCTCCCGCTCGCGGTCGGTGATCGCGGGCAGCGGGCGCTTGGGGACGGGCGGGCCGGGGCGGGCGGCGAGATCGGCGATCAGGCGGCGGGTGACGCTCGGGGCGATCAGGGCGTCGCCGGCGGCGACCACCCGGACGGCGGCGAGGATGTCGACCAGCGCCATGTCCTTGACCAGGAAGGCGCTCGCACCGGCCCGCAGCGCGGCGTACACGTTCTCGTCGTCGTCGAAGGTGGTCAGGACCAGCACCCGCGGCACCGGCCCGGCCGCGCCCGCGGTGAGCAGCCGGGTGGCCTCGATGCCGTCCATGCCGGGCATCCGGATGTCCATCACCACCACGTCGGGGCGGAGCTCCCCGGCCAGCCGGACGGCCTCCGCCCCGGTGGCCGCCTCGCCCGCGAGCTCCAGGCCGGGGGAGTGGGCGACGGCCAGGCCGAGCCCGGCGCGCACCAGTTCCTGGTCGTCGGCGAGCAGGACCCGGATCGCCGCCCCGCCGTCCGTGCCGGGCGTCATGCGGGCAGCCTCGCCGCGACCCGGAAGCCGCCCCCGGGGCGGGCCCCGGCGCTGAACCGGCCGTGCAGCAGGGCGACCCGCTCGCGCATCCCCGAGATCCCGTACCCGGTCCCGGGGGCCCGCCGCCCGGGCGGCGAGCCGCACCCCTCGTCGACGACCTCCACGTCCAACTCTCCTTCCCGGTAGTCGATGCGCACCTCGCAGCGGCCGACGCCCGCATGCCGCAGGACGTTGGTGACGGACTCCTGGACGATCCGGAACGCCGCCAGGTCGATCTCGGGCGGCAGCGGGCGCGGCTGCCCGAGCCGCCGCACCTGCACCTCGACGCCCGCCTGCGCCATGGTCTCCGCCAGCCGGTCGACGGCCTCCAGACCGGCGGGCGGGGCGGCGTCCGAAGGATCCCCGGCGCGCCGGAGCGAGACGAGCATCCGCCGCAGGCCGGCCAGCGTCTCCCGGCTGGTCGCCTCGATGGCGTCCAACGCCCGTCGCGCGCCCGCGGGTTCGACGTCCAGGACCAGGCGCGCCGCGCCGGACTGGATCGCGATCACGCCGATGCTGTGGGCCACCACGTCGTGCAACTCCCGGGCGATCCGCAGCCGTTCGGCCGCGATCGCCCGGTCGGCGGCGTGCGCGCGCAGCGCCTCCCGGTAACGGCGCTGCTGGCGGACCGAGTTGCCGACCGCCCAGGGGATCGCGATGCCCGCCGCGGCGGCGGCCGCTGTGCTGGCGAAGTCGCTGAACTGCTCCGCGCCGCCCATCGTCGACACCTCCTCGACCAGCCAGACCCCGAACGAGGCCGCGGCGGAGAGGGCGGCGACCCGGCGGGGACGCACCGCAGCGAGCCAGCCGATCAGGCCGTCCGTCGCCAGGTGGAACGGCCAGGCCTGCTCGCCGAGCAGCAGCGCCACCGCCGCCGACTCGGCCAGCAGCACCCCGAGGACCCGCTCCGGCCGCCGCAGCGACCAGCCCGCAGGCAGCGCCAGCGCCACCGCCAGCGCGGCCCGCACCCCGAGGCCGACCACGAACACCGGGCGCAGCAGCCCGAACGGCGGCGACATCCGGTAGGTCGTCGACAGGAAGAGCACCAGGGCGAACAGCGCGGCCGCGCACCAGCTCAGCGCCGACCGGACGGCCGACGGAAACCGCATCGGCCACGGCGCGCGCGGCAGGTCCCGATCCATGCGGTGATCGTAGCCAGCGGCCCGGCCGCGCGGCGTGGCGCCCACGCGGTGCGGCCCCCCGGGGGGCCGCCGGCGGCGAGAGGGGC
>NZ_JBHWDS010000051.1:0-61642 GCF_042734615.1 Kitasatospora sp. NPDC059646
GTGCTCGAGCTGAAGGCAGCGGCCCCGGGGGCCAAGCCGATCGCCCCCAGCCCCTCGCCGACGCCGGCCCAGAGCTCCGCAGTCCCCTCCGGCCGGCCCTCGGCCGTGGCTCCCTCCCGCCGCCTCCTCGTCCCCCGCCCGGTCGGCGGTCGCGGTGATCTCGCCGCTGGTGCGCCGGATCGCCCGCGAGCACGGGATCGACCTGGCCGGGGTGGCCGGCAGCGGACCGGAGGGGCTGATCACCCGCCGGGACGTGGAACGGGCGATCCAGCAGGCGGACGCCGTCCCGGCCGAGGTTCCACGTGGAACGGACGACGAGCTGGTCCCGCTGCGCGGGCTGCGCCGCACGGTCGCCGAGAAGCTGACCCGCAGCCACCGGGAGATCCCGGCGGCGACCTGCTGGGTGGACGCCGACGCCACCGAACTCATGGCGCTGCGCGCCCAGTTGAACCAGGTGCCGGGTCCGAAGGTGAGCGTGCTGGCGCTGCTGGCCCGGATCTGCCTGGCCGGACTGGAGCGCTTCCCCGAGCTCAACTCCAGCGTGGAGGGCGACGCCGTCCGGCGGCACCGCGCCGTCCACCTGGGCTTCGCGGCGCAGGGACAGCGCGGGCTGCTGGTGCCGGTGGTGCGGGACGCCCACCTGCTCGGCACCGAACGGCTGTCGGTGGAGCTGGCCCGGCTGACCGAGGCGGCCCGGGCCGGGTCGCTCGGCCCGGCGGAGCTGACCGGCGGGACGTTCACGCTGAACAACTACGGGGTGTTCGGGGTGGACGGCTCCACGCCGATCCTCAACCACCCGGAGGCGGCGATGCTCGGGGTGGGCCGGATCACCCCGAAGCCGTGGGTGCACGAGGGCGAACTGGCGGTCCGCCAGGTCACCCAGCTGTCGTTCACCTTCGACCACCGGGTCTGCGACGGGGGCACCGCGGGCGGCTTCCTGCGGTTCGTCGCGGACTGCGTGGAACGCCCGGGCATGCTGCTGCGCGGGCTGTGAGCAGGGCCCGTCCGGGGCCCCGGTGCACGACGGTGCGCCGGGCCCGGACGGGGAGGGTAGCGGGTGGACCGGCCGGATGTCCGGGGTTCGCCGGATTCGTCGGAACGACCGTGCCGCCGGTGCCACTGTGCTGGGGCGTCAGCAGCTCGGTCGACCGGAAGCGGAACGATTCCCTTGGCTACTCGTCAGCTCGCACTCGTGCCGGCCCTCCCGGCGAAGCCCACCCGGCCGCCGGCCGTGCCCGCCGGGCTGTTCCCGCCGGCGTCGAACCGGGTCGGCCCGGACGACCGGTGGGCCCTGGCGTGGGGCGTGCACGCCTCCGGGGCGCAGCCGGCCGCGGTGGAGCGGGCGGCGGGGCCGGGGCAGCCGCCGGACGCGGAGGACCTGGTGCTGGTCCGGGCCGGGCTGGCGGCGGTGCGCCCGGTCGCCGACCGGGCGATGGCGCACTTCTTCGCGCTGGTGTTCCTGCGCCACCCGGAGCTGCGGGCGGTGTTCCCCGCCGCCATGGACGGGCCGCGCGAGCAGCTGCTCCGGGTGCTGCAGGAGTGCGTGCGGCACGGCGACGACCCGGGGGCGCTGCGCGCCTACCTGGGCCCGCTGGCCCGCCGCTGCCGCAAGTACGGGGTGCTGAGCGGGCACTACGCCGCCGCCGCGGACTGCCTGGTGGAGGCGCTGGCCCGGTACGGCGGCGGGTGGGACGAGCGGGCCGAGGCGGCCTGGCGGCGGCTGCTGGCACCCGTGTCGCGGCTGCTGGTCGAGGCGGCGGAGGAGGAGGCGCGCGCCACCCCGCCGTGGTGGCAGGCGGAGGTGGTGGCGCACCGGCAGGCGGCCGAGGACGTCGCGGTGCTGACGCTCCGTCCGGACCAGCCGTACCCGTTCCGGGCCGGGCAGTTCGCGGAGGTGGAGACGCCCTGGTGGCCGCGGGTGTGGCGGCCGTACTCGTTCGGGTCGGCGCCGCGGGCGGACGGGCTGCTGACGCTGCACGTGAAGGCGGTGCCGGCGGGCTGGGTGAGCAACGCGCTGGTGCACCGGGCGCGGCCGGGCGACGTGCTGCGGCTGGGCGCGGCGGAGGGCGGCATGACGGTGGACCACGCGGCGGGGGAGGACCTGCTGTGCCTGGGCGGCGGCACCGGGATCGGGCCGATCGGCGCGCTGGTGGAGGAGGTCGCCGCGCACGGTGCGGCGGGCCGCCGGGTGGAGGTGTTCTACGGGGCGCGGCGGGAGGCCGGGCTGTACCGGCTGGCCGAGCTGCGCGAACTCGCCGAGCGGCACAGCTGGCTGACGGTGCGGCCGGTGCTGTCCGAGCCGGGCGCGTCCGGCCCGCTGGCCGGGGAGCTGCCCGAGGCGGTGGCCCGGCGGGCGCCGTGGCACGGCTTCGCGGCGTACCTGAGCGGCCCGGCGGCGATGGTGCGGGCCGGGGCGGCGGTGCTGCGGAGGTGCGGGCTGCCGGCCGGGGCGATCCGGCACGACCCGGCGGAGCGGGCGGCCTGACGGACGGTCAGCCCAGGTCGTCGGCGAGCAGGGCGCGGACGCCCTCGATGTTGGCGGCGAGGTAGGCGCGGAGGCCGGGAGGGACGACGTTGACCGAGGTGACGCCCTCGCGGGTGAACGGCACCCGGACGATCTCGTACTCGCCGTTGGGCTGCTCCACCTCGGGGCCGTGCCGGCGGGCCGGGTCGGAGTCGGTGAGCCGGCAGACGAAGAAGTGCTGCACCTTGACGCCGTGCGGGTGGGCGGGGGTGCCGTCGTCGTGGCGGGGGTGCGCCACGGTGTCCACGAAGGCGGGCACCACGTCGGTGATCTTCCCGCCGAGCTCCTCGTCCACCTCGCGGTGCAGAGCGGCGACCACGGTCGGGTCGGAGGGCTCGACGCCGCCGCCGGGGGTGATCCAGTACGGGTGCGGGGAGCCGGGGCGGACCCGGCGGATCAGCACCAGGGAGGCGGGGGAGTGCGGGTCGGCCGGATCGAACTCCAGCAGGATCGCGCGGGCGGTGCGCTTGACGACAGGACGGACCGGGTCCGGCATGGCTGTCACCTCCGTGGCACGAGGGTTGTGCGGGAGTCTCCCGCGCGCCGGTGGCCGTGAAACTCGTACAGGGGAGCGAATCGGAGGGATCTGTTCCGCCGTTCGGGTGGAGCGGCATGCCCGGGTGCGTGGCGGGGCGGCGATGGGCGCACCGGCTGTGGATCTTCGATTCACCCGTTCGGCCCGCCTGCAACCTGTCGAGATATGGCCACCGCGCCGATTCGGCCTTGAAAACGAAGGCGAATCGGCCGACGGGTTCTCCATAATCATTGCGGGGATGCCCGCCCTGTGCTGCAATGTCCGACTGCCGGGCGGATTCGGAGCGGATGTCTCCGAATGCCCCTCAGCGCCCGGGGGATGGGGATGACCATGCACCGGACCGGGGAGCCCACCGCGCCGCCCACCAAAGGCATACGCGCCCCCACCCTGATCGGCTCCGTCCAGCGCGCCCTGCGGCTGCTCGAAGCGGTCGGCGCCAACGCGCAGGGAGCCACCGCCAAGCAACTGGCCCGGTCGGCCGGCCTCCCGCTCGGCACCACCTACCACCTGCTGCGCACCCTCACCCACGAGGGCTACCTGCGGCGCGACGACGGCCGGTTCTACTTCGGCGCCTCGGTGGACGGCATCCGCCGCGCCGACTCCCGCCAGTCCGAGTACGCCGACCTGCGCGGCCGGATGGAACGGCTGCGGGACGAACTCGGCGCCGCCGTCTACCACGCGGTCTACCAGGACGGCGAGGTGCGGATGATGGACATCGTCTCCGGCCCCGGGCAGCCCCCGGTCGAGGAGTGGGCGGACTTCCGCAGCACCGCGCACGCGCACGCCGTCGGACTCTGCCTGCTCTCCCAACTCGGCGCGGAGGAAAGGCTCGACCACCTCTCCCGGCACCGCCCGACCGCCATCACCCCGTCCACCTCCGGCGACCTGCGGGCGGTGCTGCGCAGGCTCGACGCCGTCCGGCCCACCATGCCGGTGCTGGAACGGCAGGAGTACGCGCTCGGCACGGTCTGCGCGGCGGTGCCGATCACCGTCGGCTCCGTGGTCGCCACGGTGGCGATATCGCTGCCCGTCGAGCAGGGCGACCGGCTCGGCCCGGCCGCGGCCCGGCTGCGCTCCCTGGTGGGGGCGATGTTCCCGGCCTTCGTGCGCTGACCCCGTCCGGTGTGTTCGTTCACCATTTGAAAAAGCACACCTTGTCCACATCGACGCCAAACCTGGACGATGAGGACCGAACGGGGAATCAAGGGACAAAGAACCGACAGCTCACCGATAGATGCCCGACCCCACCGCTCGACCCTCGGCGCACACGGGCGGGCAGAACGAGAGGTACTGGCGCATGCACAGCACGGTCCAAGCCCAGATCGCGATGCACCTGGTGGTGTCGAGCGAGCTCTCCTTCCGCATCGTGGTCGACCTGGACTACGACGGCGACGACCCGTTCGCCGTTCGGTTCACGTTCCACCTGCCCGGCGACCAACCCGTCACCTGGGTCTTCGCGCGCGAACTGCTGGTCGACGGCCTCAGCCGGGCCAGCGGCGAGGGCGACGTGCACATCCACCCCGTCGGCGGGGAACTCACCGAGGTCGACCTGGTGCTGCGCTCCCCCGAGGGCGACGCGCGGATGCGCGCCGCCGCCGCGCCGCTGCTCGCCTTCCTCGCCCGCACCGACCGGGTGGTGCCGATGGGCCAGGAGACAGCCGCCGGCGAACTCGACCAGGAACTGGCCAGCATCCTGTCCACCACCGGGCGCGAGAGCACGGGCTGACCCCGCACCGCCGGGCCGGGCGGCCGGCGCGAGGTGACCGGCCGTCAGGCGGGCCCGGAGCACCGCCCGGCACCGCCCGGTGGCCGACCGACCGTCGACCGGCCCCGGACCGACGGCCGCTCAGTCGTCGCCGATGGCCAGGTGCAGGCCCCAGGACACCACGCTGATGATCAGCGAGCCGAGCAGCGCCGACCAGAAGCCCTCGACGTGGAAGTCCAGGTTGAGCTTGTCCGACGCCCAGGAGGTCAGCCAGAGCATCAGGGCGTTGATCACGAAGGTGATCAGACCCAGCGTCAGGACGAACAGCGGCAGCGAGAACAGCTTCACCAGCGGCTTGATGGCGAAGTTGACCACACCGAAGACGAGCGCCACCGCGAGCACGGTGATCGTCTTGTGCTGCCAGTCGTCCCCCGACAGCGTGATCCCATTGACGATCCAGGCGGCGATCCAGATCGCCACCGCGTTGATGAGCGTTTTGATCACGAAATTCTTCATGCTGCGGATGGTGACAGGCCCGCCCCGGTGCGGGGAAGCTCCCCGGAACCCTCGTGTTGTGCCGTGCTGTTGAATGGGCCCGGACCGGGAGAGGAGCCGTGCCCAGATGAAACTGTTCCGGCTGGACGAACTGGACGCCGAACGCGCCGCCGGCGACGGCGCGTACCTGCGCTTCCTGAAGCAGCCGACGATGTCCGCCGGACTGTACGCGCTCTCCCCCGGCGACACCGACCCGCAGACGCCGCACGACCAGGACGAGATCTACCTGGTGGTCAGCGGCCGGGCCGAGCTGACCGTCGGCCGGGAGACCGCGACCGTCGCCCGCGGCAGCGTGGTGTTCGTCCCCGCCGGGACCGAGCACCGCTTCCACCACATCACCGAAGAACTGCGGGTGCTGGTGGTGTTCTCCCCGCCGGAGGACTGACCGCGCCGCACCGAACTCGCCGACAGGGGAGCAGAGCCCGTGAAACTCACCGACGAACTGTGGGCCGCCATCGAGCCCGTCCACGCCCGGATACTCGACCACCCGTTCCTGGCCGGCCTCACCGACGGCACCCTGCCGCGCGCCGCCTTCCGGCACTTCGTGGTCCAGGACTCCCACTACCTGCGGGACTACGCCCGGGCCCTCGCGGTCTGCGCCGCCAAGGCCCCCGGCGAGGACGAGGTGCTGGCCTTCGCCAACGACGCGGTCGGCGCGATCGCCGCCGAGCAGGAGATGCACGCCGACTTCCTGCACGCCTTCGGCGAGGACGCCGCCGCGGCCGCCGCCGAACCCGTCCTCCCCACCACCCGCGCCTACACCAGCTACCTGCTGGCCACCGCCTACGGCGGCTCCTTCGCGGAGGCGCTCGGCGCGGTCCTGCCCTGCTACTGGATCTACGCCCGGGTCGGCGAGGAACTGCTGCGCCGCTCCTCCCCCGACCCGCTGTACGCGAAGTGGATCGCCGCCTACGGCGGGGACGAGTTCCAGGCCGTGGTGCGCCGCGTCCTGGACCTCACCGACCGGATCGGCGAAGACCTCTCGGCGACCGAACGGCGGCGGGTGGTCGAGCACTTCACCACCACCTCGCGCTACGAGTGGATGTTCTGGGACGCCGCCTGGCGGGGCGAGACCTGGCCGGTGTGAGCGGGCCCTGAGGGTTCTCCCGGGCCCCGGCTCAGGGACGGATCTCCGGGTTCTCTCCGGGCCGGGAAGCCTCGATTCGGCCTTCCGGCCCGCCTACGATCGAAGTGTCGAGATCGAGGGAGCGGGAACGCAGCCGGAACCACCGGCACCGAGCCCGAGGGGAGAAGGTACGGACATGGCCGAGCTCTGGAAGTCGCTGCCCTCGTGGGTGCGCAACGTCGTCGTCCCGATCGTCCTGATCGTCATCGCGTGGAAGGTCTTCTGGGCCGTCGTCGGCGCGGTGTTCAGCCTGGTCGGCTTCGCGATCAACATCCTGGTGCTGGTCGGCATCGCCGCCGCCGTGGTGATCCTGATCAAGAAGGCCGCCAAGAGCTAAGCCCCGCCGGGCAGTTGCCCGGCCGGTCGGGCGAGGTGGTGACCGAGGTCCCGGTCCGGGGTGAACCCCTGGAGCCGGGACTTCGTGGTGTCCAGCACCACCGGCCGGGCCAGCTGGTCCAGCGCGTACCGGGTCACGCCCTCGCGCCGGCCCACCGCCAACCCGGCCAGCCGGTACGGGACATGGAGCAGCCGGGCGCGGACGCCGTGCGCCGCCAGCACCCCGCGCAGCGCCGCGTCCCGCCGGTACGGGGCCCGGTCGGCGATGTTGTACGCGCCCGGCGCCCAGTCGAGCGCCGCCAGGCAGGCCGCGGCCAGGTTCTCCACCGCCGTCAGGCTGAGCGGCACGTCGCCGCCCGGCAGCGCCAGCACTCCGTGCCGCACCGACGCCAGCAGCCGCGGCACCAGGTGCGGATCGCCCGGCCCGTACACCGCCCGCGGGCGCAGCACGACGGCACCGGCGGCCACGGCGAGCCGGTCCGCCTCCGCCTTCGTCCGCCCGTAGGCGTTCAGGTGGCCGCCGGCGGTCGGGTGCCGCTCGGTCACCGACGACCGGTCCGGGCGCGGGTCGTAGACGCTGGCGCTGCTCACGAACACGAACGGGCGGCCGTCGGCCGCGTCCAGCAGCCGTCGCGTCGCCCCGACGTTGACGGCGTGCTGGATCCGCTCCTGCGGGGAGCCCGGCGGGTGGTCGCCGACCGCCGCGGCGCAGTGGACCACCGCATCGGCCCCGGAGAGGTCGGGGACGTCCGGGGCGGTGGCGTCCCAGGGCAGGTGGGTGCCGTGCCGGGGCGGGCGGCGGCCGAGGGCGAGCACCCGGTGGCCCCGGGCGGTGGCGAGGGCGGCCAGGTGGCTGCCGCAGAAGCCGGTGGCACCGGTCAGGGCGAGCGTCGGCAGGGGCACGGGGCGGCTCCGGGAGGCGGGGGTCAGCGGCCGAGGAGGCAGCGGCGGTAGGCGGGCAGGGCGCTGTGCGGGTCGGCGGCGGTGCGCAGGACGCGGGGGCGGTGCGGGGCCAGCGCACCGAGCAGGTCGGCGAGTTGGGCGCGGGCGAGGGAGGCGCCGGGGCAGCTGTGGCGGCCCAGGCCGAACGGGGCCCGGGTGGCGAGGGCCGGATCTCCGGCCGGGGTGTCGCGGTGGGCCTCGGCGGCGTGCCGGGCGACCAGCAGCAGGCGGTCGCCGCGGCGGATCCGGTGGCCGAGCACGGCGGCGTCGGCGGCGGCCGCGCGGGGCAGCACCGGGGAGGCGGCGGTCAGCCGGAGCAGTTCGGCGGCCAGCGCCCCCGGGTCCGTGCGGGCCTGCTCCCACCGCTCGGCGCGGGCGCACCAGGCGGCGGCGCGGGGCAGCGCGGCCAGCGTGGTGTTGACCGCGGCGACCGCCAGCATCGCGTCCCGGGGATCGGGCAGCAGCTCCGCCAGGCGGTCGGCGGCCAGACGGGCCCGGCGGTCGTCCCCCCGGCGGGGCAGCAGGGACGGCAGGTGGGCGCGGGCGGTGGCGGCGGCGGCGTGCTCGGCGGCGAGCGCGAGGGCGGTCGGGTCGGCGGTGCTGCCGGTGAGGCCGGCGGCGGTGGTGCCGGCCAGCCTGCGGACCACGGGGACCAGGTCGACGGGGCGGGAGCGGAGCGGGCCGGAGAGTTCCTCGGTGAGGATCCGCTGCCAGAGCGGACGCAGGGCGGCGACTCCGCCGGAGCCCAGCAGTGTCGTCAACTCGCGCCGGGCGTCGCGGTGTTCGGGGCCGGACTGGTCGAAGAGCAGGCCGCCGCCGGCGAGCCGGGCGGCGGCGCCGCCGGTGGTGTGCCCGGCGGTCCGGTCCAGGGGCACCCGGGTGAGGACCTCGCGGTACGCCTCGGGGTGGTGGACGAGCACCGTCCGGCCGAGGCGCAGCACCGGACGGCGGCGGGTGGCCGCGAGCAGGGTGAACAGCACGGGGTGGCTGCGGAGGTAGACCGTGCGGTCGGCGGTGCGGGCGGTCACGTCGGCCTCCAGGGGCGGTTGGCGGGAACCCGAGGGGCTTCGCCGGGGCGGTCAGCGGGACTTGGCGAGCCGCCGGGCGCAGTAGCGGGCGGCGGCCGGGCGGTCGGGTTTGCGGGAGCGGCCGGTGAGCGGGACGGGGCCGAGGAGGACGGCGTCGGGGCGGGCGGCGCCCATCCGGGCGAGGGGGGTGCGCAGGGCGGCGCGGAGGCGGTGCGGGTCGGCGCCGTGGCGGGGTTGGACGAGCGCGACGAGGCGTTCGTCGCCGCCGGGGGCGGGGACGCCGACCAGGACGGCGAGTTCGACGTCCGGGAGGTGCAGGGAGGGCTCGTACAGGCCGGGATAGATGTTCTCGGCGCGGCGCAGCACCATGTCCTTGAGCCGTCCGGCGAGCACGATCCGGCCGTCGGGGTCGAGCTGGGCGCGGTCGCCGGTGCGGACCCACGGGTCGGACGGTTCGCCGAGGTAGCGGTCGCGGGCGGCGGGTGCCGCGAGCAGGAGTTCGCCGTCGGCGGCGAGGCGGGTGCGGACGCCGGGCAGGGGGTGGCCGAGGAGGTCGCCGGGGCCCTGGTGGGCGCTCTTGTCGCGCTCCTCGACGGCGGCGGCGGGGAAGAGCTCGGTGAGCGCGTACACGCCCCACGCCTCCGTCGCGCCGGCGGCCTTCGCGCGGCGCAGCAGGGCGGCGTCGGCGGGCGCGGAGCCGGTCCAGACCCGGCCGGTCAGGCGGGTGAGCGGCCGGAGCCGAGGCGGCGTCAGGTAGGTCTCGTCCGGGGCGAGGCGGTCGATCTGCCGTTGCAGCGTGCGGCCGCCCCGGGCCGGGAGGGCGACGGTGGCGCCGGCGGCGAGGGCCGGGACCAGCACGAAAGTGGTGCCGCCGAGCACGGTGCGGCCGGGGCCGGGGCGGACCAGGGCGTCCACGGCGCGCATGCCGGCGGCCAGCGAGGCCCGGGTGTGGACGACGGCGCGCGGCGCGGAGGTGGTGCCGGAGGTGAAGACGATCACCGCGTCGCCGTCGCCGTCGTACCCGGCTGGCGGCGCCGCGGGGTGGTCGCCGAGGGCGCGGGCGCAGCCGGGGTGGCGCGGGCCGACGGTGGCGACCGGGGCGAGGGCGTGCAGCGGCGGCAGTTCGAGGTGGGCGCGGCGGGCCAGCGGGCGGGCCCAGCCGGCGACGGCCTGCGCGGCGGCGTCGGCGAGGATCAGCGCGGGCGGGGCGAGGGCGAGCCGGGCGCGCAGCACGTCCGGGCCGGCGGCCGGGTCGAGGACGGCGGTGCGCAGTCCGAGGCGGTGCGCGGCGAGCAGGACGGCGAGCGCCCGCGGCCCGGGCCGGACCGCGACGCCCAGGGTGTCGCCCGGCCGCAGGCCGTGCCGGTGGTGCAGGGCGGCGGCCAACCGGTCGGCCCGGTCGGTGAGTTCGGCGCAGCGGGCGAGGACGCGCGGGGCGCCGGAGCGGGTGCTGCCGAGCAGGGCCGGGCGCGAGCCGCCTTCGCGCAGGGCGCGGTCGAGCTGGTCGAGCACGATCGGGACTCCTCGGGTTCGGGCGGGGCGGGTCAGCGGACGTCGACGGAGCGGTGGCCGGCGCCGCGCTCCAGGTACCAGCGGGCGGTGCCGCGCAGGCCGTAGGCGCGGATCCGGCGGGTGGAGTTCTGGACCACCATGTCGGGGCGGTGCACGATCGCGGTGCTGATCCGGCGGATCCGGTTGATGAACGCGCGGTCGGTGGGGGAGGGCCGGCGGGGCATGCCGCCGGAGTCCAGGTACAGGTCGGCCGTGATGGCCATGTTGTTGCCGGCGTGCATCCGGTAGGGCGTCAGGTAGCCGTGCCGGCGGCGGTGCGCGGGGCGGATCCGGCCGAAGAACGCGCCGAGGGCGACCAGGACGCGGAACACGGCGCGCCCGACCGGGCCGTGCTCGTCGCGGCGGGCGGTGACCCTGCCGCAGACCAGCCCGCCGCAGGCGAGCATCCCGGCCCGGGCGGCGGCGGTCCAGCCGGGTTCCGGCAGGCAGTCGGCGTCGGTGCGGGCCAGCAGGGTGGCGCCGCGGTCGATGGCGTGCCGGAAGCCGGTGTCGACGGCGCAGCCGACGCCCTTCTGCGGCTCGACCAGCAGCTCGACCGGGAACGGGGCCCGGTCGGCGAAGGCGAGGACCTGCTCGCGGGTGGTGTCGGTGGAGCCGTTGTCGATCACCAGCAGGGTGAAGTCGCGGTCGCGCTGCCCGGCCAGGGCGCGCAGGGTGGCGCCGATCCGGGCCTCCTCCTGGTAGGCGGGGACGATCACCCACAGCGCGGTCACGACTTCTCCCAGACCATCGTCATCAGGCTCACCCCGCCGCCGAGACCGACCATCAGCACCCGCTCGCCGGGCTCCAACCCGCCTGATATCCGGTCGAGTTGGACGCCGATGGTGGCGGACGCCAGGTTGCCGAGCTCGGGCACGGTGACCACCAGCTTGTCGTCGGGCACCCCGGTCAGCTCCACGAACCGCTCCAGGTAGGGCAGCGTGACCTGGTGCACCAGCACCCGGGCGTAGGCGTCCCAGCCGAAACCGGTGCGGCGCGCGACCCGGGTCAGGATGTCCGCGCCGATCTGTTCGAACACCCCGCGCAACTCCTTTCCCCCGCCGCGGAAATAACTCCACTCGTCGCCGCGCGGATGCCGGGAGCCGCCGCCCGGAATGCCGCCGACCTCCCAGTGCTCGGACGCCGTCTCCGTCTCGATGTCGAGGATGCCGCCGCGCTCCACCCGCTCCACCACCACGGCCGCGCCGCCGTCGCCGAAGGTGTAGCCGGCGAAGCCGTCACGGAACTCGGCGAGCCCGGACGGGTCGCGGCGCATCGCCCGGCTCGGCGTCTCCCCCGTCACCACCAGCGCCCGGCGGGCCCGTCCGGCCAGGATCATCGCGCGGGCCGTGTCGATCCCGTTCAAGAAGCTGTTGCAGGCGTTGGAGAGATCCAACGCATGGGCACGGGAGCCGAGTTCGGCCTGCACCAGGTGCGCGGTGGCGGGCTCGCAGACGTCCCGGGAGGCGGACGCGAACAGCAGCAGGTCGATGCCGTCCGGCCCGATCCCGCGCGCCGCGAGCGCCCGGCGGGCCGCGCCCAGGCCGAGCGTCGAGGCGTACTCGTCGGGCCGGGCGAAGCGCCGGGTGCGGATGCCGGTCGCCTTCTCGAACATGCCGTCGGGCAGCGGCAGCCGGGCGCCGGCCGCCACCTCGTCCTGCAACTGGCGTGAGGTGACGGTCTGTTCGGGCAGGTACGCGCCGGTCGCGGTGATCCCGATGCGAGGCAGGAGGTCCATGGCTCGATGCTCGCGCGGGCTCGGCGGCGGGGCGTGAGTACGGGTACTCAGCCGGGCTGGGGAGTGCGGAGGCCGGACGTGGGTCCGCCCGGGGAGGAGGATCCCTCACCCGGGCGGAACGTGCCGCTGCCGTGGCGGAGTTACTCGGCGTCGGCCTGGATCGGGATGACCTGCGCCGGGGCGGCGGCGGCCTTGCCGGCCTCCGCGTTCTCGGCGGCCGGGGACATCGCGGTGAGCAGCTGGCGGGCCAGGCCGAGGCCGGTGCCGCCCATGGTGAGCGCCTTGGCGAACAGCTCCGACATGCCCTCGGCGCCGTTCAGCAGCACCATGTGCTCGACGTTGCCGAACGCGTCCGCGCCGGCCCGCACGATCGCGGGCCAGTTCTCGGCGAGCTGCTGGGCGACGACCGCCTCCTGGTTCTCGGCCAGCGCCGCGGCGCGGGCCTTGATGCCCTCGGCCTCGGCCAGGCCCTGCGCCCGGGTGGCCTCCGCCTCGGCGAGACCCTTCGCCCGGGCCGCCTCCGCCTCGGCCAGGCCCTTGGCGGCCTCGGCGGCGGCCTGCGCCTCACCGGTGGCCCGGGTGGCCTCGGCCGCGGCCAGACCGCGGGCCTTGGTGGCCTCGGCCTCCGCGGCGGCGGCGACCTTGACCCGGTTCGCCTCGGCGGCCGTCTTCAGCTCGGTCTCCCGGGCCAGCGCCTCGGCGGCGGAGATCCGGGCGTCACGGTCGGCCTCGGCCTTGGTGCGGGTCTCGTACGCCCGGGCGTCGGCGGGCTTGCGGACGTCCGCCTGCAGCTGCTGCTCCTTGCGGTGCGCCTCCAGCTCGGCGACCTTGGTCTCCTGGACCACGACCTCCTGCCGGGCGGCGGCCTGGGCGAGCGGGCCGGCCTGCAGCGCGCGGGCCGCGGCGGTGTCCATCTCGGCCTGGTAGCCGGCCTGCTGGATACCGGAGTTGCGGGTCGCCTCGGCCTTGCGGGCGAACGCCTCCTGCTCGGCCTCGGTGGCCCGGCGGTCGGCCTCGGCGGCGGCGATGCGGGCGTCGCGCTGGACGGCCGCGGCGTGCGGCGCGGCCAGGTTGGTGATGTAGCCGGTCGGGTCCAGGATCTCCTGGATCTGCAGCGAGTCGATGATCAGGCCGAGCTTCTCCATCTCGATGCCCGAGGCGGAGCGGGTCTCACCGGTGAGCCGCTCGCGGTCGCGGATCATGTCCTCGACGGTCAGCCCGCCGACGATGGAGCGCAGGTGGCCGGCGAACACGTTGTGCACCCGCTGGCCCATCATCTTCTGCTGGTCCAGGAAACGCCGGGCGGCGTTGGCGATCGACGCCGGGTCGTCGCCCACCTTGAAGATCACAACCCCCTTGACGTGCACGGGAATTCCCTGCGACGTCACACACTCCACGTCCAGCGCGGCCTCGTTCAGGTCCAGCGACAGCCGGCGGACCACCTGGACACCCGGCACCACGAAGGTGCCCCGACCGGTGACCACCCGGAAGCCGAGCCCCTCACCGTGCTTGGAACCCGAGATGACCAGGGCCTCGTTCGGCTCGGCGACCCGCCACATGAGCTTGAACAGGACGATCAGAAGAACGACGCCGACGACGGCGCCTCCGACGATGCCGATCAGCATCGGCAATCTCCCCCTTCAGGGCACACCGGTCCCGTGCTGCGCTTGGGTTGTGCAGATCTGGCGCGGAACCCGGTGGCAGCCGCATTCTCCGCCGTCGGCGATCACGGGGGAAGAGTCCGGACGGAGAGAACTCCCACTGTCCCGAAACTGTTGCAGGAGGTCTGCTGGTCCGCTCCGACACGGCGTCAGAAGGGTTCGACGTAGACCGTTCGCGGTGGCTGGTAATCGACCACGACCACCATGGTGCCCGGCTGCAGCGGCTCGCCCGGGGTGGCGCGGTACGCCAGGAACGCCTCACTGCCCAGCCGCTCGGGGACGTGCACCATCACCTCGCCGACCAGGCCCGCGCCGATCCGCCCCGTCACCCGTCCCACCAGTCCGATCATCCGGACCATCCTCCCACCCCGCCCGCAGCGTGAACAGCTCGGCGCCGCGCGGCAGTTGCCCGCCGGGCGCGGCCCGACAGCGGCGATGCGCGGCCCGGGCCCCGGCGATGCGCCCTGGACCGGGGCCGCCCGGTGCCCTACGGTGAGGAACCGAACGCAGGCGGACGACGCCTGCGCGGAACGGGAGCTCGGAGCACCGGGCTGAGAGGGCGCTGACGGTACGCGGACCCGCGGACCACCTGCTGCGCCGACCGCAGGAACCTGACCGGGTAATGCCGGCGTAGGGAGTTGAAGGTCCGATGACCGCATTTTCTGAGCACACGTCTGCCCGCGAGTCCGCCGCCGCCGCGGGCTACCCCACCCCCGCCTGGCGCAAGGCCTACCGCCAGGGCAGCCGCCCCGACCTGCGGGTCCCCTACCGCGAGGTCGAACTGACCAACGGCCGCACCGTCCCGCTGTACGACACCTCCGGCCCGTACACCGACCCGTCCCACCCCACCGACGTCCGGCGCGGACTGCCCGCGCTGCGCGACGCCTGGATCCGGCAGCGCGGCGACGTCGAGGAGTACGACGGCCGGCAGTCCCGGCCCGAGGACGACGGCATCAAGCACACCGCTCCGCGCGGCGGCGACCTGCGCAACCTGGACGCCGTCTTCCCCGGCCGCCCGCGCCGCCCGCTGCGCGCCCGCGACGGCGTCGCTGTCACCCAACTCGCTTACGCCAAGCGCGGGTTGATCACGCCCGAGATGGAGTTCGTGGCGCTCCGGGAAGGCCTGGAGCCGGAGTTCGTGCGCGAGCAGGTGGCGCGCGGACGGGCCGTCATCCCGGTCAACGTGAACCACCCCGAGATCGAACCGGCCATCATCGGCACCGACTTCCTGGTGAAGATCAACGCCAACATCGGCAACTCCGCCGTCACCTCCTCCATCGAGGAGGAGGTGGAGAAGATGACCTGGGCCACCCGCTGGGGCGCCGACACCGTCATGGACCTCTCCACCGGCCGCAACATCCACACCACCCGCGAGTGGATCCTGCGCAACTCCCCCGTCCCGATCGGCACCGTCCCGCTCTACCAGGCACTGGAGAAGGTCGACGGCCGGGCCGAGGAACTGAGCTGGGAGGTGTACCGGGACACCGTCGTCGAGCAGTGCGAACAGGGCGTCGACTACATGACCGTGCACGCCGGCGTGCTGCTGCGGTACGTCCCGCTCACCGCCCGCCGCAAGACCGGCATCGTCTCGCGCGGCGGCTCCATCATGGCCGCGTGGTGCCTGGCGCACCATCAGGAGAACTTCCTCTACACCCACTTCGAGGAACTCTGCGACCTGCTCCGCGCCTACGACGTCACCTTCTCCCTCGGCGACGGCCTGCGGCCCGGCTCCATCGCGGACGCCAACGACGAGGCCCAGTTCGCCGAACTCACCACCCTCGGCGAGCTCGGGCGGATCGCCCGGGCCAAGGACGTCCAGGTGATGATCGAAGGCCCCGGGCACGTCCCGATGCACAAGATCCGCGAGAACATGGACCTCCAGAAGGAGATCTGCGACGAGGCCCCGTTCTACACGCTCGGCCCCCTCACCACCGACGTCGCCCCCGGCTACGACCACATCACCTCCGGCATCGGCGCCGCGATGATCGCCTGGTGGGGCACCGCGATGCTCTGCTACGTCACCCCCAAGGAACACCTGGGCCTGCCCAACCGCGACGACGTCAAGACCGGCGTCATCACCTACAAGATCGCGGCCCACGCCGCCGACCTCGCCAAGGGCCACCCCGGCGCCCAGGCCTGGGACGACGCCCTCTCCGACGCCCGCTTCGAGTTCCGCTGGGAGGACCAGTTCAACCTGGCCCTCGACCCCGAGACGGCCCGCGCCTTCCACGACGAGACCCTCCCCGCCGAACCCGCCAAGACCGCGCACTTCTGCTCCATGTGCGGGCCCAAGTTCTGCTCCATGAAGATCAGCCAGCAGATCCGCGACGAACACGGCGGCGAAGCCGAACAGGCCGTCCTGGCCGGCATGGCCGAGAAGTCCGCCGAATTCGCCGCCCACGGCAACCGCGTCTACCTGCCCCTCGCCGACTGACGCCCGACCCGTAACGGCGCCGCACCGGGAGACACCAGGAGGTTCTCCCGGTGCGGCGCCGGTCCCGGCACTGCGGGGTGCCTCTGCCCGTCGGACCGGTGGACAGGGACGTGGCAACAACCGGACTTCGGCCGGCTTGCTGCCCGACTTCGTGAACGCTTGATCCGGTCCGCGTCGTGGCTGGCGAACTCCTTCCAAGCGTGCTGAACGAGGGCGCGGCCGCGTGGCGGCACGGGCTGCGGGACCGGCGGGTTTTGGACGTCGTCAACCGGGGGCCGGGGGAACTCGTTCGCGTACGGTCGCCGGGTGGAGGCAGACTGCTCGGCATGACGGAGCGTGAGGAGAAGGCCGGCGGGCTGCTGGAGTGGTGCGTGGTGGCCAACGTGGCGGGTCGGACTGTCCACGGGCCGGGCGGGGCGGACGTTCAGGACGGGCTCAAGCACTTCGCGCCGGGGGCGAGGCTCTGGGTGTTCCCGCCCCGGTACCAGGGCGAGGACGAGCGGCTCCAGGTGGTCGGCCGCCACCGGGGTCGCGGGTCGCGCCACGTCAACGTGATCGTCTTCCGGCGCCACCTGGAGAGCTTCCGCATCAAGGCGCTCCACAGCCCCGCGGTGCAGCGCGCGAAGGGCAGGAACTACTGGAGCTGGAACCGCGTCTGGTGCTGCCCCGAGGCCGCCCGGCCCTGGGTCGACCGCTGGAACCTGCTCGCGTCCGGCGTCCCGTCCGAGGAGTTCCCGCCCTGGCCGGTCCGCCGGACCTTCAGCCCCGCCGAGACGTGCCCGCACGGCAGCGCCGGCACCGACTGACCAACCGGAACGGGAGGCGTCCTGGTGGGGCAGCGGGCGTCTGGCGGATACTGGCGGAGCCTGACGGGGGTGATGCGGTGACGACCGGGATCAGGATCGGCCTGACGGTCCGGGCACTGACCGAGGCGGACCTGCCGTCCTGCGGCTGGTCCGGGGACGCCATGCACGTGCGCCAACTCGCCGACCAGCTGCGGCGGATGGCGGACGGCGAGATCGACTACCTGGCCGTCTGCACCCCCGCAGACCTTCCGGTCGCGCTCGGCGGCATCGACTACACGGTGCGCCCGGGCGCCGGGACGCTCTGGCAACTCGGCGTCCATCCCGCCCTCCGGTCGTGCGGCATCGGCACCTTCCTGGTCCGCTCCGCGGAACACCGCATCGCCACCCGCGGCCTGACCCGCGCCGAACTGGGCGTCGAGGACGACAACCCCCGCGCCCGCGCCCTCTACGAGCGCCTCGGCTACCGCGCCTACGGCCGCGAGCCGGATTCCTGGGACGTGGTGGCGGCGGACGGTTCGATCCGCCGCCACGAGACGATGTGCACCCTGCTGCGCAAGGAACTCTGACCCCCGCCGGGCGGTGTCGTGCGCGGGCGGCGGAGCGGTGGACGCCGGGGGCGTCCCGGGCTTCCGCGCGGACGGTCGGCCCGGGGTCAGGCGGTGGGGTGGAGTCCGGCGGGGAGGTCGGTGGTGGCGAGTTGGGCGGCGAGGGTCTCGGCCTCGGCGCGGGTGAAGCTGCCGCTGATGACGGCCTGGCCGCCGGTGATCGGCTGGCTGATGTAGGGGTGGGAGACGACGGCGCCGTCGATGACGATGGCGAGCTGGTTGGCCGGGTCGGGCTGGCCGGACAGCTGGGTGGTGAGGGAGGTGAAGGCGGTCGCGCCGGCGGGGGTGAAGGTGAGGTTGATCTGCCACTGGTTCTCGAAGCCGGCGGTGCTCGCGGCGATGTCGGCGCCCTTGAGCGCGGCCGGGCCGAGCACCAGCTTGGTGGCGGGCTGCTGGGGGGAGGCCGTGCTGCAGGCGACCGTCCCGGTGGCGGGATCGGCGGGCCGCGCCGGTGTCGAGCAGTTCAACGCCTGGTACTGAGAAAGCAGTTGGGGCGGAACCGTGCCGGAGGGGGTCGGGCTGTCGGGGAGGCCGGCGGCGAGGACCGGGCGGAACTCCACGACGAGCTGATGGGTGAGGGCCTCGATCCGGTCGGCGATCGGCCCGGCGGCGGAGAGCGACAGGGTGCCGCCCTCGGTGCTGACCCGGGGGGCCTTGAGGCCGAGCAGTTCGGCCCGGTGGCGGAGCTGCTCGGCGGCGTGCCGGAGCTCCTCGACGGACAGCGGACGGTCCGCGGCGAAGTTCACCGCCGTCCGCTTCGGGCCGCCGGAGCCGCACCCGGTGACGGCGAGTCCGGCGACGAGCAGGGCGGCCAGGGAAGCCAGGGCGCGGGCGCGGATCGGTGGCGTCATGGCAGCCATTGTGTCAGTCGGACTGTATGCCCGGACGGGTAAAGGAAAGTTCAACCATCGGAGAAGCCCAGTAAATTGACGGACAGTCAGGAACGGTGCCTCCGGAGAGCATCCGGCCGGTGCTGCGGGGTCCTCGAACCGCAGCGCCGGGTCCAGGATGTGAGGGACCGCTCCCGCCCACCCAGGAGGCGCACCATGCCGGCCGACGTCCACCCCGCTCCCGACCCTGCCCTCGACGACCTGCGCCGCGCCGCCGCCGACCTCCGGCCCGACCTGATCTCCCTCCGGCGCGAGCTGCACCGCCACCCCGAGATCGGACTCGGCCTGCCGCGCACGCAGGCCCGGATCCTTGCCGCCCTGGACGGCCTCCCGCTGGAGATCACCCTCGGCGTGCGGCTGTCCTCCGTCACCGCCGTGCTGCGCGGCACCCGCCCGGGCCCGGCGGTGCTGCTGCGCGCCGACCTGGACGCGCTGCCCGTCCAGGAGGAGACCGGCCTGCCGTACACCTCCGGGACGCCCGGTGCGATGCACGCCTGCGGGCACGACCTGCACGCCGCCGCACTGGTCGGTGCGGCCCGGCTGCTCGCCGCGCGCCGCGAACTGCTGTGCGGCAGCGTGGTGTTCATGTTCCAGCCGGGCGAGGAGGGGGACGGCGGGGCCGGGCTGATGATCGAGGAGGGCGTGCTGGACGCCGCCGGGGAGCGGGTGGTCGCCGCCTACGCGCTGCACGTCGCCGCCGCGCTGCTGCCCGCCGGGCAGGTGGCCGGCCGGCCCGGCCCGATCATGGCGGCCGCCGACCGGCTGCGGGTGACGGTCACCGGTCGCGGCGGGCACGGGTCGAGCCCGCACCTGGCCCTCGATCCCGTCCCGGTCGCCTGCGAGGCGGTGCTGGCGCTGCAGACCATGGTGACCCGGCGGTTCGACGCGTTCGACCCGGTGGTGCTCACCGTCGGCAGCTTCCACGCGGGCACCGTCGACAACGTCATCCCCGACCGGGCCGAATTCGCCGCCACCGTCCGCTCGTTCTCGCCCGCCGCCCGGGAGCGGGTGCTGGAGCGGGCCGTGCGGGTGGTGCGCGGCATCGGCGAGGCGCACGGCTGCCGGGTCGACGCGGTGGTCGAGCCCGGCTATCCGGTGACGGTCAACGATCCGGCCGAGGCGGCGTACGCGGCCCGGACGGCCCGTCGGCTGTTCGGCGCGGAACGGTACCTGGAGATGCCCAGGCCGCTGGCCGGCTCGGAGGACTTCGGCCTGCTGGCCGCGCACGTCCCCGCCGCCTACCTGGTGTTCGGCGCCTGCGCGCAGGGCGCCGACCCGGCCACCGCGCCCTACAACCACTCCGCGCAGGCCCGGTTCGACGACGGCGTGCTCGGCGACGCGGCAGCCCTGCTGGCCGCACTGGCCCTGGAACGGACGGGCGACTGAGGGCCGCGGGAGTCACCACCGCGGGCGGTCCCCGTCGCGGTGCGCCGGCTGTGCCCGGACGCCCGTCCCGGCGGCGGACGATCAGTCGCCGTCCCGGCGCGGCCGGCCCTCCCCGTCGGTGAAGCCCTCGGGTCCCGGGCTGGTGAAGTCGGGTGCGGTGTAGCCGAGGCGGTCGGGGTCGGGGCGGCCGTCGGCGTCGGTGAGTTGTTCGGGTCCGGGGCTGGTGAAGCGGGGGCCTTCGGTGCGGCGGCGGCCCTGGTCGTCGGTGAGGCCTTCGGGTCCGGGGCTGGTGAAGTCGGGGCTGTGGTGTCCGGGGCTGGTGAACCGGGCCGGGCGCGGACCGCCCTGATCGTCCGTCAGTCCCTCGCGATTGGGGCTGGTGAAGTCGGGGCTGGCGTACGCGGCCCGGCTGAAGCCGGGGCGGTGAAGGTCGGGCGGGGCGGTGCGGGCGCGCGGGACGGCGGCGGGCGCGGCGGAGTGGTTGTCGAGCAGCCAGGGCAGCAGGGCGCGTTCGCGCAGCGCGGTGTGCCAGGCGGCCCGGGCCTCGGCCAGGTCGGCGTGCTGCTGCGGGTCCGCGTCGGGGCCGCCGGAGGCGTCGCGCAGCGCGGTGAGGACCAGCCCCGCGCCGCCGATCAGCAGTGCGGCGGCGGCGACGGCCAGCGCGAGGAGGCCGGCCGTGACGGTGGAACGGCCGAGCGCCAGTCCGGGCGCGGCGGCCCGCAGCAGCCAGCCGAGCAGCAGCAGGACCAGTCCGGCGGCGCCGGCCAGCACCGGGGTCAGCACCGTCAGCACCGGGAACAGCCCGGCCCCGGCGGGCGGCGCGCCGTCCGGCCGTTCCGCGAGGGCGGTGCGCAGCGCCAGGTAGTGCGCGTACTCGGCGGCGGCGGGCGCGGCGACGGTGTCGGCGTCCGCGAGCGCCTTGGTGTGCAGCTGTTCGGCGGTGAGGTGCGCGCCCGGCGCGGCCAGGGCCTGCCGGACGGTGGGGTCGCGCAGGGCTTCGTCGAGCAGGCGCGCGAAGTCGGCGCGGTCCTCGGCGAGCAGGCGCGGCGGGTGGCTCATGGGTACCCCGTTCCGCGAGGTGGACGGAAGGTCGCAGGCCTCGATGGTAGGGGTGCGCGGGAGCGCGCCGACAGGCTCTTTCCGGAACTTCAGTGCGCTCAGTTCCCTTGCGCCGTCGTACAGTTGTTCAGTTCTGTGGCGGCCGGGCGTCAGTTCAGCGGCAGCCGGGCGACCAGCAGGCGTCCGTCCATGGTGACGCCGCCGTCCATCGCGATGGCCAGCTCGTCGGCGTAGATGTACGGGCCGGGCACGTGGGGCGGGGTGCCGTCCTCCGGGTGCTCGCCGGTCAGGTACGGGATCGGGCTGTGGCCGTGCACCACCCGGTAGCCGCCGTACATCGCGAGCAGCTCCTGCGCGGCCATGGTGCCGGCCTGGCCGCGGAACGCGAACCGCTTGGTGAACTTGCGGAAGGCGTCCCACCATTCGTCGATGCCCTCGTCGGCGAGCAGCGCGTGCACGGCGTCGTTGACGTCGGCGATGGTCTCGCCGT
Source organism: Kitasatospora sp. NPDC059646 (assembly GCF_042734615.1). NCBI lineage: Bacteria > Bacillati > Actinomycetota > Actinomycetes > Kitasatosporales > Streptomycetaceae > Kitasatospora > Kitasatospora sp. NPDC059646. The sequence continues at coordinate 21,372 of NZ_JBHWDS010000051.1, forward strand.
ACTCCAGGTACGCGGTGGTGTCGGAGTGCAGCAGCAGGTGGCCGTCCTCCAGCGCCATCGCGGGCAGCCGGGACAGCCAGCTGATGTGGTGCGGCTGCAGGCGCTCCAGGTCGTGCTGCTGGCCGCCGTTGAGCCGCCAGGCGGCCAGGAACGAGGCGGTGCCGGCGGTGGACTGGACGGCCTCGTCGGCGTAGCGGGCGGCGCCCAGGAACAGCAGTTCGTGATTGCCCATCAGGGCGCGGCAGTAGCCGCCGGCCGCGGCCGCCTCGGCGGCCAGCTGCATCACCAGGTCGATGACGCCGATGCCGTCCGGCCCGCGGTCGGTGAAGTCGCCGAGGAACCAGACCCGCGAACGCCCGGCCGACCAGTGGCCCTCGGCGTCGATCAGGCCCTGCTGGTGCAGCGCGGCGAGCAGCTCGTCGAGGTAGCCGTGCACGTCGCCGATCACGAACAGCGGGCCGGGGCCCTCGCCGGGCTCGGGCTGCGGGTACGGGAAGTGCACCTCGACGGCGGGCGCGGCCTCGATCGGCGGGCCGAGCTCGATGGTCGGCGGGTCCTCGTGCGGGGCCGCCCCGGTGGGGGCGTAGTGCCCGGGCACGGGCGCGCTGTCGCCGAACTGCCCGGCGGGCGCCCAGTGCTGCTCCAGGTAGTGGGCGCCGCCGTAGGTGCTGTGGGTGTCCTCGTACTGGTAGCCGGCCGGTTCGGCCGGCTCGAACCAGGAGCCTTGGGGGAGCACGTCGAGGTCCTGGCGGGAGCGGATGCCCGAGTGCGGGTGCTCGGGTTCGCGGAAGAGGTCCTCGGGTGTCATTCGCCCATCATAGAAAGCGCACTCTCCCGCCGTCCTCACCTGGTCGGTATCCGTTTTTCCCGTTGACCCGTCGGGCGGCGGACCGGCCGCCCGGTCTGCCCCGGTCCGAGGTGGTCCGGACCACCGGCGGGTGCGGGCGGCGCACCCTCACACCTCGCCCGGCGGGCGGGGCGGACTGACCGTGGTGCGCGGGCAGCGGCGCTGCGAGGAGGCCCGCACGATCAACTCGGTCGGCATCAGCGTGCCCGGCGGCGGACCCGTCCCGGCGGTCCGGTAGCGCGGCGGGAACAGCCGGCCGGGGACCGCTCCGGAACCCGCGTCGACTCCTTCGATCGCGTCGATCAGCAGGTTGACCACGGTGGTGCCGATCCGACGGGGTTTCAGCGACAGCGTGGTGATGGGGGGTTCGGTGTTGGCGTACACGTCGGACTCGGAGCAGCACACCAGCAGCAGGTCGTCCGGCACCCGCAGGCCGTAGCGGCGGGCGGCGGCCAGCAGGTCGGTGCCGTTCGGGTCGAACAGGCCGTACACCGCGTCCGGGCGGTCCGGGCGGGCCAGCAGCCGGTCGGCGGCGACCGCGCCGGCGGCCGGGTCGTGCGCCGGGTACGCCTCGTACACCGGCTCCTGGCCGACCCGGTCGCACCAGGCGAGGTACGCCTCGGTGGAGAGCCGGGTGTAGGTGTCGGTGGAGGTGCCGGTGAGCAGGCCGATCCGGCGGGCGCCGGCCTCGCTCAGGTGCTCCAGGATGCCCAGGACGGCGGCCTCGTGGTCGTTGTCCACCCAGGCGGTGACCGGGCAGTTGCCGGGTTTGCCGTCGGAGACCACCGGCACGCCGGACCGGTACAGCTCGGTGACCAGCGGGTCCTGGTCGGGCGGGTCGATCACCACCGTGCCGTCCAGCGCGATGTTGCTCCACACGTCGTGCCGGGAGGACGCGGGCAGCACCACCAGGGCGTAGCCGCGGCCGAGCGCGGCGCTGGTGGCGGCCCGCGCCATCTCCGCGAAGTAGGCGAACTCGGTGAAGGTGAACGGCTCTTCGCCGTAGGTGGTGACGGTCAGTCCGATCAGGCCGGACCGGCCGGTGCGCAACGTCCGGGCGGCGGCGGAGGGCCGGTAGCCGAGGCGTTCGGCGACCTCGCGGACCCGGCTGCGGGTCTCGTCGGGGAGGCGGCCCTTTCCGTTGAGCGCGTCCGAGACCGTGGTGATGGAGACTCCGGCGGCCGCCGCGACGTCCCGGATGCCTGCCCGTTCCAGGCGCCGTGAGGCGGTGGCTCGGCGACCGTTCTGATTGGCTGCTGCTGTCATGGCGGACCGATCGTATGGCGCATCGCGGCGTTCTGTGACCGGTTCGCTACGGGACGTCGAAGAACCGTTTCTCCATGAACGCCTCCGGGGTGCGCCCTTCGATAGCTGCGGTTTTTCGCCTCGGATACCTCTGACATGTGCCAAAGGAACCCGGCAGAATGGCTGATCTGCACCCGTAACCCGGACGAGCAACTCACCCGCACGGGTGAGGGGCGGTCGGTATCGTTCACGGCACCCGACCGGGGACTGATCGGCACCACCGCCGACGGAGAGAAACGGAGAACCCCGTGGTTCAGCGCGAGCACGGCCCCCGCCTGCGGCCGAGCCTGGACGGCATTCCCAGTTACAAGCCCGGAAAGCCTGCGGGCGCCGACTCCTTCAAACTGTCCTCCAACGAGAACCCCTACCCGCCGCTGCCCGGCGTCCTGGAGGCCGCGGTCGCCGCCGCCGGCGACTTCAACCGCTACCCCGACATGGGTGTCGGCGCCCTCACCGCGGAGATCGCCCAGCGCTTCGGCGTCCCCGCCGAGCACGTCGCCACCGGCACCGGCTCGGTCGGCGTCGCGCAGTCCCTGGTGCTCGCCACCGCCGCCGAGGGCGACGAAGTCATGTTCGCCTGGCGCTCGTTCGAGGCCTACCCGATCATCACGCAGATCGCCGGCGCCACACCCGTGCCGGTCCCGCTCACCGCCGACGAGGGCCACGACCTCGACGCGATGCTCGCGGCGATCACCGACCGCACCCGGCTGATCTTCGTCTGCAACCCCAACAACCCGACCGGCGCCGCCCTGCACCGCGAGGAACTGGTCCGCTTCCTGGACGCCGTGCCCGCGCACATCCTGGTCGTCCTCGACGAGGCCTACCGCGAGTTCATCCGCGACGAGGACGTCCCGGACGGCATCGAGCTCTACCGCGACCGCCCCAACGTCTGCGTGCTGCGCACCTTCTCCAAGGCGTACGGCCTGGCCGGCCTGCGGGTCGGCTTCGCCATCGGCCACGAGCAGGTCGCCACCGCGCTCCGCAAGACCGCCGTCCCGTTCGGCGTCAGCCAGCTCGCCCAGGACGCCGCGGTCGCCTCGCTGCGCGCCGAGGACGCCCTGCTGGAGCGGGTCGAGGCGCTGGTCGCCGAGCGCACCCGGGTCACCGCCGCGCTGCGCGCCCAGGGCTGGACGGTCGGCGACTCCGAGGCCAACTTCGTCTGGCTGCGGCTCGGCGAGCGCACCCTCGACTTCGCCGCCGCCTGCGGCGAGGCCGGCGTGGTGGTCCGCCCGTTCCCCGGCGAGGGCGTCCGGATCTCGATCGGCGAGGTCGAGGGCAACGACCTGTTCCTGGCCGCCGCCGAGGCGTTCCGCAAGGAGATCTGACCCGACGTCAGAAGGCGGGGCGGGCGGCACGGTTGCCCGCCCCGTCGGCGTGGAAGGACTCCCGGCGGCAAGCGACCGCACCGCAGGGAGGCCCGGATGAGCCGGCAGCACACCGATCCCACGCCCACCACCTGGTACAACATCCTCCCGGACCTGCCCGCGCCGGTCCCGCCGATGCTGCACCCCGGCACCAAGGAACCGGTCACCGCCGACGACCTCGCCCCGCTGTTCCCGGCCGAACTCGCCGCCCAGGAACTCGGCGGCCCCCGCGAGGTCGACATCCCCGGCCCCGTCCTCGACCTGTACCGCCGCTGGCGGCCCGCCCCGCTGCTGCGCGCCGAACGCCTCGAACGGGCCCTCGGCACCCCCGCCCGGATCTACTACAAGTACGAGGGCGGCAACCCGACCGGCTCGCACAAGCTCAACACCGCCCTCGCCCAGGCGTACTACAACAAGCGGGCCGGGGTGACCCGGCTGGTCACCGAGACCGGCGCCGGGCAGTGGGGCAGTGCGCTCGGCCTCGCCTGCTCGTTCCTGGAACTGGACTGCGAGGTCTTCATGGTCCGGGTCTCCTACGACCAGAAGCCCTACCGGCGGGCCCTGATGGAGACCTACGGCGCCCGGGTGCACGCCAGCCCCTCCGGACTGACCGGCGCCGGCCGCACGGCGCTCGCCGACGACCCGGACGCCACCGGCAGCCTCGGCCTGGCGATCGCCGAGGCGGTCGAGTCGGTGGCCGCCGCCGGCGGACGCGCCAAGTACGCGCTCGGCTCGGTGCTCAACCACGTGCTGCTCCACCAGACCGTGATCGGACAGGAGGCGCTCGCCCAGTTCGCCGCCCTCGACGACTACCCGGACGTGGTGATCGGCGCGGCCGGCGGCGGCTCCAACTTCGGCGGACTCGCCTTCCCGTTCCTCGGCGAGCAGTTGGCGGGCCGCCGAACCGTGCGGGCGGTCGCCGTGGAGCCCGCGTCCTGCCCCACGCTGACCCGCGGCCGCTACGACTACGACTTCGGCGACAGCGCCGGCACCACCCCGCTGATGAAGATGCACACCCTGGGGCACGCCTTCACCCCGCCCGCGATCCACGCCGGCGGGCTGCGCTACCACGGCATGTCGCCGATCGTCAGCCACCTCAAGGAGCTCGGCCTGGTGGAGGCCGTGGCCGTGCCGCAGACCGCCTGCTTCGAGGCCGGCGTGGCGTTCGCCCGCGCCGAGGGCATCGTCCCGGCCCCGGAGTCCACCCACGCGGTGCGGGTGGCGATCGACGAGGCGCTGGCCTGTCGGGAGTCCGGCGAGCCGAAGGCGATCGTGTTCGCGCTGTCCGGGCACGGGCACTTCGACATGCAGGCCTACCTCGACCACTTCGCCGGGAAGCTGACCGACTGAACGCCCGCGGCCGGGTGAACCGGGGACGGGACTTCGCTGGGAGGTTTCTGGGAGGCCGGTCAAGAGCTGGTCGTCCGCCAGTGGGCCGAGGGCCTGCCGGCGGGCGATCCGCGGCGATTCGTCCGGATCGGTGGCCCCAGCCCGCGCCCAGGATCCGCACAGGGCCGCGAAAGGGCACCGGACGATGCTTCTGCGCCATGAAGGTGCTTCCGCGACGGCGTGGTGCCGTCCTCGTCAACTCCGCGCTCGGCGTGGCCCTGCTGGGCGGGGCCGCGCTGGCGTACACCACCCTGGACGGCGGGACCGGCAAGGCCGTCGCCGCCGCCAAGGTCCGGACCGCCACGGTCGCCCAGGGCACCGTCCAGGCCACCGTGTCCGGATCGGGCACGCTGTTCTCCCCCTCCGACGCCGGTCAGGACTTCACCACCGGCGGCCGGCTGACCGCGGTGAAGGTCGCGGTCGGAGACACCGTCAAGAAGGGCCAGGTGCTGGCCACCGTCGACACCACCGCCGCCCAGCAGCAGGTCGACCAGGCGCAGTCCGCGTTGACCGCCGCCGAGGCCAACCTCACCAAGGCCGAGGCCGGCGAGACGGTGACCACCACCGTCCCCGGCACCGGCTCGTCCGGCTCCGGCACGGGCGGTTCCTCGGGCTCCTCCGGCCGCGGCGGCTCCGGCTCCGGCGCGGGTGCCGGCACCGCCGCGACCACCCCGCAGCCGACCACCACGACCACCGTGAAGATCGACCAGGCGCAGATCGCCCAGGCCCAGCAGCAGGTCGACAACGCGCAGACCGCGCTGACCAACGCGAAGGCCGCGCTGGCCGGCACCACGCTGACCGCCACCACCGACGGCACCGTCGCCTCGGTCTCCGGCAAGGTCGGCGACACCGTCGCCGGCGCCGGCACCTCCTCCGGCTCCGCCGGCAGCTCCTCGTCGGGCGCCAAGTCCTCCACCGGCAGCGGCACTTCGAGCACCACCCCGTCCGGCTTCATCGTGCTGACCAACCCGTCCGGGATGGAGGTCACCGCGAACTTCTCCGAACTGGACTCGCTGAAGCTGAAGAAGGGCCAGAACGCCACCGTCACCCTGAACGCGCAGTCCGACACCAAGCTGGCGGCGAGCGTGCTGTCGGTCAGCTCGCTGCCCTCCAGCTCCACCAACGGCGCGGTGCAGTACGGCGCGGTGCTGCAGATCACCGGCGACACCTCCACCCTGCGCACCGGCCTGAGCGCCACCATCTCGGTGGTCACCGGCTCCGCCGAGAACGCCCTGTCGGTGCCCACCGCGGCCCTCCAGGGCACCGGTGCCACCCGCACCGCCACCGTGGTCCACGACGACGGCACCACCGAGCGGGTGCAGGTCGCCGTCGGCATCGAGGGCGACACCACCGTGCAGGTCGTCGACGGCCTCACCGCGGGCGAGAAGGTTGAGCTGACCGCCACCACCGCGGGCACCGGCAACGGCTTCCCGTCCGGCAACTTCCCCGGCCTGAACGGCGGCGCCGGCTTCGGCGGCGGCACGGGCGGCTTCGGCGGCGGGAACGGCGGCGGCAACCGCGGCGGCGGCACCGGGGGCTCGCGCTGATGAGCACCGGCAAGCCCCCGGTGATCCAGGTGCGCCGGGTCACCAAGTCCTACGGCCACGGCGACGCCGTCGTGCACGCCCTGCGCGGGCCGCTCGGCCCGGACGGCGAACCGCTCGGCGTCGACCTGGACGTCGCCGAGGGCGACTACGTCGCGGTGATGGGCTCGTCCGGCTCCGGCAAGTCCACCCTGATGAACATCCTGGGCTGCCTGGACGTGCCCACCTCCGGCCGCTACCTCCTCGACGGCACCGACGTCGGCCACCTCGACGAGGGCCAGCTCGCGCTGGTGCGCAACCGCAAGATCGGCTTCGTGTTCCAGTCGTTCAACCTGGTGCCGCGCACCACCGCCCTGGCCCAGGTCGAACTGCCGCTCGCCTACGCGGGCGTGCGGGCCGCCGAGCGCCGCCGCCGGGCGATGGCCGCGCTCACCCTGGTCGGCCTCGCCGAGCGGGCCGGCCACAAGCCCAACCAGCTCTCCGGCGGCCAGCAGCAGCGCGTCGCGGTGGCCCGCGCCCTGGTCACCGCGCCCGCGATGCTGCTCGCCGACGAGCCCACCGGCAACCTCGACAGCCGCTCCACCGAGGAGGTGCTGGGCATCATCGACGGCCTCAACGCACGCGGCCGCACCGTCGTGACCATCACCCACGAGGACGAGGTGGCCCGGCACGCCAAGCGGGTCGTCCGGCTGGTCGACGGCGCGGTCGTCTCCGACGTCCGGCAGGCCCCCGTCGACGGACCGCCGCCGGCCCTGGCCGCGGGGGTGGTCGCGTGATCGCCTGGCAGATGGTCCGCTTCGCGGTCGGCGGCCTGGCCGCCAACAAGGTCCGCTCCGCCCTCACCATGCTCGGCGTGCTGATCGGCGTGGCCTCGGTGATCCTGCTGCTCGCGGTCGGCAACGGCTCCTCGGTGGCGGTGAAGGAGTCCATCACCTCGCTCGGCACCAACTCGCTGACCGTCTCCTCCGCCGCCTCCCGCGGCTCCGCCACCGCCGCCAGGAAGCTCACCGTCGAGGACGCCAGGGCCCTCGCCTCGGCCACCGACGCCCCGGCCATCAAGTCGGTCGCCCCGGTGGTCACCACCAGCGGCACCGCGCTGTACGGGAACATCTCGTACCAGCCCGGCCAGATCGTCGGCACCTACCCGGCGTACTTCGAGACCGCCAACCAGAAGGTCGCCAGGGGCGACTACTTCTCCGCCGACGACGTGCTGAACTCCCGCAAGGTCGCGGTGCTGGGCTCGACCACCGCGAAGGAGCTGTTCGCCGCCGAGGACCCGATCGGCAAGCGGATCACCATCGGCGGCACCCCGTTCACCGTCACCGGCGTCCTCACCGCCAAGGGCTCCACCGGCTTCAACGACCCCGACGACGTGGTGATCGCCCCGCTGCCCACCGTGCAGAACGCGTTCACCGGCTTCGGCTCGGTCAACCAGATCCTGGTGCAGGCCTCCTCCGCCGACACCACCACCGAGGCGCAGGCCGACATCACCCGGATCCTGATGGGCACCCACGCGCTGAAGGACGCCGCCAAGGTCGACTTCCGGATCAGCAACCAGACCTCGCTGCTGAGCGCCCGCGAGTCCACCACCAAGACCTTCACGGTGCTGCTCGGCGCGGTCGCCGCGATCTCGCTGCTGGTCGGCGGCATCGGCATCACCAACATCATGCTGGTCACCGTCACCGAGCGGACCCGGGAGATCGGCATCCGCAAGGCGCTCGGCGCGCCCCGCGCGGTCATCCTCGGCCAGTTCCTCGCCGAGTCCACCCTGCTGTCGGTGATCGGCGCCGGCCTCGGCGTGCTCGCCGGAATCGCCGGCTCGCACTTCTCGGTGGTCGGCATCAAGCCGGTGGTGATCCCCGAGTCGGTGCTCGGCGCGTTCGGCATCGCCGTCGCCATCGGCCTGTTCTTCGGCAGCTACCCCGCCAACCGGGCCGCCTCGCTGCGCCCCATCGACGCCCTCCGGCACGAGTAGAAGGAGCCCTCCCATGTCGGACGAGCAGGAGTTGCTGGCCACCGCGCCGGACGCCCGCGACATCACCGCCGAGCTGGCCGCGCCGCCGCGCCGCAAGCTCCCCTGGCCCACCCTGGCGCTGGCCGGCGGCCTGATCGCCGTGCTGTCCTTCGCGGGCGGCGTCTGGTACCAGAAGGACAACGGCAGCGGCGCGGGCGGCACCCGGGCCTCCGGCAACCAGGTCCCCGGCGGCGGTCAGAACACCGGCCGCCGCGGCGCCGGCCAGGGCGGCTTCGGGGGCTACGGCGGCGGTCAGAACGGCCAGGGCGGCGGCCAGTTCCCCGGCGGTCCGGGCGGCGGTTTCACTCGCGGCACCGTCAAGTCGGTGGACGGCACCACCGTCTACCTGACCGACGCCAACGGGAACACCGTCAAGGTCACCACCGGCGACTCCACCAAGGTCACCACGACCAAGGAGGGCAAGGTCGGCGACCTGCAGCCCGGCCAGAGCGTCACCGTGCTCGGCAGCAAGGGCGCGGACGGCTCCTACAGCGCGACCCAGCTCACCGAGGGCGGCGCGGGCGGCTTCGGCGGCCGCGGCGGCCAGGCGGGCACGGGCGGCCAGGCAGGGTCCGGATCCGGTACCGGTTCGAGTACGACCGGATGAGCGATGCCCTCTTCATTCACTTTGCGTAGCCCGCCCGGGCTAGGGTCTGTCTGACGGTGGTCGGCCGGGAGAGCCCGGCGGACCACCTCGGACCGCCCCGGAACCGCCCGGGCCGGCCCTTTCAGTCCCGGCCCGGGAGGCGGAGCAGATCGTGTCAGGAGCAGTGCAGTCGAGCCCCGTCGCGGCGACCCCGAGCGGCGGCGAGCCGTTCCTGCTGGTGGTGGACGACGAGCCCAACATCCGCGAACTGCTCTCCGCCAGCCTGCGGTTCTCCGGCTTCCGGGTGGCCTCCGCCGCCACCGGCCAGGAGGCGCTGGACGCGGTCGCCGCCGAGCGCCCCGACCTGGTGGTGCTCGACGTGATGCTGCCCGACCTGGACGGCTTCACCGTCGTCCAGCGGCTGCGCGACCAGGCCCAGTGGCCGCAGAGCCCCGAGCACGTCCCGGTGCTGTTCCTCACCGCCAAGGACGGCACCGGCGACAAGGTCCAGGGCCTGGCCGTCGGCGCCGACGACTACGTCACCAAGCCGTTCAGCCTGGAGGAGCTGATCGCCCGGATCCGGGCGATCCTGCGCCGGGCCGGCGGCCCCGCCGACGACGGCCGCCTGGTGGTGGCCGACCTCACCCTCGACCCGACCGCGCACGAGGTCACCCGCGGAGGTGTCCCGGTCTCGCTCTCCCCCACCGAGTTCAAGCTGCTGCACTACCTGATGGCCAACGTCGGCCGGGTGGTCTCCAAGGCGCAGATCCTCGACCACGTGTGGGCGTACGACTTCGGCGGCGACCTCTCCATCGTCGAGTCCTACATCTCCTACCTGCGCCGCAAGCTCGACTCCGGCCCGGCCCACGGCCCCAAGCTGATCCACACGGTGCGCGGCATCGGCTACGCGCTGCGCCGCCCGCCGAACAGCTGAGATGGCCCGCTTCTCGCTGCGGGTCCGGCTGCTGGTGCTGTCGCTGCTGCTGGTCACCACCGGCCTGGTGGTGAGCGACACGCTGGTGCTCGGGGTGGTCCGCGGCCAGCTGGTGGAGCGCGCCGACCAGCAGCTGGAGCGGTACGCCGAGCCGCTGTCGCGGCGCGCGCCGACCCGCCAGCAGGCCCCGGTGTCGGTGTTCAGCCCGCAGTCGGTCGCCCGCCGCACCGGCCAGACGCTGCCCAGCGAGTACGTGGTGCGCTACCTGTCCGCGGACGGCACCGTGCTGTCGGTGCTGCGCCAGCCGCTCACCGACTCCGAGCCCGCGCCGCAGCTGCCCGCGCTGACCGCCGCCGGCCTGACGCGCCGGGAGGGCGCGCCGTTCACCGAGAAGGTGCCGCGCGGCAGCGAGTGGCGCTCGCTGGTGCTGCCGCTGCAGCGCACCACCGGCGGCGACTTCAGCTCCCCCCGGTTCGTGCAGGTCGCGGTGCCGCTGGACGACGTGCAGTCCACCATCAAGCACCTGCGCACCACCTTCTTCACCATCGGCGGCGCGGTCCTGGTGGGCCTGGCCGGCCTGGGCGCGCTCGCCGTCCGGGCCGGACTGCGGCCGCTGCGCCAGCTGGAGGCGGGCGCCCAGCGGATAGCCGACGGCGACCTGTCGCACCGGATGCCCGAACTGCCCGCCCGCACCGAGGTCGGCCGGCTGTCGGCGGCGCTGAACCGGATGCTCACCGACATCGAGACGGCGTTCGCCGACCGGGCCGCGTCCGAGCGCCGGATGCGCCGCTTCGTCGCCGACGCCTCGCACGAGCTGCGCACCCCGCTGGCCGGCATCCGCGGCTTCGCCGAGCTGCACCGGATGGGCGCCCTGGAGGACGTCGACCGGGCGATGGACCGGATCGAGTCGGAGGCGGTGCGGATGGGCGGCCTGGTCGAGGACCTGCTGATGCTGGCCAGGCTGGACGAGGAGCGCCCGCTGAACCTGGCCCCGATGGACCTGCGCACACTGGCCGCCGACGCCCTGCACGACCTGACCGCGCTCGACCCGGGCCGCCCGGTGTCACTGACCGGCCCGCGCGGCGAGGGTGCCCCGCAGCCCGCGCCGGTGCTCGGCGACGAGGCCCGGCTGCGCCAGGTGGTGACCAACCTGGTGGGCAACGCGGTCAAGCACACCCCGCCGGGCACCGCGGTCCGGATCGGGGTGGGCCGGGCCGACGGCAGCTGCCTGCTGGAGGTGGCCGACCGGGGCCCGGGCATGACCGAGGACCAGGCGGCGCTGGTGTTCGAGCGCTTCTACCGGGTGGACGGCTCCCGGGCCCGGCGGGCCGGCGAGGGCGGGGGAGCGGGCCTGGGGCTGGCGATCGCCTCGGCGCTGGTGGCCGCGCACGGCGGCGAGCTGTCCCTGCGCACCGCGCCGGGTGACGGTGCGGCGTTCCGGGTGGTCCTGCCGCACCAGTCCTGACCCGCGCCCCTCCCTGCAGGCGGTCCGACCTGGGCTGATGCCCCGTCAGTGCGGGCGGTGTCAAGCGCCGTTCGGTACAGCGGCGGTGCCCGGGGGCTGCTTGTGGACGGCCGGGCAGGCGGCGGATCATCGCCGTGTCGGAAAACACCCACCCCCCGTGCGAATGCACTGATAAGCATCATGGATACTGCTCTTGTGAACGTGTTCACGTTCACAAGCGGACAAGCTTGGGCAGGTTCGGCACCACCGCGTGCTAAATATGCTTTTTGTCCGGTTTGCACATCCTGTGAGAGAGGGCGCAGTGGACCTAGCAGTCGCTCACGAGACCATCTCGCGATGGCAGTTCGGCATCACCACCGTCTACCACTTCCTCTTCGTCCCACTCACCATCAGCCTGGCGTCGATCGTCGCCTGCCTGCAGACCGCGTGGGTGCGCACCGGCAAGGAGAAGTACTTCCACGCCACCAAGTTCTGGGGCAAGCTCTTCCTGATCAACATCGCCATGGGCGTGGTCACCGGCATCGTCCAGGAGTTCCAGTTCGGCATGAACTGGTCCGACTACTCCCGGTTCGTCGGCGACGTGTTCGGCGCCCCGCTGGCGATGGAGGCGCTGATCGCGTTCTTCTTCGAGTCCACCTTCATCGGGCTCTGGATCTTCGGCTGGGACAAGCTCCCGAAGAAGATCCACCTGGCCTGCATCTGGATGGTCGCCATCGGCACCGCGCTGTCCGCGTACTTCATCCTGGCCGCCAACTCCTGGATGCAGCACCCGGTCGGCTACCGGATCGACCCGGCCACCGGCAAGGCCCAACTCACCGACATCGTCCGGGTACTGACCCAGAACACCACCCTGGTGCAGGTCTTCCACACCCTGACCGCGGCCTTCCTCACCGGCGCCGCGTTCGTGGTCGGCATCGCCAGCTTCCACCTGTGGCGCGCCAAGCAGGGCAAGCAGCCCGACAAGCGGAAGACCGCCGCCATGCGCACCTCGCTGCGCTTCGGCCTGGCCATCGCCGTGGTCGCCGGCCTCGGCACCGCGATCAGCGGCGACACCCTCGGCAAGGTGATGTTCGAGCAGCAGCCGATGAAGATGGCCGCCGCCGAGGCGCTCTGGGACACCCAGGCCCCCGCCCCGTTCTCGGTGTTCGCCGTCGGCGACGTCTCCAAGGGCCACAACTCGGTCGCCCTGGAGATCCCCGGAATACTGTCCTTCCTCGCCCACAACGACTTCTCGTCCGAAGTCCCCGGCATCAACGACACCGCCGCCGCCGAGGCCGCCCAGCACGGCGGGCAGCCCACCGACTACATCCCCAACATCTTCGTCACCTACTGGGGATTCCGGCTGATGATCGGCTTCGGCATGACGTCCTTCGTCGCCGCGCTGATCGGCCTGTGGACCACCCGCCGGAAGTTCTGGCTGGCCCCCGAGCACCGCACCGGCGACGACGAGCCGCCGAAGCTGATGCTGACGAAGAACCGGGAGATGAACGTCTTCTTCACCCGGTGGAGCTGGCGGATCGGCATCCTCACCATGGGCTTCCCGCTGATCGCCAACAGCTTCGGCTGGATCTTCACCGAGATGGGCCGCCAGCCCTGGGTGGTGTTCGGCCTGATGCGCACCCGCGACGCGGTCTCCCCCAACGTCAGCGTCGGCACCCAGGTCCTCGGCCTGTGCACGCTGACCGCGCTCTACGCGATCCTCGCCGTGATCGAGGTGAAGCTGCTCGCCAAGTACGCCGCCGCCGGCCCCGACACCGACGAGAAGCCGCCCGCCAAGGACCCGACGCTGCGCGGCCCCTCCGAGGACGAGGACGCCGACAAGCCCCTCGCCTTCGCGTACTGAGGACGGATCACATGCACCTGCACGACCTCTGGTTCATCCTGATCGCCGTCCTGTGGATCGGCTACTTCTTCCTGGAGGGCTTCGACTTCGGCATCGGGATCCTCACCCGGCTGCTGGCCCGCAACACCGCCGAACGCCGCGTCCTGATCAACACCATCGGCCCGGTCTGGGACGGCAACGAGGTGTGGCTGCTCACCGCCGGCGGCGCCACCTTCGCGGCCTTCCCCGACTGGTACGCCACCCTGTTCAGCGGGTTCTTCGTCCCGCTGCTGCTCATCCTGGTCTGCCTGATCGTCCGCGGCGTCTCCTTCGAGTACCGGCACCAGCGCAGCGGCGAACGCTGGCAGCGCAACTGGGAACTCGCCATCTTCTGGACCTCCCTGCTGCCCGCCTTCCTGTGGGGCGTCGCCTTCGGCAACATCGTCCGCGGCGTCGAGATCGACCAGGACAAGAACTACGTCGGAACCCTCTGGGACCTGCTCAACCCCTACGCCCTGCTCGGCGGACTCACCACCCTGGTGCTGTTCACCTTCCACGGCGCGGTGTTCGCCGCCCTGAAGACCACCGGCGAGATCCGGCTCCGGGCCCGCGTCCAGGCCACCGTGCTCGGACTGGTCACCGCCGTGCTCGCCCTGGCCTTCCTGATCTGGACCCAGATCGACTCCGGCAACCACTGGAGCCTCGCCGCCACGATCGTCGCCGTGCTCGCCCTGGTCGGCGCCCTCGGCGCCAACCAGGCGGGCCGCGAGGGCTGGGCGTTCGGCCTCAGCGGACTGACCATCGTCGCCGCCGTCGGCATGCTCTTCCTGTCGCTGTTCCCCGACGTGATGCCGTCCACCCTGAACCCCGACTGGTCGCTGACCGTCAGCAACGCCTCGTCCTCGGGCTACACGCTCAAGGTGATGACCGTGGTCGCGGTGGTCTTCACCCCGCTCGTGCTGCTCTACCAGGGCTGGACGTACTGGGTCTTCCGCCGCCGGATCGGCGTGCAGCACATCCCCGCCCCCGCCCACCACTGACCAGGAGTACCGCCCGATGGACAGCCGGCAGCGGATGCGTCCGATCGACCCTCGGCTGCTGGCGTACGCCCGCACCACCCGCGCCTTCCTCGCCGGCTCCGTCGTGCTCGGCGGGGTCGGCGCGGCCCTGCTGGTCGCCCAGGCCGCGCTGATCGCCGACCTGGTGGTCCGGGCCTTCCAGCGCGGCCAGTCGCCGCTGTGGGGGCCGCTGCTCGGCCTCGCCGCGGTGACGCTCGGACGGGCCCTGGTCGCCTGGCTCACCGAACTCACCGCGCACCGCTCGGTCGCCACCGTGAAGTCCACCCTGCGGCGGCGGCTGCTCGACCACGCCACCGCGCTCGGCCCCGCCCACCTCGCCGGCCGCCGCAGCGGCGACCTGGCCACCCTCGCCACCCGCGGCGTCGACGCCCTCGACGACTACTTCGCCCGCTACCTGCCGCAACTGGCACTCGCCGTGGTCGTCCCGGTGGTCGTCCTGGCCCGCATCCTCGGCGCCGACTGGGCGTCCGCCGCGATCATCTGCGGGACGCTGCCGCTGATCCCGCTCTTCATGATCCTCATCGGCTGGGCCACCCAGGCCCGGACGGACCGCCAGTTCGCCGGCCTGTCCCGGCTCTCCCACCACTTCCTCGACGTCGTCGCCGGCCTGCCCACCCTCAAGGTCTTCGGCCGCGCCAAGGCCCAGGCCGCCGCGATCGGCCGGATCACCGAGGACTACCGCCGCGCCACCCTGCGCACCCTGCGGCTGGCCTTCGTCTCCTCCTTCGCCCTGGAACTGCTCTCCACCCTCTCCGTCGCCCTGGTCGCCGTGTCGATCGGCTTCCGCCTGGTCGACGGCACCCTCGACCTGGAGACCGGCCTGCTGGTGCTGGTCCTCGCCCCCGAGGTCTACCTGCCGCTGCGCCAGGTCGGCGCGCTGTACCACTCCAGCGCCGAGGGCCTGGCCGCCGCCGGCCGGATCTTCGAGGTGCTGGAGACCCCGCTGCCCGACACCGGCCGCCGCCCGGCACCGCCGGTGGCCGGCACGGACATCCGGATCGAAGGCCTGACGGTCCGCCACCCGGGCCGCGCGCAGGACGCCCTGCACGACGTCTCGCTGGTGCTGCCGGCCGGCCGCACCACCGTCCTCACCGGACCCAGCGGGGCGGGCAAGACCACCCTGGTGAACGTCCTGCTCGGCTTCGTCCGCCCCGACGCCGGCCGCGTCCTGATCGGCGACCAGCCGCTCGCCGACACCGACCCGGCGAGCTGGCACGCCCAACTCGCCTGGGTCCCGCAGCACCCCCACCTGTTCGCCGGAACCGTCGCCGACAACGTCCGCCTCGCCCGCCCCGACGCCACCGACGCCGAACTCGCCGCCGCCCTCGCCGCCGCCCACGTCGACTTCGCCGCCCCCGGCACCCGGCTCGCCGAGAACGGCCACGGCCTCTCCGCCGGCCAGCGCCAGCGCCTCGCCCTGGCCCGCGCCCTGCTCGCCGACCGGCCGCTGCTCGTCCTCGACGAACCCACCGCGCACCTCGACCCGGTCACCGAGGCCGCCCTGCTGGACACCCTCGGCCGGATCGACCGCACCGTCCTGCTGATCACCCACCGGCCGGCACTGGTCGCCCTGGCCGACCACCACGTCCGCCTGCCCGGCGCCCCCGCCCCCGCCCCCGCCCCCGTTCCCGCCGCCACCCCGGCCCCGCGGGCCGCCCTGCCCGGACCCCGCCCCGCACCCGAGGACGACCCCGCGCCCGCCGCCCCGCCCCGGGTGCCCCGGATGTGGCTCGCCGTGCTCCTCGGCTCGCTCGCCCTCGGCTGCGCCGTCGCGCTGATGGGCACCTCCGGCTGGCTGATCTCCCGCGCCTCCCAGATGCCGCCCGTGCTTTACCTGATGGTCGCCGTCACCTCCGTCCGGGCGTTCGGCATCGGCCGCAGCGTGTTCCGCTACGCCGAGCGGCTGGTCTCGCACGACGCCGTGCTCAAGGCCCTCGGCGGCATCCGCACCGCCGTCTACCGCCGCCTGGAACAGCTCGCCCCCGCCGGCCTCCCGCAGTTCCGGCGCGGCGACCTGCTGTCCCGGCTGGTCGCCGACGTCGACGCGGTACAGGACTTCCACCTGCGCTGGCGGCTGCCCGCCGCGGTCGCCGCCGTGGTCTCGCTGGCCGCCTCCGCCGCCCTCGCCGCGTTCCTCCCGCTCGCCGGGGCGGTGCTCGCCCTCGGCCTGCTGCTCGCCGGCGCCGGCGTCCCCGCCCTGGAACGCCGGATCTCCGGCCGCACCGAACGCCGGCACGCCCCCGCCAAGGGCGAACTGGCCACCGCCGTCCTGGACACCCTCACCGGCACCGCCGAACTGACCGTCGCCGGCGCCCTCCCCGCCCGGCTCCGCGCCACCCGCGCCGCCGACGCCGCGCTGACCCGGCTGGCCGGGCGCTCCGCGGCCACCGGCGCGCTCTCCGCCGGCCTGGTCGCCCTGGTGACCGGCCTGACGGTGGTCGCCGCCGCCGCGGTCGGCGTCCGCGGCGTCGCCTCCGGCGCACTGCCCGGCGTCTGCCTGGCCGTCGTGGTGCTCACCCCGCTGGCCGCGTTCGAGGCCGTCGCCGCCATGCCCACCGCGGTCCGCTTCCGCGAACGCGCCAGGGCCTCGCAGGAACGCCTCGCCGAAGTCCTGGCCGCGCCCCTCCCGGTGACCGAACCCGCCGACCCCCAGCCGCTGCCCGCCGCGCAACTCCCGCTCCGCGTCAGCGGCCTGACCGCCCGCTGGCCCGGCGCCGCACACGACGCGCTGCGCGGCGTCGACCTCGAACTGCGGCCCGGCCGGCGGGTCGCCGTGGTCGGCCCGTCCGGCTCCGGCAAGACCACCCTCGCGCACGTCCTGCTGCGCTTCGTCGAGCCCTCCGCCGGCTCCGTGCGGCTGGCCGACGCCGTCGACACCCGCGACCTCGCCGGCGAGGACGTCCGCCGGGTGATCGGCCTGTGCGCGCAGGACGCCCACGTCTTCGACAGCTCGGTCCGCGAGAACCTGCGCCTGGCCCGCCCCGACGCCGACGAGCCGCGACTGCGCGCCGCCCTCGCCCGGGCCCGCCTGCTCGACTGGGTCGACAGCCTGCCCGAGGGCCTCGACACCATGGTCGGCGAACACGGCGCCCGACTCTCCGGCGGCCAGCGCCAGCGCCTCGCCCTGGCCCGCGCGCTGCTCGCCGACTTCCCCGTGCTGATCCTCGACGAACCCGCCGAACACCTCGACGCGGCCACCGCCGACGCCCTGACCGCCGACCTGCTGGCCGCCACCGAGGGCCGCACCACGCTGCTGATCACCCACCGGCTGGCCGGCCTGGACGACAGCAGCGTGGACGAGGTGCTGGTGCTCGACGACGGCAGGGTGGTCGAGCGCGGCCGCTGGTCGCAGCTGGCCGACCGGCCCGGCGGGCGGCTCGCCGCGATGCTGGCCCGGGAACGCGCCGGCGAGGCCCGCCCGGTGGCCGCCTGAGCGGAGGCTGTGCCGGCCGACCCGGGACGGCCGCCGTGCCGGCCCGGCCGGCCCGGTGTCGCGGGGCTCGAAAGCCCGGACGAACCGGGTCGAACAGGCACACTGGTGGCATGGGTCAGCCGTCCGCCGAGAGCGGTCCACCGCACATCCCCGAGATCTCCTCGCTCGGGCTGGACACCCTCGTCACCGAGGTCTCGGAGCGGCTGCAGTCCGCCGCCGCCGTCACCGACCGGATGCAGCGGCTGCTGGAGGCCGTGGTCTCGGTCGGCGCCGGACTCGACCCGCACGCCACCCTGCAGCGGATCGCCTCCGGCGCGGCCGAACTCGTCGACGCCCGGTACGCCGCGCTCGGCGTGGTCAACCCGCACGGCAGCGGCCTGTCCGACTTCATCCACGTCGGCGTCGACGACGAGACCGCCCGCCGGATCGGCCACCTGCCGACCGGGCGCGGCATCCTCGGCGCGCTGATCGACGACCCCCGGCCGCTGCGGCTCACCGACCTGTCCACCGACCCGCGCTCGGTCGGCTTCCCCGCCGCACACCCGCCGATGGTGTCCTTCCTCGGCGTGCCGATCCGGGTCCGCGGCGAGGTCTTCGGCAACCTCTACTTGACCGAGAAGCAGGGCGGCGGCTCCTTCACCCCCGAGGACGAGCAGGTGGTGCTGGCCCTGGCCGCCGCCGCGGGCGTCGCCATCGAGAACTCCCGGCTGTACGAGCAGGGCCGCCGCCGCGAACGCTGGATCACCGGCGCCGCCGCCGTCACCACCTCGCTGCTGTCCACCGACGAGGCGCAGATCGCCCTCACCGTCGCCGCCGAACAGGTCCGCGAACTCGCCGAGGGCGCCCTCGGCATGGTCCTGCTGCCGGCCGGCGAGGACCGCATGCGGGTCGCCCACGCCTCCGGCGAACGCGCCGCCTACCTCACCGGCGAACTGCTCCCCGAACACGGCCTCGCCCCCCGGCTGCTGGCCGGCGAAACCGTCTTCCTCGACGACCTCGCCGCCGCCCCCGACGCCGCCTCCGACGGCCAGT
The DNA here is from genome assembly GCF_042734615.1 of Kitasatospora sp. NPDC059646. Classification (NCBI taxonomy): domain Bacteria; kingdom Bacillati; phylum Actinomycetota; class Actinomycetes; order Kitasatosporales; family Streptomycetaceae; genus Kitasatospora; species Kitasatospora sp. NPDC059646. The sequence continues at coordinate 40,186 of NZ_JBHWDS010000051.1, forward strand.
TCGACCGCCTGGCCCGCGAGTTCGGGCCCGCCATGGCCGTGCCGATGGTCTCCGCCGGACGGGTACTGGGCGCCCTGTGCGTGTGGCGGCAGGCCGGCACCGCCCCGTTCACCGACACCGAACGGCAACTCGCCGAGACCTTCGCCTCGCAGGCCGCACTGGCCCTGCGCCTCGCCGAGTACCAGCGCAACCAGCAGCGCCTGGCGGTCTTCCAGGACCGCGACCGGATCGCCCGCGACCTGCACGACCTGGTCATCCAACGGCTCTTCGCCACCGGCATGATGCTGGAGGGCGCGGCCCGCCGGGCCGTCGTCCCCGAGGTCCAGGAGCGCATCGGCCAGGCCGTCGACGAACTCGACGCCACCATCCAGGAAGTCCGCACCACCATCTACGCCCTCCAGCACGGCGACACCGACGACGAGCCCGACACCCTCCGCACCCGGGTCCTGCGCGAGGGCAGCCAGGCCGCGGCCGCGCTCGGCTTCCGGCCGACCATCACCTTCACCGGCCCGGTCGAGAGCCTGGTCGGCGAACAGGCCTCCCGCCAACTGCTCGCCGCCCTGCGGGAAATGCTCTCCAACACCGCCCGCCACGCCCGCGCCTCCCGGGTCGCCGTCGAACTCGACGCCACCGTGCACCTCGGCCCCGACGGCCGCCCCGTCGCCCCCGACCCGACCTGCCCCGGCCTGCCGGGCGTCCTCCTCACCGTCACCGACGACGGCGTCGGCATCCCCGACGGCGGCCGGCGCTCCGGCCTGCGCAACCTCACCCGCCGCGCCGAAGCCCTCGGCGGCGACGCCTGGCACGAGCCCGGCCCCCAGTCCAAGGGCACCCGGGTCCGCTGGACGGCCCGCCTCTGACGGCCGGACGGCGATCCGCCCGGTGACGGAGCGTCAGATCAGGGTCTCGATGACGGCGGCGACGCCGTCGTGCTCGTTGCTGACGGTGTGCCGGGCGACCGAGGCGAGGACCAGCGGGTGGGCGTTGGCGACGGCGTAGGACTGGCCGGCCCAGGCCAGCATCTCCAGGTCGTTCGGCATGTCGCCGAACGCGACGACCTCCGCCGCGTCGATGCCGTGGCGGAGGCACCAGCGGGCCAGGCTGGTGGCCTTGGTGACCCCGGGGGCGCTGATCTCGATCAGCGGGATCGGGCTGGAGCGGGTCACCTCGGCGAGCGGGCCGACGACGGCGCGGGCGCGGTCGAGGAACTCGTCGGGGGACAGGTCGGGGTGCTTGCCGAGCAGCTTGAACAGGCCGTCCACCGCGCCGGAGGCGAGCAGTTCGGCGGCCGGCCCGACCGGATGGTCCGTCTCGGACTCGCCGTGGAAGACGGTGTACCCCGCCTCCCGGGCGAAGCCGCCCGGGAACTCGAACGCGAAGGCGGTGCCCGGCAGTTCGGCGCGCAGCCGGTCCACGACGGTCAGCGCGTCGGCGACGTCCAGCGGGCAGCTCTCCAGCAGCTCGCCGCGCCGGACGTCGACCACCGCGCCGCCGTTGGAGCAGATCGCCACGCCGTGGCCGCCGATGTGCGGGCCGAGGTGCCGCATCCAGCGCGGCGGGCGGCCGGTGACGAACACCACCTGCACCCCGCCGGCCTCGGCGGCGGCCAGCGCGGCGGCCGTCCGGGCGGAGACCGTCCCGCCGGGGCACAGCAGGGTGCCGTCGAGGTCGGTGGCGATCAGGCGGGGGCGCGGGGAGGTGGTCACCCGTCCATCTTCGCGCACCCGTGCGGGAACCGGGCCCGCCCCGGACGGGGGACGGGCCCGGGCGGCGTCAGGCCGCGACGTTCAGGGTGAGCGCCGCGGTGTGCAGGGTGCCGCCGGTCTGGAACTGCAGGAACAGCCGCCAGTCGCCGGCCTTCGGCAGCTCGGCGTGGAACGACAGGGTCGGCCCGCCGCCCGCCCCGGCGGCCGCCGGGTTCTCCGGGTGCAGGTGCGCGAACGCCTGGTCGCCGGCGTGGAAGGCGGTCAGGTGCGCGTACGTCTCCAGGTAGGGCTCCAGGTCGGTGACCGGCTTCCCGTCCTTGGTCACGGTGACGGTCAGCTCCCCGGCCGCGCCGGCCTTCGGGGTGCCCGCCACCGCCACCGTGTACCCGTCGACGGTGGTGCTCGCGGCGGCCGCCGGCAGCGGCACCGCGGCGGCCTGCCCCGCCACCGTCGCGGTGCGGCTGAGCACCAGGCCGGTGCCCTTGCCGCTGCCCGCGCCGGGGATGAACGAGGCGTACATCCGCCACTCGCCGGGCTGCAGGGCGGCCAGCGGGGCCGTCCAGGCGCCGTCGGCGCCCCGCACCGGGTGCAGGTGCTGGAAGCCGGACAGGTCGGAGCGGATCGCGTAGAAGTGCATCTCCTTGGTCTGCTCGGGCTGGTAGTCGGTCAGCACCTTGCCGTCCGGTCCGGTCACGGTGAACCGGTACTCGGAGCCGGCGAGGCTGCCGTCCAGGCGGTAGCCGCCCTGCTCGGCGGCCAGCCCGTCGGCGCCGTGGCCCTTGCCGGGCATGCCCGCCATGCCGTCCGGGCCGTGGCTCATCCCCGGCATGTCGTGCCCGGCGGGGGAGCCCGTCGCGGACGGCGCGGCGCCGTGGTCCATGCCGGGCATCGCGTCGCTGCCGCAGGCGGTCAGCGTCAGGGCGAGCGCGGCGGCTGCCGCGCCGGCCAGGAGGGCGCGGCGGGTGGTCGTGGTGGTGCGGGTCATCGGAGTTCGCTCCAGGGTGCGCGCGCACCGGCGGTGCGCGTTCGCGGACAGGACGCGGCGCCCGGCGGCCCCCGCAGGGACGGCCGGGTGGCACCCTCACCTGCGCGCGACGCAGACCCGGGTCAGCAACTCCCGCCCGCCGTCCGGCGGCGACCGGCCGCTCTCCGCCCCGCCGGTCCGCAGCGGTCCGGTGAGGGCGGGCGGCTGCGGGTGGCTCCACGGCGCGGCGGCGGACGGGCCGGCCAGCGGCGACCGGTCGCGGGCCTGGGTGGAGACGCAGTCGACGGACGACCGTCCGTGCGCGCCCGGCGCAGCGGCGGAAACCCGCCCGCCCCTCTCATCGGCATGCGCCCCCGAGTGGGCCGTCACCGGGGAAGTGCCCTCCGGCCGGTGGCAGCCGGCGGCGCTCGCCGGGCTCCCGTGCATCAGGAACAGCCCGAGCAGCAGGGCGCACAGCACCGCCCACCGGGCGACCGTCCGCCCGGCGGGGCCCGTCGTCCGACCGCTCCGCTCCATCCCCGCCACGATACCCCCGCCCCGTATCGGCGGAGGGTAAGGACCCGCAGGACGCCGACGCCGGATGACGGGCCGTCAGCGCCGGTGCCGCGCCGCGCCGTACGGGTGCGCCCGGCTGTTGCCGTTCGGTGACGAATCACCGATCCGCACTGGACATCGGGTCGACAGAATTCTCTCAACGGCGCTCGCCCGGCCAGCGGAAACGAACAGGGGCACCCGCCGAAACCACCACTCGCCATCACCAGTTCCTGGGGGGAACTCCCGATGTCCGTCCGCAGCCGCCGCGCCCGCCTCGCCGTCCTCGCCGCCACCGCCGTCCTCGGTGCCACCGTCCCCGTCCTCGGCGGGGCGGGCAGTGCCTGGGCCTGCGGTGACGAATCGCCGACCCCGGTGGCCTCCGCCTCGGCGCCGGCGGCCTCCGCCTCGGCGTCCGCTCCGGCCGCGTCGCCGTCCGCTTCCGCTCCGGCGGCCGCCCCGGCCGCGGACCCGAAGGCGCGCATCGACGGGGTCTGGCGGGATGCCGACACCGTCACTGCGGGCGGCACGCCGGTGCAGATCGGCGTCACGATCAGCAACACCGGTACGGAGGATCTCAGGGGAGTCCAGCCGTTCATCGCCTTCTTCAACGACTCGGGTGAGAAGGGCAGCATCCTGCACCCGGAGGACCTCGCGCTGGAGGTCAGGACCGGAGGCGATTGGAAGGCCGTCCCGATGAAGTGGGGCTGCGACCCGACGCTGCGCGGCGACTACTCCTCGCTCGCCACCGACCTGGCCCCCGGCGCGGCCGTCGAGTTCCAGTTCCGCGTGTCGGTCACCACCCACTCCAACCGGGCGCAGCAGCAGATGGAGGTCTACACCAGTGCCCGGAGCGCTCAGGGTGCCCACCTCGCCTCCGGCCCGCGCATCGTCCTGCCGATCGTCCACCCCGGTGCCCCGACCACCCCCGCGCCCACCGCCACCACCAAGGCCCCGAGCACCCCGGCCGCCACCCTGTCGACGCCGGCCGACCCGACGCCGACCGCGGGCGGGAAGGAGGCCGCCGGTCCGGCCGCCGTCCCGGCCGCCCTGAACGCGGGCGCCACGCCGACCCCGACCTCCAGCCCGGTCGGCACCGGGAACCTCGCCTCCACCGGCGGCGGCTCCGGCTCGACTCCGATGCTGATCGGCGGCACCGTCCTGGTGCTGCTCGGCGCCGGCGGCGTCGCGCTGGCGGCCCGCCGTCGGGCGGCCCACCGCGGCTGACCGAAATCGCTTCAACTCCCTTCGCTCCGACGCCCGTTGCGGTGTTCGGGGCGAAGGGCTGCGCGGCGTTCCGGTTCGCGCGTTCGAACCGGGCCGCCTAGAGTTCCGCCGACGAAGCAAGCGGACGGATCGGGGAGAACGTGGCGGGCAGGCGGGCGGCGGGCAGCGCGGACGCGATGAGAGAGCCGGCGGCAGGGGGCGCGGAGGCGGCGTACTGGCGGGCGATGACGGAGGCCGAGGAGCGGGAGGCCCGCCGCAAGCGGACCCTGGGCATCACCGCGCTGGCCACCGGCCTGGTGGCGGTCGGTGCGATGGTCGCCGTCGCCGTGATGGTGCAGGACTCCGCCGACGGCCCGTCAACACCCAAGACCGCCGCCGCCGGTGCCACGGCGTCCCCGGCTGCCAAGCCGTCCGCGAGCGCGAGCGGAAAGGACGGGCAGGGCGGCCAGAGCGGCCACGAGGACTCCGCCGCTGACGGTTCCGGCTCGGTGCCCGGCCTCAAGCTCGGCAGCGCCGCGAAGGTCGGCGCCGCCGACGGCCGGGACGGCAAGGCGCTGCAACTCACCGGCACCGGCGACGGTTTCGCCGAGGCCGCCGGCGCGTCCGTGGACACCACGAAGGACTTCACCGTCTCGGCCGTGGTCCGCAACGACGCCGCGAGCGCGTCCAAGGCGGCGCTGTCGCAGAACGGCGAGCAGTTCTTCTCCTTCTACCTGGGCCGCGAGGACGCGGGCGCCAACAAGAACCGCTGGGTCTTCAAGGTGCAGACCGCCAACGAGGCCGGCAAGAGCGCGACGGCGCTGTCCACCGCGGCCGCGGCCACCGGTCGCTGGACCACGCTGACCGGCGTCTACAACGCCAAGGCGAAGACCATCTCGCTGTACGTGGACGGCACCCTCGCCCAGACCACTCCCGCTCCGTCGATCGTCGCCGGCACCGGCCCGCTGGAGCTCGGCCGGGCCCGCTACAAGTCGGCGTGGGCGGACGCCTGGAACGGCTCGATCACCGACGTCCAGGTGTGGAAGAAGGCGCTGACGGCCGATCAGGTCTCCAAAGCGGCTACCGGGAAGCCCGGCGAGGCACCGGCGACGAACCTGCTCGGCTCCTGAACCGGAGCACGCGGAAGGGGGCCGGCGGACATCCGCCGGCCCCCGCGCTTCCGCACGCCCTCAGTTCAGGCCGTTGACCTTCTTGTACTCGAGCGCGTACGCCAGCTTGCCCGGCTTGGCGTCCGAGTAGGGCTTGCTCAGCTTGGCGAACTCGCCCTTGTCGGCGGCCTTCCCGGCGTTCCACCGGTCCAGCGCGTCCAGGTCGCCGGCGGTGAAGCCGGAGTCGACCACGGCGGTCTTCGGCAGCGCGGTCATCGCCTGGGTGGTGGCCTTCACGGCGGCCAGGTAGCTGGTCAGGTCCGACCGGTCCCAGCCGGACAGGTCGACCGGGGAGGCGTCCCGGATCCAACTGCCCCAGTAGAACTCCTGGAACGGCACCGAGTTCTGGGTGTAGCCGATGTCGCGGCCGAAGTAGAGCAGGCTCCGGTACGTGTCGTCCTGGAAGTTGGCCAGCCCGACCGAGGCCGGCAGCTTGTCGGTCTTCACGGGGTTGCCCTGCGGGTCGCGCAGGTACACCCACTTCTCGGCCTGCATCCGCGCCCAGAAGTCCTTCTGGGTCAGGGTGCTCAGGTTCGCCAGCACCCGCAGCCGCACGTGCAGGTCCGCGCCGCCGTCCGGCGTCTCGTAGAACGAGGTCAGCGTGTGGTGGCCGTCCGTCAGGAACGGTTCGCCGCCCGGGCCGATCACCACGGTCTTCATCGCGGCCTCGCTGTCCGCGGTCTCCGCGCCGACCGGCAGCGCGCAGGTGAACGAGGACGGGTCGTCCAGCCGTGCGCCCGGCTGCACGGCGACCGCCTCGACCCGGCCGTCCGCCTCGCACCAGTCGCTGAACTTCTTGTTGATCGCGTCCTTGCCGAGCGTGTACCGGCCGAGCTTGTAGTACACCTCGTCGTAGCCGAGCGAGGGCTGCGTCGGGTGGACGTCGCCGATCCGCACGTCCAGCAGCTCACCGGGCCGGGCGCACAGGTACCCGGCGAACGGCGTGTGCCGGTTGTCGTGCCCGCAGAACGACGGACGCTGCCCCGGCGCACCGGGCGCGGCCACCGCACTCGGCGCCGTCGCGGCAACAGTGACCAGGGCCGCACCGACCGCCAACAGCGGTACCGCGGACGGGACTCGGAATCGCATGACACTCCCTGCGAAGCATGGCTGAATGTGCCCGTGAGCGTCCCAGCGGCCGGCCAACACCCGGCAACCCCGCCGTGGCGTCCCGGAGAACGCGGATGAACGATCCCGCCCGACTCGGCCCCCGGACGCCCCGGACCGCACCCGCCGCGCCGGCCGCGCCGGCCGTTCCACCGCCGACTCCCCCAGGACCGGCCCCGAAAGGGTCATGGTTTCGGAAAGTCCGCTCTTCCCCGGCGCTCTCGGATCTACGTTCGAGCGGAAAAGGTGGATGCCGTCGGGGGAGGGCGTGGCATGGCGATCGAGCTGCCTGGCGAGGTGGTGGAGTTCCTGTCGTTCATCGGGATCAACTGGCCGACGGTGAACGAGGACAAGGTGCGCGAGTTCGCCTCCCATGTGCGGGAGTTCGCGCAGAACGTGGAGTCGGTGCACCAGCAGTCGACGTCGACGGTCCGGCAGTTGGGGCAGGCGTACGAGGGTGCGTCGTACGAGGCGCTGCTGGCGAAGTGGGCGTCGCTGTCGGACAGCCACTTCAACGAGCTGGTGCAGGCCTGCCACGTGGTGGCGGACGCGTTGGACGTCGCGGCGGGCGTGATCGTGGCGATGAAGGTCGAGACGATCGGTGAACTGGTCGCGCTGGCGGCGGCGTTCGTGGCGGACCAGGCGGCGGCGGTGGCCACGCTGGGTGCGGCGGAGGCGGCGGTGGTCCTGATCGAGGAGACCGCGAAGCGCCTGATCAACTACCTGGAACAGCAGCTCGAGCAGTACATCGTCGCGCAGGTGGTGGAGGCGGCGATCGGTCCGCTGGTGGACACGGTGGCCAACGCCGTGCAGGGGATGGTGTTCCAGGCCGCGGAGGCGGCGCTCGGGGTGTCCGGCGGCGGTGGCGGGGGAGGCTCCGGGTTCCGGATCGACCCGGAGGCCCTGGAGGCGCACGCCCGCATGATGCACGACCACGCCGAAGCGGTCGCGGGCCACGCCCAGGCGTTCGGCGCCAAGGCCGGAGCGGTGAGCTTCGAGTGACCAACCGGATCGTGAAGGCCCTGGAGGACGGGGCGGAGAAGGTCGGCAAGGCCCTCGCCGAGGACGCCGGCAAGGCGGTGTCGAATCTCTACCGGGAGACCGGGACGAACCTCCGGAAGGTGGCCAAGAACACCGCGGAGGTCGAGGAGAAGCACGCGACCGAACTCAAGAAGATCCTCGAGGACGGGAAGACGGACGCCCGGCCGGTCGCGCTCTCCGGCAAGGGGCACGCGCCCGGGCACGGGGAGGCGCCGGCCGGCCCACCCTGGCCCGTGGCGGACGGCGTCGCGGGCGCCGCGCGGGGAAAGAGCCTGAACCCGCCGCACCGACGGCACACGCTCGCAGGCGTGAAGGGCGGTCAGGTCAAGGCGCAGAACAGCGTCATCCTGCGCGGATACGAGCAGGACGTGCACCGGGACGTCGCGGAGATCGCGGCCGGCAACGCGCACTGGAACGCGCAGACCCAGCGCTACGAGATCAACGGCCGGAGCTACGGCGTCGAACCGCACGGAACCGTGTTCCCGGACTCCGGTGTCGGAATCGTCAACATGGACCGGAACGAGTACGCGGCGCTGAAGGAACTGGCCAAGGCCGACGGGGACCCGGACAAGGTTCCGGCCTTCACCAGGGATCCCCGGTTCCGCGACAATCCGCACGTGATCAGCAAGGCCCACGCCGTCTACCACGGGAAACACAAATGACCTACAACGTGCTCCTCACCGGCATGCTGCCGCGGGACCGCGTCGCCGCCGTCCTCGCGGAGCTGTTCCGGCAGCCGCTGGACGAGGTCGACGTGGCAGGCGCGGACGACTACGACGACCGGAACTGGGACGCCACCGTCAGCTGCACCTACGAGCCGGTCCACGGAGACGTCTCGTGGGCCCTCGACGTGTACGTGCCCGACGGCCACCCGGTTCGCCCCGCGGAGTCCGAGCTGGCCGCTGCGCTGGCCGAGGCACTGGGGCAGCCGGTGCTGTTCGCCGCGGCCGAGCACCTGCCGAGCGCCTACTGGCTGGCGGCGCCGCACGGCCTGCTGACCAGGGCCCGGCTGTACGAGTCGGACGACGAGGACGCCGGCTACACCCTCGACGCGGTCGGCCGGCCGGTCCCCGGGCTCCCGGACGTACCGGTGGACCGGCAGCCCGAAGTGATCCGCGAACACCGCGTCGCCACCCCCGTCAGCGACGCGTTCCACGCCTGGACCGCCGAACGCGGGAAGACCGCGAACGCGGCGGCGGGCGGCGAACAGACCGAGGCCGAGTGGTACGCCCGCACCCGCCTGGGCGCCTGGGAGTCCCTCGTCACCCGCATGGCGACCGGGTGGCCGCCCGACGGCTGGTACCCCGCCGCCTTCTACCGGGAGGACCTGGAGCTGCGGGACGAACTGACGCGGACGGCCGCCCAGCTCGACGGCGAGAGCGCGACCCGGTTCGCCGAGGCCCTCACCCTGGTCGACGACGCCTTCCGCACCCGCACCGTCGAAGACCGGGGCGCGGCCCTCGCCGAAGCCACGGGCCTCCCGCGCCTCGAACTCGCCCTGCGCGGCTGGTGGTGGCAACGCCGCCCCGAGCCCCTCCCCTGGCCGCAACCCGGCGCATGAGCCACCCCGGCGGCTTCCTGCCGGTAGGGCGGGCACCGGTCCGGTACCGCAGATGACGGCAGCCGGCCGGCCGCTGGAGTGCGGTCGGCCGACTGTTCCGCGTGACGCCGGGTCAGCTGTGCGAGCCGCGGCGGCGGCGGAGGGCCGCCAGGGTCGCGGCGCCGCCGGCCACCAGGGCGAGGCCGCCGCCCACCACGGGGGCAAGGCCGTCCACGCCGGTGCTGGCCAGCGTGCCGGAGGTGGTGGTGCCGGTGGTGTTGCCGGTGGTCCCGGTGACCACCGGGGCGCTCGTCGTCGCGGCCGGGGAGCCGGTCGGAGTCGGCGTCGGCGTCGAGGTCGGGGTGCCCGTGGCGCTCGGGGCCGGGCTCGTCGGAGCCGGGGAGGTCGCCGGGTCGGTCGGCGTCGGGGTCGGCGTCGGGGTGATGGTCGGGGCGGGAGTGGTGCCGAGGAAGGCGAACGCACCGTGCGCCTCGGGGTTGCCGGCGCCCCAGGTCAGGATCTGGTACTCGGCCCGGACGTCGACCTTCCAGCTCACCAGTTCCGGCTGGGCGGCCAGGGTGTAGGAGACGGTGGTGTCACCGGCGGGGAGGTCGCACCAGATGATCGTGGTCGGCGAGTTGAGCTCGCTCGTCACGTGGTTGCAGGACCCCGCGGGCGACGCCGTCGCCTCGGTGACCTTCACGCCGATCGGGGTCGGGAAGTAGGGCCAAGTGGGCTGGCCCTCGGCGCTGTTGAAGTGGAGCTGGAGCTTGCCCGGGTCCACCGCGTGGACCGTCACCTGCTGGGTGACCGACTTGCCGGCCGGGAGGTCCGGAGCGGTCACCTTGACGGTGTTCCTGGCCACGTGCTCGCGCGTCTCCACGGTGACCTTCGCGGCCCCCTCGCTCGCCGGGCCGCCGGCCGGGCCGCTGCCCGCCGTCTTCACCTTGGCCACGGCGTCCGTGACGCTCCCGCCCTTCGGCACGAAGGCCACGCCGTAGTAGGCGACCGTGCCGTCCGGCACGGTGTCGGCCACGTCGATCAGCGGCGAGGAGAAGATGTTGGGCGGAGTGGCGTCGCAGGTGTACACGCCCGCGGTTCCGGCCACCGGTGCGCAGGGCGAGCTCTCGTACCTGGTGTTCACGTGGACGCTGACGCCGGCCGGGAGTTGGAGCGAGGCGCCGGCGTCGGTCAGCGGCTTCGCGCTCACGGCGAAGACCCACGTGCCGTCCGCGATGCCGAAGACGCTCCCCGGGGACAGCGGTCGGTCGGACTCGCCCGGCTGGAGCACCAGGTCCTTGAGCTGGAACGTCACCGGCTGCGGGTCCGCCTGCGCCGCTCCGGCGAAGGCGAGGCATCCGGTACCGAGCGCGGCGACCGCGATTCCGGCACTCAGCATGCGACGTGGGGCACTTCTGGCCATGCGCATCTCTGTCTTCCTCGAAGTCGAAGGGCCGCGGCCCGACCGCGGCGGCGCGAGGTCCCCCCTGCGCGCGGCCGTAGCGTAGTCGAAGCCGGTACGAACGGAGAAAGGAATTCCCCCACCGGGCAAAGCCGGTGTGACGCCTCCCGAACCGCCCCGGGAAACCTGCCGGCCGGACGGCGTGGAAACGCCTCACCGGTGAGAACGAACGGTCCACTCACGCGGCGTCCGCCGGAACCGGGTGATCCCGACGGCCGCGCGCCGCCCGGGACCACCGGCGCCGACCCCCGGCGGCGGGTTCACCGAGCCGGTCGCCGATCACGGAGACCCCGGGCCGGGCCTCCTGCGCGCAGTACCGGGGCTTGCGCCGGCGCAGCGGCTCCTCGCCGTGCTCGACCCAGTCAGGTCCTGGTGATTCCTGCGGCCCGTCAGGCTCGAACCGGTTGCTCCGCGTTGCCCGAACCTCGCCCGCGTAAGGTCGGGAGCATGCGACTGAGCACGGTGATCCTCCCCATCCACCGGTGGAGCGAGGGACAGAAGGTGTGGCGGCGGGCCGAGGAACTGGGGTTCCACGCGGCTTACACGTACGACCACTTGAGCTGGCGGAGCTTCCGGGACGAGCCGTGGTTCGGGTCGGTGCCGACCCTCACCGCCGCGGCGTGCGCGACCGAGCGGATCCGGCTCGGGACGCTGGTGACCTCGCCGAACTTCCGGCACCCGGTGACGCTGGCGAAGGAACTGATCACGCTGGACGACGTGTCCGGCGGCCGGGTGTCGCTGGGGATCGGGGCCGGCGGGACGGGGTTCGACGCGACCGCGCTCGGACAGGAGGCCTGGTCGCCCAAGGAGCGGGCCGACCGGTTCGGTGAATTCCTTCCGCTGTTGGACGAGTTGCTGACCAACGGGACCACCACCCGGGAGGGGGCGTACTACTCGGCGGTGGAGGCGCGGAACATCCCGGGCTGCGTCCAGCGCCCGCGGCTCCCGTTCTACGTGGCGGCGACCGGGCCGCGCGGCCTGCGGCTGGCGGCCGAGTACGGGCAGGGCTGGGTGACGTACGGCGACCCGCGCGGGCCGGCGGACGTGCCGGTGGAGCAGGCGCCCGAGGTGATCGCCCGGCAGATCGGCAAGCTGACCGAGGCCTGCGAGCAACGCGGCCGGGACGTCGCCGAGTTGGACAAGCTGCTGTTGCAGGGCTCCACCGCGGAGAAGCCGCTGCAGTCGGTGGACGCCTTCGTCGACTGGGCGGGAACCTACCGGGAGCTGGGCATCACCGAGCTGGTGGTCCACTGGCCGGTGCCGGACTCGATCTTCGCCAGCGACCTCGACGTCTTCGAGAAGATCGCCACCGACGCCCTGCGCCAGCTCGGCTGACACGCCGTCGGCCCGCGGCGGCCCCGGCCCGGAACGGCCAGGGCCGCCGCAGGAATGGTCGCCGGGGAGCCCTAGGCTCGTCCGAAACCCGGCGCACGCACGGGACGAGAGCCTCAGGAGGGGTACGGAATGAGCGGGGACAGCGGCGGTCCCGGGCAGCAGCCCGGCGGCCAGTGGGGCTACGGACAGCCCTACGGTCAGGGCCACGGCCCGGGTTACGGCCAGGGGTACGGACACACGGGCTGGGGAGCGGGAGCACCCGGCGGGTGGGGACACGGTCCCTGGGGGACCACGCCGCTCGCCCCGAAGCCGGGCGTCATCCCGCTGCGCCCGCTGTCCTTCGGCGAGATGTTCAGCGCCGTGTTCGACACCGTCCGCCGGTACTTCAAGGCGCTGTTCCTGCCGCTGCTGGCGGTCACCGGCATCGGCGCGGTGCCGGTGGTGCTGTTCTCGGTGCTCTTCGTGGGCGACCTGCGCGACGCGATCGACCGGCTGCCGGACGACGGTTCGGCGACCGGCCAGCAGGTGTGGGACGTGGTCGGCCCGATGCTGCTGCTGACCCTGGTGTTCCTCCTGGTGCTGCTCGCCCAGTACGCGGTCGCCGGCCCGCTGTCCACGGTCGTGCTCCGCGCGGCCGCCCTCGGACGCCCGATGACGGCCGGTCAGGCCTGGCGCGAGGCGCTGCCCCGGGTCTGGTCGGCCCTGCTGTCGCAGGCGCTGGTGGTGGTGCCGCTGGTGCTGCTGGTCGGCCTCGCGGTGGGCGGCCCGATCGGCTGGGCGGTGGCCGCGGACAGCCCGCTGGTCTCGCTGTTCGCCCTGGTGATGGCCCCGGCCGCGGTGGTGGCCGCCGTCTTCGTCAACATCCGCCTGGTCCTCCAGGTGCCCGTGCTGGTGCTGGAGGAGACCACCGCGGTCGGCGCGATCCGCCGGGCCTGGCGGCTGAACGAGGGCAACTGGTGGCGCAGCCTGCTGCTGTCCTTCGTGGTGTGGCTGATCGGCCGCCTCGCGTCCAACATCGTGAGCTACCCGTTCGGCATCGTCCTCACCGCGGTGATGCCGGACAACGACCCCTACACCTACGACACGCAGGCGACCGACGCCCTGCCCGGCGCCGGCGCGCTGACCACCGTGCTGGTGATCGGCCTGCTGTTCGTGCTGCTGATCGTCGCGGCGACCGCCCCGCTGACGCCGCTCGCCAACGGCGTGATGTACATCGACCGCCGGATCCGCAAGGAGCGCCTGGACGTCGCCCTGGCGGAGGCCGCCGGCATCCGGCTGGGCGACCCCGCCGGGTACGCCGCCCAGCCCACTCCGCCGGCCCAGCCCACTCCGCCCGCTCAGCCCACTCCGCCCGCTCAGCCCGCGCCGTCGGTGCATGCCCCGGCCACGCCCTCCGACGAGGCGCCGAAGGCCCCGTCGGCCGAGGCCTCGACGGTGCTGCCGGCCCAGCCCGCGCCGCCTGCTGACGTCCCGTCCGATGCGTCTGCTCCGTCCACGAAGGATGACTCGGGCACGAGCTGATCCGGGCCGGGTTGCGTTTCGGTCACGGACCGTCCGATTGGCGCGGGAATACGGCTATTCGCCCGCCCAATCGTGTTGTTGACGACTGCACAGGGCTCCCATAATTCGTGCACCGCATGCGGAACCGGTGTTCGAGTCGGCCGGGGGGACGGCTCGCCGCTGCCATGCGGTCATCCATGTGCACTCTGGGGGGAGACCCTTGTCCGTTTCCGAACCGACCCCTGGCCAGGGGCCGGCCGCCGCGCCCGCCCAGCAGCCGTCGGCCACCGAGTCCAACCCGTTCGCCCCGCCCGCGTCCGAGAACACCGAGGTCGCGTCCGAGAAAACCGAGGCCGCGTCCGAGAACACCGAGGCCGTGCCGTCCGACGCCCCGCAGCCGAGCGCCGCGGGGCGCGGGCTGCCCCGGGCGGCAGGCGTCGCGCTGGCGGTGGCCGGGCTGCTCGCGGTCACCGCGACCAGCGCGGCCGTCACCGTCGTGGTCGGCCGGCCCGACCCGGCCGGGCGGGCGGTCGCCGCCCCTGCGGTCACCGCGAGCGCCTCGGCCAGTGCGAGCGCCAGCGCCTCGCCCAGCCCCACGCCGACCCCGACTCCCCCGCCGACCGTTGCGCCGCGTCCGGCCAGCACGCTGCAGGGCAGCGTCTCCGGCGGCAAGCACAGCGGCGACCTGCGCTACTTCCTGCTCCCGGTGCCGGACAACGCCGACCCGTACGGTTCGCCGGACGGCGCGATGCTGAGCATGGAGGACCTCCAGGCGCAGTACAGCGACAGCGTCGACATCAAGGAGGTGCTGGACTCCTGGGGCTTCAAGGACGCCGCCGGCCGCACCTACCGCCTCCGTGACGGCAAGACCGAGATCCGCTCCGAGCTCAAGCGCTTCGGCCGCACCGACCGCGCGCAGGGCTTCGCCGACCACTCGGGCTACGGCGACGACTCCTTCGACATCGACGGCGTGTCCAACGCCAAGGGCTACATCTTCAAGCCCAAGGAGCAGGCGTACACCGGTGCGCTGATCGGCATCGGCGTGGTCGGCGACGTGGTCTACGAGATCACCGTCGAGGTGCAGGGCGACCCCGACAAGGCGCTGCTCTTCGACGCCATGAAGCGCGAGCGCGACCGCCTCACCAACGGCTGACGGCCGTCCCGAACTCTTCTTCCAGGAGCACCAGTTGAGCACCGAGTCCACGGGCGCAGCGGAGCCCGGGGCGGCCGCCGCCGTGCCGTCCGAACCCCCGGCGGCGGCCCCGCCGGCCGAGCCCGCCGCAGAGCCTGTCACCGAGGCCGTCACCGCGTCCGAGGCCGCACCCACCCGGCCCGACGCCCCGCCGTCCGACGCGCTGCCGTCCGACGCCACGCCGGCCGACACCACGCCGGCCGAGCCGGGCGCCGAGGGCGGCGAACCCGCGCGCAAGAAGCGGAAGTTCGGGGCCGGTGCCCTGTTCCTGACCGCCGTGGTGGCCGGGCCGCTGATCGGCGTCGGCGTCGGCTACGGCATCCAGGCGGCCCGTCCGGCGACGCCGCTGCCGGCGCTGGCCGCGCCGAAGCTGAGCTACCCGGCCGAGCGGGTCGACGCCAAGGCGCTGGCCGCAGCCGGTCCGCAGCCGCTGAACATCGACGGCGACCTGCGCGACCTGCTGATCAAGCGCCCGGACGGAACCAAGGACGAGACCGACGGCGACGGCGACGGCTGGCTGACCGCCGCGGACCTGGCGGAGAACTACGGCAACAGCGCCGCGGAGTTCAGCGACCTGCTGTCCGAGGGCTTCCGCCGGGCGGCGTCGGTCAGTTGGTCCTCCGGCGACGTCAGGTACCGGGTGAAGCTGATGCAGTACACGCCCGAGTTCGTGAACCAGGCGATGGTCGGCCTGATGCCGCGCACCTCGGACGCGGACCTGTCGAAGATCGCGGGCAACGACGACAGCCTGATCCTGGTCTCCAAGGTGCAGTACACGTACGCCCGCACCACCGAGAAGTACTACTACGGCGAGGCGCTGGCCCGGAAGGGCACCGTGCTGATGGGCGTTCAGGTCTACAGCAAGGGCCCGGTGGACCGCGGCCAGCTGGAGGACATCGCCAAGCGACAGTGGGAGCGAATCGCGTGACCGACATCGAATCCCCCGAGCCGGTCGCCGAGCCCGCCGTCCCGGAGCCGACCGCCCCCGGGGCCGACGGACTTCCCTTCGGCCCAACCGGGTTGCCCGGGGGCGAGGCTCCGGCGAAGCCCCGCCGCACCGCGCTGAAGGCGGTCGCCGCGGTGGTGGCCGCGGCGCTGGTCGGCGTCGGCATCGGCGAGGCGATCATCAAGGTCCACTACAGCGACCGACCGGCGCCCGTGGCCGCGGCGCCCGCCGCGCCCTCGGCGAGCCCGGCCCAGGCGTGGGGCGCGAAGTCCAACGGCAACCACTTCGGCAGCCTGCGCGACCTGATGCTGCCGGTGCCGTCCGGCTGGCGGCTGGGCCCGGACTACAAGTCGATCGGCAACGACCACGAACTCCGTGACGCGGACCTGGACAAGGCGCTGAAGGAGACCCTCGCGGACGTTCCGGAGAAGTACCGGAAGGACGCCGAGAACGCGCTGTCCTCGCTGCACATCCAGGGCATCGGGGCACGCACCCTGGCCGCCACGGACAACTCGACGACGGTGACGCTGGTGCTGAGCCAGTACAACCAGCAGGCGGTGGCCGCGGAGAACAACTCGTACGGCAAGTGGTACACCGACAACGAGCTGTACCGGGTGGGCCCGGGCGTCGCCGGCCACGCGGAGGCGCACTGCGCGCTGCCGATGCTGAAGGCCGGCGACCAGCTCGACTACCTGCAGTGCTACGCCGGCGTGGGCGACCTGCTGGTGCAGATGGAGGTCGCCGGGATCGCGCCCCTCGACCAGAACAAGGTCGTCGACCTGTTCCGTCAGCAACTCGACCGACTGGCCATCCCGGGAGCCACCGCATGAGCACCGACACCACCCCGAGCACCGGGCCGTCCGAGCCGACTGAGCCGACGGGGCAGTCCGGGTCCGAGTCCGAGCCGACGGGGCAGTCCGGGGCCGGGTCCGAGCCGACCGAGGGGCCCCAGCCGTCCGAGCAGTCCGAGTGGGCGGCCCCGGCCGCCGTGCCGGCCGCGGAGGACGCCGACACCGACGAGGCCGACCCGTTCGCCGCGCCGTTCCCCGGGCGTCCGAAGCCGGACCGCAAGCGGATGTGGCAGGCCGGTGGCGCGCTGCTGCTGACCGTGGCGCTCGGCTCCGGGAGCGCGGTCCTGATGACGCTGCCGGACCGCACCGACCTGCCCGGTCTGGCCACGCCGAACGACGGCCGGTACGTGTTCCCGGAGTTGGCGCTGCCGCCGCTGCCGGCGGGCGCCTCGGCGCCGTCCGACTACAAGATCAAGACGCATGCCGCGGACCTCCGGGGCCTGCTGCTCCCGATGCCCAAGGGTGCGGTCGGCACCGGGCCGT
Source organism: Kitasatospora sp. NPDC059646 (assembly GCF_042734615.1). Lineage (NCBI taxonomy): Bacteria > Bacillati > Actinomycetota > Actinomycetes > Kitasatosporales > Streptomycetaceae > Kitasatospora > Kitasatospora sp. NPDC059646. The sequence goes on from NZ_JBHWDS010000051.1 coordinate 57,240, forward strand.
CCGCGGCGCCGAGCGCGAGCCCGAGCGCGGCCGCGCCGGCGTCCCCGAGTGCGGCTCCGAGCGCGTCGGGCAGTGCCTCCGCGCGGGCGAGTGCGGCGGCCCTGCCTCCGGTGGCGGGCCGCTGGGTGCCGTGCGACCGGGACATGATGCTGGCCAAGGAGGACAAGTACGCGCTGCGGCTGACCACCGACGCCTGCCGCGGTGCGGCCGCACAGGGCTGGACCGCCAAGGACGGCACCCGCACCGAGCTGCGGCTGATCCGGTTCGGTTCGCAGGACGAGGCGAACGACTTCTTCAACGGCGCCAACCTGATGAGCGCGACCAAGGACATCGAGTCCTCGCACCTGGACATCGAGGGCACCTACAAGGTGGCGCTGGGCCAGTCGAACGTCCGGCTCTCGGACGCGCAGGCGGCCGGCGTGCCGACCGGCCGGATCGGCTGGGTGGCGTGCGGGGACACGGTCGCGCTGATCCAGATGACCAATCCGCAGGGCGTCCCGGAGCAGGCGTTCCGGCAGGTGCTGCTGCTGCAGAGCAGCCTGATGGTCTGACCGGCGCCGGACCCCGCCGAACGAATCCGCCGGACCCCGCGCAGCTCGCCGCTGCCCGGCCCCGCACCGGCCGCTGACGAGGCGTCAGTGGTGAAGCGGCTCCCGCCCGCCTCCCGAACCCCTAGGGGGCGGGCGCGGAGTGTCATCCCGTGGGCGGATGAAGGCTCGGCCGCCCAGCGCATGGTCCCGGGGTGTGACGAGGACTACGTTGATGACCGTGTCCACAGTCATCAAGACGGACGGCCTCACCAAGAGGTTCCCCCGGGTCACCGCGCTCGACCGGCTCACCGTGGAGGTGCAGCCCGGCGTGGTCGGACTGGTCGGAGCGAACGGCGCGGGCAAGTCCACACTCATCAAGATCCTCCTCGGGCTGTCCCCGGCCACCGAAGGCACCGGCCAGGTGCTCGGCCTGGACATCGCCACCCAGGGCGCGGAGATCCGCGAGCGCGTCGGCTACATGCCCGAACACGACTGCCTGCCGCCGGACGTCTCGGCCACCGAGTTCGTGGTCCACATGGCCCGGATGTCCGGCCTGCCGGCCTCCGCGGCCCGCGAGCGCACCGCCGACACGCTCCGCCACGTCGGCCTGTACGAGGAGCGCTACCGCCCGATGGGCGGCTACTCGACCGGCATGAAGCAGCGCGTGAAGCTCGCTCAGGCGCTCGTCCACGACCCGCAGTTGGTGCTGCTGGACGAGCCGACCAACGGCCTCGACCCGGTCGGCCGGGACGAGATGCTGGGCCTGATCCGGCGCGTCCACACCGACTTCGGCATCTCCGTGCTGGTCACCACCCACCTGCTGGGCGAGCTGGAGCGCACCTGCGACCACCTGGTGGTGATCGACGGCGGCAAGCTGCTGCGGTCCTCCTCCACCGCCTCGTTCACCGAGGCCACCCAGCTGCTCGCGGTCGAGGTCACCGACCACCCGACCGACCGCGCCTTCGACGCCGAGGCGGTACTGCGCGAGCGCCTGACCGCCGCCGGGCTGACGGTGCGCCCCGACGGCAGCCGCATCCTGCTGGTGGAGCTCGCCGGCGACGGGACGTACGACACCGTCCGCGACACCGTGGACGACCTCGGCCTCGGCCTGATCCGGCTGGAGCAGCGCCGCCACCGGGTCGCCGAGATCTTCAGCGCCGACCCCGACGCGCACGCGGAGCACCGGCCGCAGCCGGCCCCGCAGTCGCAGGAGTCGCAGGAGTCGCACGACGAGCAGGCCGCGGCCGTGCCGGCAGGAGGCGAGCAGGCATGACCACCCCCGCCCAGACCCACAGCGGCGTCATCCACGACATCGGCTACCGCCCGTACACCGGGCCCCGGTTGGGCCGCCGCTACGCCACCCGCTCGCTGTACGTGCAGAGCCTGCGCGCCGCGTTCGGCCTCGGCCGGTCCGGCAAGTCGAAGGTGCTGCCGTTCCTGCTGCTCGGCGGACTGACGGCGCCGGCGCTGGCGATGCTCGCCATCGCGGTGTTCGCCAACCTGAAGCAGATGCCGCTGGACTACGCCCAGTACCTGTCCAACTTCTCGGTGCTGACGCAGATCTTCCTGGCCGCGCAGGCCCCCGTGCTGATGTCCCGCGACCTGCGCCACCACGTCGTGCCGCTGTACTTCTCCCGGCCGGCCGGCCGCGGCGACTACGTGGCCGCCAAGTTCGGCGCCATGTTCAGCGCCCTGATGATCATGCTGTCGCTGCCGCTGCTGGTGCTGTTCGTCGGCTCGCTGCTGGCCGAGTTCCCGTTCGGCGACAACCTGGTCCACCTGCTGTACGGCCTGTTCGCCGCCGTCCTGTACGCGCTGCTGTACTCCGCGCTCGGCCTGCTGATCGCCGCCGCCACCCCGCGCCGCGGCTTCGGCGTGGCCGCCATCATGGGCACCCTGATGATCACCGGTGCGATCGCGGCGATCGTCCGCGGCCTGACCGGCGGCTACGACCCCGTCCCGCGGGAGTCCGCGTACTGGGCCGAGCTGATCTCGCCCAGCGGCACCGTCGAGGGCCTGGTCAACCAGCTCTTCGGCCTCGGCGGCGACGGCCCCGACAAGCTGCACGCCCCCGGCACCCTCGGCGCGCTGGTGTTCGCCGCGGTGATCGCCGTCGTCACGGCCGGCAGCTACGCGCTGATGCTGCGCCGCTACCGGAACGTCTGAGAGGCAGCCATGGCCGTCATCACCATCGACAAGGTCTCCCGCTGGTTCGGCAACGTGGTCGCCGTCAACGACGTCACCATGACCATCGGACCGGGCATCACGGGCCTGCTCGGCCCCAACGGCGCCGGAAAGTCCACCCTCATCCACATGATGAGCGGCTTCCTCGCCCCCTCCTCCGGCGCGGTCACCCTGGACGGCGCCCAGATCTGGCGCAACCAGCAGGTGTACCGGCAGATCGGCCTGGTCCCCGAGAAGGAGTCGATGTACGACTACCTGACGGGCTGGGAGTTCGTCCTCGCCAACGCCGAACTGCACGGCCTCGCCGACCCCGGCGCCGCCGCGAAGCGGGCCATCGCCCTGGTCGAGATGGAGTACGCCCAGGAACGCCAGACCGGCACCTACTCCAAGGGCATGAAGCAGCGCGTCAAGATGGCCTCCGCCCTGGTCCACGACCCGGCGGTGCTGCTCCTCGACGAGCCGTTCAACGGCATGGACCCCCGCCAGCGCCTCCAGCTGATGGAGCTGCTGCGCCGGTTCGGCGCCGACGGGCGCACCGTGCTGTTCTCCTCGCACATCCTCGAAGAGGTCGAGCAACTCGCCCGCCACATCGAGGTGGTGGTCGCCGGACGGCACGCCGCCTCCGGCGACTTCCGCGAGATCCGCCGCCTGATGACCGACCGCCCGCACCGCTACCTGGTGCGCTCCAGCGACGACCGCCGGCTGGCCGCCGCGCTGATCGCGGACGGCTCCACCGCCGGCATCGAACTCGACGCCGCCGAGAAGGCGCTGCGCATCCAGGCGATCAACTTCCAGGGCTTCACCACCCTGCTGCCCAAGGTCGCCCGCGAGGCCGGCATCCGGCTGTACACCGTCTCCCCGGCCGACGAGTCGCTGGAAAGCGTCTTCTCGTACCTGGTCTCGTCCTGAAGGGCCACCGATGAACACCACCGTCGCCAGGCTCACCGCCCGCGGCCTGTTCGGCCGCCGCCGGATCCTGATCCTGCTGGCCGTCCCGGTCCTGCTGCTGGTCATCGCCGTGATCGCCCGCAACAGCACCCTGGACAAGCTGGAACTCGCCCACAGCATCCTGGGCAACCTCGCCCTGGGCACCCTCGTCCCGATCACCGGCCTGATCGTCGGCACCGGCGTGATCGCCACCGAGATCGAGGACGGCTCGATCGTCTACCTGCTGGCCAAGCCGCTGCCGCGCTGGCAGATCGTCACCACCAAGCTGGCCGTCGCCGTCGGCGCCGCCTGGCTGCTGTCCGCGCTGCCGACCTACCTGGCCGGCCTGATCGTCTACGGCTCCGCCGACGGCATCGCGGCCGGCTACGCCGTCGGCACGCTGGTCGCCGGCGCCGCCTACAGCGCGCTGTTCCTGCTGCTCGGCGTGGTCACCCGGCACGCCGTGATCGCCGGCCTCGCCTACGCGCTGATCTGGGAGAGCCTGATCGGCAACTACGTCGAGGGCGCCCGCACCCTGTCCGTCCAGCAGTGGGGCCTGTCGCTGACCCAGGCGGTCGCCGCCGACGGCACCGTCACCGCCCCGGTCGGCCTGAGCACCGCGGTCTGGCTGCTGATCGTCGCCGCGGTCGGCGCCACCGCGCTGGCCTCGGTCAAGCTCGCCGGCCTCACCCTCAACGGCGAGGAGTAGCCCCGCCGGAGACGCGGAACGGCGGGGACGGCACGCAGCCGTCCCCGCCGTTC
>NZ_JBHWDS010000052.1:0-59729 GCF_042734615.1 Kitasatospora sp. NPDC059646
GCCCGGGACTCGAAGGTCCCGGGCCCGGCGGGGCTCCGTCGTTGCCGGCCGCCGGCTACTTGCAGGTGGTGTCCTTCAGCAGGATGACGATCTTCTCGCCGTCCTCGGCGGTGAGGCCGGCCTTCACCTCGGCGAACTTGGTGACGGCGACCTGGCCGAGGCCCGCGCTGTCGCCCTTGGACTTCTTGATCTCCTTGCAGACCTCGGCGGCGGCGTCGATCGCCTTCTGCTGGTCGTCGATCAGGTCGGGGTCGATCTCCTTCAGGCCGGAGATCATGTCGATCTCGGCGCTGACGGCCTGGTCCCAGTTGTCGTCCGAGGGGGCCGCGGTGGCGGCGGGCTTCTTGGCGTCCTTGGAGCCGCTGCCCGGGAAGTCGCACGAGGTGAGGGAGAGGGCGACGCCGAGGGCGAGGCAGCCCAGGGCGGTTCGCGTGATGACGGATCGCATGGGGGACACTGTGCCAGACCGGCGGTGCGGGGCGGGCCCGCTCCCGAAAAGGTGTGCGGGGCAACACGGTTGGCGTGCCGGGGCGGCGTGCTGCTATGGTCCCCGGGTCAGCCTTCGAACGCGCCCGCGGCAGCGTCGGAGGCTTTTTTCATGACCTCTGACACGGTGTTGGGTACGGGGCGCGACCGGGTCGCGCCCGTGGTGGGCTATCTGGAGCTGCTGCGGCAGCGGGAGTTCGCGGGCCTGTACGCGAGTTTCTCGCTGACGGCGGCGGCGGGGACGCTGTCCGGGTTCGCGCTGGGTTCGCTGGTGCAGGGGCGGACCGGTTCGCCGCTGCTGACGGCGCTGAGCATGTACGGGTCGTCGTTCGCGGCGGTGCTGGGCGCGACGACGCTGATGTCGGTCGCGGACGGCAGCCGGCCGCGGCGGGCGCTGGTGGCGCTGCACGGCCTGTCGCTGGCGGCGCTGGCGGCGCAGGCCGTGCCGGGGCTGCCGCTGGCCGCCCGGTTCGGGCTGCTGCTGGTGGTGGGCTTCTTCCAGGCGCTCGGCACGGGCGCCCGGATGGGGCTGCTGGCGGAGATCGTGCCGGCGGCCGGGTACGCGCCGGCGCGGTCGCTGATGAACGTCACGGCGGGCGGCGCGTCGGTGCTCGGGTTCGCGCTCGGCGGGGCGCTGCTGGCGGTGCTGAGTCCGTATCAGGTGTTCGCGCTGGCCGGGGTGTTGGCTGCGGCGGCGACGGCCGTGGTGGCGGTGACGGTGCGGGAGCGCTCGGTGCGTGCGGCGCGCCGGCCGGGCCTGCGGGAGACCTGGCGGGGGAACGCGAAGCTGCTGGGCCGGCCGGGCCGGCGGGCGCTGCTGCTGAACCTGTGGGTGCCGAACGGGCTGGTGGTGGGCTGCCTGGCGCTGTTCCTGCCGTACGCGCCCGGGCGGGCGGGGCTGCTGCTGGCGGCGGGTTCGGCGGGGATGCTGCTGGGCGACCTGACGGTGGGCCGGCTGCTGGACGCGGGGCGGCGGGCGCGCTGGGCGTTCGGGCTGCGGCTGCTGCTGGCGGCGCCGTTCCTGCTGCTGGCGCTGCGTCCGCCGCTGGTGGTGGCGCTGCTCGCGGTGGGCGTGGCCGGGATCGGGTTCGCGGCGACGCTGCCGTTGCAGGAGCACTTGCTGGCACTGACGCCCGGCGCGGAGCGCGGCCAGGTGCAGGGCGTGGAGTCGGCGGGGCGGCTCACCTGGCAGGGCATCGGCGCGGCGCTGGCGGGCGCGCTGGCGCAGGCGGTGGAGCCGCGGTGGGCGATCGCGCTGCTGGCGGCGGTGTCGCTGGCGGTGACGGCGGCCTCCCGGCGGGCGGTGCGGCGGGAGGCCGCGGCCGTCACAGCGGGCGGTGCATGATGTGCAGTCCGACCAGGCCGTGCACGGGGTGGCGGAAGCCTTCGGGGACGGTGCCGAGGATGCGGAACCCGAGCGACGCGTACAGGTGCAGGGCGGGGGTGTTGGTGGCGACCACCGCGTTGAACTGCATGGCGCGGAAGCCCTGTTGGCGGGCCCAGTCGAGGGTGTGCCGGCACAGGGCGCGGCCGACGCCGCGGCCGGCGTGGTCGGGGTCGACCAGGTAGCTGGCGCTGGCGACGTGCGCGCCGTTGCCCCACTGGTTGTTGTTCATCTTGGCGGTGCCGACGACCGTGCCGTCGTCGTCGACGGCGACGACGGTGCGGTTGGGGGCGTGGAGCAGCCACCAGTCGCGGGCGGTGTCGGCGGTGAGGTCGACCGGGTAGGTGAACGTCTCGCCGGCGCGGACGACGCGGTGGAAGAACGGCCAGATGGCGGCCCAGTCCTCGGCGGTGGCTTCGCGGATCATCATCGGCCCCAGGATGACGGTCCGTCGGCGACGGGGCCAGCGGTTTTCCGCCGCACCCGGTGGCCAGTACCTGTCAGATCCGTCGGACGTCTTGCGGACCGCCGTCCTCGACGCTTCAATCCCTGTTAGGAAACTTTCCTAACCCTCTCCTGCGGGCACCCCCGTGCCCGCAGCCGGCCGACGGAGCGTCAGATGCAGACCAAGCACCGCACCACCCGCGCCGCCCTCGCGGTCCTGTTCGCCGCCCTCCCGCTCACCCTCGCCACCGCCGGAACGGGCACCGCCGCCGCCGCGACGGTGGGCCTGGACGACGCGCACAAGAAGGAGATCGCCATGCAGCTGGTCTCCTCCGCGGAGAACTCCTCGCTCGACTGGAAGGCCCAGTACAAGTACATCGAGGACATCGGCGACGGCCGCGGCTACACCGCCGGCATCATCGGCTTCTGTTCCGGCACCGGCGACATGCTGGAGCTGGTGCAGCACTACACCGACCTGAAGCCCGGCAACGTGCTGGCGAAGTACCTGCCCGCGCTGAAGAAGGTCAACGGCAGCGACTCGCACTCCGGCCTCGGCAGCGCGTTCGTCAACGACTGGAAGACGGCTGCCAAGGACACCGTCTTCCAGACCGCGCAGAACGACGAGCGCGACCGGGTCTACTTCAACCCCGCGGTCAAGCAGGGCAAGGCGGACGGGCTGCGGGCGCTCGGCCAGTTCATCTACTACGACGCCATCGTCATGCACGGCCCCGGCACCAGCAGCGACTCCTTCGGCGGGATCCGCGCCGCCGCGCTGAAGAAGGCCAAGACGCCGGCGCAGGGCGGCGACGAGGCGACCTACCTGAACGCCTTCCTGGACGCCCGCAAGGTCGTCATGAAGCAGGAGGAGGCGCACGCGGACACCAGCCGGGTGGACACCGAGCAGCGGGTGTTCCTCAACGCCAAGAACTTCGACCTGAACCCGCCGCTGAAGTGGAAGGTCTACGGCGACCCGTACCAGATCAACAGCTGACCCGGCCGCCCGGAGCGCCCGGCCCCCGCACCCGCGCGGGACCGGGCGCTCCGGGCTGCCGCCCCGCAATTGTCGACGGTTCGTCAACACACTTACTTCGTGCCGTTATTACAACTTGGACACAACTGGCCCGCCGGGTCCGCGCCGGTCGGTAGCGTCGGCCCCGACCGCGCCCGCCCGGAGGGGGAGCCATGCGCATCCGTGCGACCGTCACCGCCGCCTGCCTGGCCGCCGCACTCGCCGCCGGCGGCTGCGCACCCGCTCCCGGCGGCGGAACCGCCCTGGGGTTCGGGGCCGACCGGGCGGCCGGCGACGTCGAACTGACCGCCTGCGCCGTCGACGACCAACTGCACTGGCCCGCCGCCACCGTCCGGATCACCAACCACTCCGCCACCACCAGCAACTACGTGGTGCAGATCGCCTTCCTCGACGGCGCCGGCCGCCAGATCACCGAAGGCGTCGCCGCCGCCAGCACCCTCGCCCCCGCCCAGGACGCCGTCGAGCAGGCCCAGGGCACCGCCGACCCGCAGGGCCCGGTCAGCTGCCGGGTCGTCGACATCGCCCGCTACGCCACCCCCTGACCCGCGCGCCGGGAAAGCGGACGGCCGCCCCCGGAACGGAACCGGGGACGGCCGAAGGGCGCTGACGGGAGGTCAGGCCGCCGTGTAGTCGTAGAAGCCGCGGCCGGACTTGCGGCCCAGCAGGCCCGCGTCCACCATCCGCGACAGCAGCGGCGGCGCCGCGTACAGCGGCTCCTTGTACTCCTCGTACATCGACTCGGCGATCGAGACGATGGTGTCCAGGCCGATCAGGTCGCACAGCCGCAGCGGGCCCATCGGGTGGGCGCAACCGGCCTCCATGCCCTTGTCGATGTCCGCGGCCGTCGCCACGCCCGACTCGAACATCCGCACCGCCGACAGCAGGTACGGCACCAGCAGCGCGTTCACCACGAAACCGGCCCGGTCACGGGCCCGGATCGGCTCCTTGCCCAGCACGTCGACGGCGAACTGCTCGGCGCGGGTGGTGGTCTCCACCGAGGTGGTCAGGGTCGGGATGACCTCGACCAGCTTCTGCACCGGCGCCGGGTTGAAGAAGTGCAGGCCGATCACCTGCTCCGGACGGCCGGTCGCCGCCGCGAGCTTCACGATCGGGATCGACGAGGTGTTCGACGCCAGGATCGCGTCCCGGCGGGCCACCACCTGGTCCAGCGTCTGGAAGATCTTGACCTTGATGTCCTCGCGCTCCGCGACCGCCTCGACCACCAGGTCCCGGTCGTGGAAGTCCGCCAGGTCGGTGGTGAACGCCAGGCGGGACAGCGCCTCGTCGCGCTGCTCCTCCGTCAGCTTGCCGCGCCGAACGGCGGTCTCCAGGGAGTTGGTCAGCCGGGTCCGGCCCAGCTCCAGCGCCTCGCCACTGGCCTCCGAGACCAGCACGTCCAGGCCCGAACGGGCGAAGACCTCGGCGATGCCCGACCCCATGAGGCCGCAGCCGACTACTCCGACACGCGCGATGTCACTCACTCAGTTGCCCTTCACGTGGAGCTGGGGGTCACCCAGCCGGTGGTGTCACGGCCACCGCGCCCCGGTCGGGGCCCGGCAGTCCGCCCGGACGACGGTACTACCTGCCTTAACGCACGTTCACCCCGGCTCGGTCCCGGCTCGCCCTCCTCGAACGGGTGAGCATCGGCGGTGCGCCCGCCCCCGCCCCGCGCCCGGGGACCACAATGCGAACGTCCAGCCGAAGGAAGCCGCCGGAGGGAGCAGGCAGATGGGGACCGGATCACTCGCCGGGCAGGTCGGAATCGTCACCGGGGCCGGACGCGGCATCGGACGCGAGATCGCCATCGGCCTCGCCGCCGAGGGCATGGCCGTCGGACTGGTCGGCCGCACCCAGGACACCCTGGTCGACGCCCTCAAGGAGTGCGTCCACCACGGCGCCCGCGGCGTCGCCGTCACCGCCGACGTCGGCCACCCCGGCGCCGTCCGCGAAGCCGTCCGCTCGATCGAACGCGACCTCGGCCCCGTCGACCTGCTGGTCAACAACGCCGGACAGGTCGACCGCGACGAAGTGCCGATCTGGGAGACCGACCCCGCCCAGTGGTGGCAGGTCGTCGAGACCAACCTGCGCGGCCCCTACAACATGCTCCGCAACGTGCTGCCCGGCATGGTCGAACGCGGCCGCGGCCGGGTCGTCAACCTCAACAGCGGCTTCGCGCTGCGCCCCGACGGCAACTACACCGCCTACGCCACCTCCAAGGGCGCGCTGCTCCAACTGTCCGACAACATCGCCGACTCGGTCGGGCAGCACGGCATCGTGGTGCTCGACATCAGCCCCGGCGCCGTCCGGACCGACATGACCGCCGACATGCCGATGTTCCACGACATGAAGGACTGGGGCTCCATCCCCTACATGGTCGCCGTCACCGTGGACGCCGCCCGCGGCCGCTTCGACGGACTGCACGGCCGCTTCCTGCACGCCGGCCGCGACAACCTGGAGACCCTGGTCACCTCCGCCGCCGCGATCCGCGCCGCCGACGCGCGCACCCTGCGCCTGCGGCCGTACGGGCCGGACGACCCGATGGCGTGACGGCCCGTCAGTTCCGCTCAGGCGAACGGGAGGTCGAGCAGCGCGGCCAGGTCGGCCGCCGGCAGCGAGCCCGCCGGGCGGCCCTCGCGGGCGAACACGCCCGCCAGCCGCTGGAGGGCGGCGTTGACCGGCGTCGGCACACCGTGCAGGCGGCCCAGCAGGACGACCTCGCCGTTCAGGAAGTCCGCCTCAATGTCGCCGGTGCCGCGCGCCAGGCTCTGCCAGGACGACCCGCCGCCGCGCTCCTCGCCGTCCAGCGGCACCAGCGTCACCCGGTCGCCGCGCCTCGCCCGCTGCTCCTCCTCCGACGGGTGCTCGATCCCGGCGGCCGCCAGCACCGCCCGCCCCTCCGCCTGCACCCGCTGCCACAGCTGCATGCGCAGCTCGCCGTCGATCGGGCCGGCCACCGCCTCCAGCGCGTTGCCGAGATTGCTCAACAGCTTCGCGTACTTCCACGCCATCACCCGGTCCGTCACCGGCGCGTCGAAGTACGAGGCCGTCAGATCGGCCGAGATCCGCTCCGCGAGGTCGTCCGCGCCGTGCGGATAGCGGCCCAGGTGCAGCATGCCCGAGCGCGGCGAGCCCGCCGCCGAGACCCGGCCCGGCTCCAGGTGCGTGGACGGCAGCCACACGCACATCCCGTACACCCGGGCGAAGCGGCGCAGCGCCAGGCGCTCGTTCTCCACCCCGTTCTGCGCGCAGACCAGCGGCAGCCGCTCGCCCGCCGTGCCGCCGCCCGCGACCGGGCGGGGCGCCCACTGGTCGAGCAGCTCCGCCGAGTGCTGGGTCTTCACCGCCAGCACCAGCACGTCGTCCGGCATCAGGTCGATCTCGTCGGGCCCGCCGACCGTCGGGACGGGCAGCAGGTGCGAGCCGTCCGGCGTGGTCAGGTGCAGGCCGTCCTTGCGCAGCGCCGCCAGGTGCGGGCCGCGGGCGACCAGGACCACGTCGTGGCCGCTCCGGTGGAGACGACCGCCGATGGTGCCGCCGACCGCGCCGGCGCCGAGGAAGAGATAGCGCATGGGTCGAGCATGGCACGGCGGCCGGGCCGGAAGTGAGGGCGGGTCAGGCCCTGTGCGGGTGGGGTTTCGGACGGCTTCCGGCGGACGGGGCGGGGCGGGGCCGGTGCACGGGAGGGGCGGGTCCGGGGCGCGGGAGGGGGCGGGTTCGGGGCGCGGGAGGGGGCGGGTTCAGGCGCAGAGTTCGGAGGCGGTCACCGCGTGCAGGCCCTTGGCGGTCAGGCCGTCCAGGATCGCCGGGAGGGCCGCCACCGTGCCCGGGTGGCCCATGTGCAGGGCGACCACCGAACCGGCGGCCGCCGCCTTCAGCACCCGCTGGGCGACGACGTCGGGGCCCGGGTCCGTGTAGTCCCGCGGGTCGATGTCGAAGGACAGCACGTGCTGGTAACCGACCTGCTGGGCCTGCTCCTTCACCATCCGCGTCGCGTACTGGGCCGCCGACGGCCGGAACCAGCGGCCCATCGACCCGGTCAGGCGCTCCAGCCGCTGCGCGCACTGCGCTATCTCGTCGCGGGCCCGGTCCGGCGGCAGCGAGGAGATGTCCAGGTGGTTCTGGGTGTGGTTGCCGAGTTCGTGGCCGCCGTCCAGGATCCGCCGCGCCATCTGCGGCTGCTGGTCCAGCCAGCTGCCCACCACCATCACGGTCAGCCGCGCCCCGCGCTGCTCGGCGGCCGTCAGCAGCGCCGTCGCGATCGCCGGGTCGCCCTGCCCGTGGAAGGTCAGCGCGACCTGCGGGCGGGAGCGCGGGCCCGTCACCACCTCCAGCGGGGTGTCCGGGGCGAGCGGCGGCAGGACGAGCGGGGACGGCGCGACGCCCTCGGCGGTCGCCGCGGCGGACGGGGCGCTGGTGGACGCGGAGGTGGGCAGGCTCGGATCCGTGCCGGGGTCGGTGCCCTCGGTGAGGTGCGAAGGCTGCGGACGGGCCGCCACCGCGGTCGCGGAACGGCCCCGGCCGTCGGTGGCGCCGCTGCACGTGGCGGTGAGCCAGGCCGTGGCGGTGATCGCGGCCAGTCGGGCGGAGGAGCGCAGAAGACTGCGGCGGTCGACTCTCATCGCGGAAAGCCTAAGCCGAGGCCTCGGCGGCGCGACAACGGCCACCGCCCGGACGAGTGGGGTCCGGCCCCGGGCGGCGGCGGCCCGGTGCCGGTCAGGTGGTGACGCTCCGTCCGGCGGCGCGCGGCGGACCGAGCAGCAGGGCGACCGTCACCAGGACGGCGCCCAGCAGTTGCGGCGCGGTCGGGACGGTGGCGGTGAGGACCGCCCCCGACAGAGCCGCCGTGAGCGGGATCAGACCGCCGAACAGGCCGGCGTGCTCCGGCGCGAGACGGGTCAGCGCCGAGTACCAGAGTAGGAAGGCGACACAGGTCATCACCAGGGCGAGATAGAGCAGGGCCAGGAGCTCGGTCGTCGTCGGCGCGCGCAGGGTAACGGGGGAGAGGGCGGCGGTCACCGCGAACAGGGGCACCGCGAGGGCCGTGGTCCAGGCGGACACCCGAACCGGACCGAGACGGGGCAGCAGCGGAACGGCGAGCAGCGAGAACGCGGCCTCGCAGAGCAACGTGCCCGCGGCGCACAGGAGTCCGACGGTGTCACCGGAACCGAAGCCCTGGGTCAGGGCGGCGCCCGCGACGACGAGGGCCGCCGCCGCGAGCAGGCGGGCCGCCGGGCGGCGGCGGGACAGCAACGGGCCGAGGACACCCAGGAGAAGGGGCGTGCAGCCGACGATGCTGCCGACCACCGCCGGATCGGTGTGCCGCAGGGCCGTGACCATCAGGAGGTTGAAGGCGAACAGGCCGGTGGCGGCGAGAGCCAGAAGGAGCCCGAACTCGCGGGGCGTCGGCCGGGGGCCCGGCCCCCGGCGACGGGCGAGCGGGAGGAGGACGGCCGCGGCCAGCGCATAGCGGAGGGCCTGGCCGGCGGCGACCGGATAGGAGGAGAACGTGGCGGTGACGCCGGTGGAACAGCCGAGCATCGTCATGGCGGTGGCCGCTCGCAGGGAGCCTCCGAGACGCGAGGGCACGGCCGCCGGAGTTGACGACCCGGCAGGGGCGACGGTGGTGGGCATGAACGCCACGCTAGAACCGAGGTGGTCCCCTTCCCAGGACCACTGACGACCCCTCCGACAGGACCACTTCCCGAGCCCTGTCAGGGGATGGGGGGAGAACGGCGGGAGCCCCGTCGGGGGATGGGGGGAGAACGGCGGGAGCCCCGTCAGGGGCTCGGGGAACGGCGAGGTCGAGTTGCAGGGGGTCGGGGACAGCGGTTGGTCATGGCTGCGGCGGGCCTCACGGCGGGGACCCGAAACGGCGGGACCTCTTCGCGCCCCGTTGATCGCCAGCAGACTTGACCCCGCCGTTCCCCGGGCCCCTGGCGGGGCCCGCGCTGTCATGATGGGGGGATGCGGGAGTTGTTGGTCGAGTGGGGGGACGGGGACGGGGATCTGGCGGGGCGGTTGACGCGGGGGTTGCGGGCGGCGGTGCGGGACGGGCGGTTGGTGGCGGGGGAGCGGCTGCCGGGGAGTCGGGTGCTGGCGGGGGAGTTGGGGGTCTCCCGGGGCGTGGTGGTGGAGGCGTACGAGCAACTCGCCGCCGAGGGGTACCTGGTGGGGCGGCGCGGGTCGGGGACGCGGGTTGCGGCGGGGGTGGCGGATGCGGGGCCGGGGCGGGTGGAGCGGGCGGCGCCGGCCGCCTCGCGGTACGACCTGAAGCCGGGCACCCCCGATCTGGGGTCGTTCCCGCGGGCGGCGTGGGCGGGTGCGGTGCGGCGGGCGCTGCTGGGTGCGGCGAACAGCGAGTTGGGGTACGCGGATCCGGCCGGACTTCCGCAGTTGCGGCGGGAGTTGGCGGCGTACCTGGGGCGGGTGCGGGCGGTGGTGGCGCGGCCGGAGCGGGTGGCGGTGGTGAGCGGGGTGGGGCAGGGGCTGGCGCTGCTGATGCAGGTGCTGGCGGCGGAGGGGCGGCAGCTCGCGGTGGAGGATCCGGGCTCGCCGGGCACCCTGGAGCTGCTGCGGGCGCACGGGGTGCGGCCGGTGGGCGTGCCGGTGGACCAGGAGGGCCTGGTGGTGCGGGAGTTGGCGGCGTCCGGGGCGCAGGCGGTGCTGGTGACGCCGGCGCACCAGTATCCGACGGGGGTGGTGCTGTCGGCGCGGCGCCGGACCGAACTCGCCGCGTGGGCGCGGGCCGGCGGGCTGGTGGTGGAGGACGACTACGACGCCGAGTTCCGGTACGACCGTGAACCCGTGGGCGCCGTCCAGGGGTTGGCGCCGGAGCGGACGGTGTACCTGGGCTCGCTCAGCAAGACGCTGGCGCCGGGGCTGCGGCTCGGCTGGGCCGTTCTGCCGGGGCACCTGGTGGAGCCGTTCGCGCACGCCAAGCGGTACGCCGACCTCGGGACCGGTGCGGTCGACCAACTCGCCTTCGCCGCCCTGCTGGAGAGCGGCGGCTACGACCGCCACCTGCGCGCCGTCCGGCCCCGCTACCGGGCCCGGCGCGACGCGCTGGTGGCGGGCCTGCGCGAGCACCTGCCGCAGGCCGAACTGCGGGGCGTGGCCGCCGGGTTGCACCTGTACGCGGACCTGCCGGACGGTGTCGGCGAGCAGGCGGTGGCGGACGCTGCGCTGCGCCGCGGGGTGCGGGTGGCGACGGTCGCGCCGGGGCGGCTCGGGCCGGGCCGGGCGGCCATCGCCCTGGGGTACGCGGGAGTTGCCGAGCAGCGGCTGCGGGAGGCGGCGGCGCTGCTCGGCGAGGCGGTGCGGGAGGCGTTCTGACGGGCCGTCAGTCCATGCCCGTGGTGACGTTCAGGTGGTCGGTGTTGGCGTAGATCAGGGTGGCCAGGAGCAGCAGGACCGCGCCCAGGCTGATCAGTTGGACCAGGCCGCGCTGCTGGCGCGGGGCGTAGGCGATGGCCGCGCCGGAGGCGACGCCGGTGAGCAGGCCGCCGAGGTGGCCCTGCCAGGAGGCGAAGCTCGCCGAGACCACCATCCACACCACCAGGGTGACCATCATCTGGTTGCCGCCGAGCGGGTCGTAGCCCTGCCGTCGGCTGAGCATCCAGTAGCCGCCGGCCAGGCCGAAGATCGCGCCGGACGCGCCGACGGTCAGCGTGTGCGGGGCGGCCAGGTAGACCAGCACCGAGCCGCCGAGTGCGGAGAGCAGGTACAGGCCGAGGAAGCGCAGCACGCCGAGGCGGTCCTCGACGACCCGGCCGAGCGACCACAGCCAGTACATGTTGAACACGATGTGGGTGATCGCCATCGGGCCGAGGAAGGTGTCCGAGTTCGGCGACAGGTGCAGGAACGCGCCGGTGAGCAGGCGGTACCACTCGCCGTGCGCGACGCCGGCCAGGTGGAACGCCGAGAGGTCGGTGGGCTGCTCGCCCGGGTCGCGCAGCATCAGCGCCGAACCGATCATGCCGAACCGCTGGACGGTCTCCGGCCGCACCAGTTCCAGCACGTACGCGGCGACGTTCAGCGCGATCAGCGTGAGGGTGGCGTACGGCCGGGCGGTGATCCGTCCGCCGAACGCGGTGCGGGCCTGCCGCACCGTCCGATGGCCGTCCTTGACGCACTCGACGCACTGGTAGCCGACGGCGGCGTCGCGCCGGCAGTCCGGGCAGACGTTGCGGTCGCAGCGGGTGCAGCGCACGTACGACTCGCGGTCGGCGTGGCGGAAGCAGGTCGGTGACGGCGCCTCGGGAGCGGGGGCTCCCGAGGCGGGTTGCACGGCGTCCATGGCGGGCCCTCCCCTGGGCGGTGGTACTCGGCCGCGGGGGACGTCCACGGCGATGATCCACGGCGAAACGGCGCTCACCCTAGAGCACCGCCCGGACAGCCCCGACGCCAGCCCTGCCGCCGCCCGTGGCCGGGGCCCTATCGACGGACCGCGCTGAGCACCGTGAACTTCGGACTGCCCGCCACCGTGCGGCAGTTGCCGAAGAGGCGGCGGAGGGTGACGTGGTGGCCGAGGTGGCGGTTGCCGACCACACGGAGTTCGCCGCCCGGGCGCAGGACCCGGCGGGCGCCGGTGAACATCCGGCGGGCGATGGCGTCCGTGGTCGCCTGGTGGGAGTGGAACGGCGGGTTGAGGAGGACGACGTCCACCGAGGCGTCGGGGACGTCCGCGAGGGCGTCGCCGACCAGGAACTCGGCGCGGGCGTCCGGTCCGAGATTGCCGCGGAAGGTCTCCTCGGCGGACGCCACCGCCTGGAACGACTCGTCCACGAAGAGGAGTTCGGCGTGCGGGGCGGTGAGCGCGGCGGCGGTGCCGACGATGCCGTTGCCGCAGCCGAGGTCGACCACCCGGCGGGCGTCCTGCAGGTCGGGCAGGTGCTGGAGGAAGAACCGGGTGCCGATGTCGAGGCGGTCCGCGCAGAACACGCCCGCCTGGTTGGCGACCTGACGGCCCGACAGCACGCCGATGCCGTCCGGGAGCCGGTAGCGCAGGGGCCACGGGTTCGCGGGCCGGTCCTGCGCCGGGTCGGGTGCGGTGTGGATCAGGCGGGCCTTGCGGACGGCCAGCGAAGTGCGGGTCGGGCCGAGGATCCGCTCGAACAGCTGCAGGGTGGAGGTGTGGATCTCGGTCACCATTCCGGTGCCGACCACCACCGTCCGGTCGTGCAGCGCGGGGGCGAGGCGGTGCAGCTGGTCCTCCAGCAGCGCCAGGCTCTTGGGCACCCGGACCAGCAGCACGTCGATGCGGGACGGCGGCGCGTCCTGCGTGCTGCGGACCTCCACCGACGCGGGGTCGAGCCCGTTGCGGGCCAGGTTCGCGGCGATCGCCCGGGCGGACAGGTACGAGTCGGTGATCGCCGTCAGCGAGCCGGCCGCCGCCGCGAGCGCCGTGGAGAGGGCGCCCCAGCGGTCGCCGAGCACCGCCACCGCCGCGCCGTCCAGCGGCACCGGTGCGCTGCTCTCCGGCGTGGCGCCCGCCGGGCCGCCGGTGGCCGGGCCCTCCTTCAGGTGCCGCAGCAGGTACTCGTCGGCGGCGTCCCAGGCGCGCAGCTGCTCGCGCGGGTTCTCCGGGAATCGGGCCAGCTCGAAGGTGCCCCAGGCGGTGGTGAAAGAGTTGTTCATCGTGCCCCCAGGCTATCGGAGGGGGCGGTGGTCGCCGGACGGCGACGGAGGAGGGGGCCGGCATGCGGCGGCGGGACAGGGCGGTCGGGGCGGTTCTCGGGTCGGCGGTCGGGGACGCGCTGGGCGCGCCGTTCGAGTTCGGTCCGGCGGGCGCCTTCGGAAAGCGCTTTCCCCTGGTGCCGGGAGAGCGCTTTCCGTACGCGGCGGCGATGTGCGGGGGCGGCGGCTGGGCCCCCGGGGAGGCCACCGACGACACGCAGCTGGCCGTCCACCTCGGCGAGTCGCTGCTCGACGCGGGCGGACTCGACCTGCCCGGGGTCTTCGACCGGTTCCGGGCCTGGGCCGCCGGGGAGCCCAAGGACATCGGCATCCTCACCGAGTGCGTCCTCGGCAGCGGCCTCCCGTGGGACCTCGCCGCACAGGTCCACTTCCAGACCGAGGGCCGGGCCGCCGGGAACGGCGCCCTGATGCGCGCCGTCACCGCCGCCGTCCGGTTCGCCCCGCAGGGCCGGGACGCCACCATGGACGCCGCCCGCCGGATCACCGCCCTCACCCACGGCGACGGCGCCGCCTGGGAGGGCACCGCGATCCTGCACGAGCTGCTGCGCCGCGCCCTCGACGGCGAGGACCCGCTCGGCGCCGTGCCGTCGACCCTGGCCGCCGTCCGGGCCGAGCACCGCGAACGCTGGGCGACCGTGCTGGCCCCGGACTGGCACCCCGCCCTGGCCACCGAGAGCAACGGCGCCGCCTGGCCGTGCCTCGGCTCCGCGCTCTGGGCACTGCGCACCACCGCCGACTTCCCCGCCGCACTGCGCGCCGTCGTCGACCTCGGCGGCGACACCGACACCACCGGCGCCGTCACCGGTGCCCTGGCCGGCGCCGTCCACGGCGTCGGGGCGATCCCCGAGGGGTGGCTGGAGCCGCTGCACGTCCCGCTGCCGCCGACCGAACGGGTGCTGCGGGCAGCCGAGTTGACGGCGCTCGCGGAGGCGCTGGACGCGGCGGGGCGGGCAGCCAGCGGGAACTGACGGCAGGTCAGGCCGCGGTGAAGACCAGGCTCGCGTTGTGGCCGCCGAAGCCGAAGGCGTTGGTGAGGGCGGCGTCGGAGGCGACGGCACGGGCGGCGCCGCCGACCAGGTCGAGGTGGGCGGCCGGATCCGGAGCGGCCAGGTTGCGGACCGGCGGCATGACCTGGTCGTGCAGGGAGCGCACGGTGGCCAGTGCGGCGAGGGCGCCGGCCGCGCCGAACAGGTGGCCGGTCATCGACTTGGTGGCCGTGACGGCGGGCCGGTGCGCGCCGAACACCCGGGCCAGCGACTCCGCCTCGGTGAGGTCGCCCTTCTGGGTGGAGGTGGCGTGCGCGTGCACCATGCCGATCCGCTCGGGCGCGAGGCCGGCCTCGGCGAGGGCGCGCCGCATCGCGCGGCTCTGGCCGTCCGGGTGGCCGGCCGTGATGTGGTGGGCGTCCGACGTGACGGCCGCCCCGGCGAGCGCCGCGTACGCGCGCCAGCCCGGTCGCAGCGAGGCGCGCTCCAGCACCAGGACGGCCGCGCCCTCGCCGATCACGAAGCCGTCCCGGTCCAGGTCGAACGGGCGGGAGGCGTGCTCCGGGTCGTCGTTGCGCAGCGAGTGCGCGCGGGCCTGCGCGAACCCGGCGAGCGGCAGCGGGTGCAGGCAGGCCTCGGTGCCGCCCGCGATCACCACGTCGGCGCGGCCCAGCCGGATCAGGTCCAGGCCGATCGCCACCGCCTCCGCGCCGGACGCGCACGCGCTGACCGGGGTGTGCGCCCCGGCCCTGGCCCCGAGGTCGATCGACACCCAGGCGGCCGGCCCGTTCGCCATCAGCATCGGCACGGTGTGCGGCGAGACCTTCCGGACGCCGGAGCGCTCCAGCACGTCGTCCTGCTCCAGCATCGTCACGGCCCCGCCGGTGCCGGTGCCGATCACCACCGCGAGCCGCTCCCCGTCGACCTCCGGCCGGCCCGCGTCGGCCCACGCCTCACGGGCGGCGATCAGCGCCAACTGCTCGCTGCGGTCCAACCGTCGGGCCTCGACCCGGTCCAGCACCTCGGACGGTTCGACGGCGAGCTGTCCGGCGATCCGGATCGGCAGCCCGGCCGCCCACTCCCGGTCGATCGGCCGGATGCCGTTGCGGCCCTCCAGCATGGCCTGCCAGGTGGCCGGGGCGGTGCCGCCGAGCGGGGTGGTGGCCCCCAGGCCGGTGACCAGAACGCGGTCGGTGTCGATGTCGGATTCCGTGCGCACAGCAGCGCTCCCTTTGTCGTGATGGCACAACGAGTACCGCCGCGGCTCTCGGCCGGGGCGGTCGGTGACAGTCACTCTGCCAAGGGAGATCCGCGAGTTCCGGTACTGGACGGGACGGATTCGTACCCGATGATTTTGGAGGAATCGGACAGGTTGAGCTGACGGCCCGTCGGGAAAGCGGCGCCGCTGCGGGCGGCGTCAGGCCGGGGCGTGCTCCGCGCCGTCCGGGCGGTCGAGGTAGGCGTGCAGGGCGGCAGCGCCGGAGAGCAGGGCGCGGCCGCGGGCGGTCAGGCGGTCCTGCCAGGCGTCCAGGGTGGGGCGGACGGCCTCCGGGCCGCCGGCCGTGCGCAGGCGGTGCAGGATCTCGGCGGTGCGGGCCAACCCGTGGCCGCCGCGCCGGAGTTGCTCGGCGATCTGCAGTTCCCGCACCTGGTCCGGCAGGTACGTCCGGTAGCCGGTGCGGGCGTCCCGGGACGGGGTGACCAGCCCCGCGCGCTCCCACTCGCGCAGCGTGGCCGGGTGCAGGCCGAGGCGGTGGGCCAGCGGTCCGATGTGGGTGGGCCCGGGCCGGTCGGCGGCGGGCCGGTCGGCGGCGGGGCGGTCGGTGTCGGACCGGTCGGCCGGCAGGTGCGCCAGGGCGGTGCGCACCGCGTCCAGGGTGCGGCGGTCCTCGGCGAGGCGCAGGTGGCTCTCGTCGATCAGCCGCAGTGCCTCCTCCGGCCGCCCGGCGTTGACGGCGCACAGGATCGCGGTGGCCGCCCGGTGGCCGTGGCCCGGCACCAGCGCCAGGAACGCGCGCAGGGCGGCGGCATGCCGCTCCCCGTACCGCCGGTACCCGTGCGGGGACCGCTCGGCGGGCGGCAGGACGCCCGCCTCCTCGTAGTTGCGCACCGCCTGGGTGGACAGGCCGTGCTCCCGGGCCAGGTCGACGGGCCGCAGAGCCATGGTGGAGACTTTTCTGCTCGATTCGCGGGCTGAGAGCGGAAAAGTTTACACCGATCCTTCAACGATACGGTGGAAGTCATGACCGTCTCGCACGCGCTCCGGGACGCGGCCCGGCCGTTCTCCCCGTCCGCCGTCACCGACCTGCTGCCGCCCCGCACCCGGGTGCTGGCCCTCGGCGAACCCACCCACGGCGTCGAGGCCTTCCTCGACCTGCGCAACGAACTCTTCCGCCACCTGGTCGCCGAACACGGCTACCGCTCGATCGCCGTCGAGAGCGACTGCCTGGCCGCACTGGCCGTCGACGCGTACCTCGGCGGGGCGGACGGCGACCTCGACACGGTCGTCCGGGAAGGCTTCTCCCACGGCTTCGGCGAGTTCGCCGGCAACCGCGAACTGGTTCGCTGGATGCGGGAGTTCAACAGCGGGGTGGCGGAGCCGGACCGGCTGCGGTGCTACGGCGCGGACGGCCCGCTGGAGATGGCCGCCGCCGCCCCGCCCGGACCGTCCCTCGTCCGGCTGCACGACTTCCTGGCCGCCCACCTGCCCGCCGAACTCCTGCCGCCGCGCAAGGAGTTGACGCGGCTGCACGGCCCGGACGGGCGGTGGACCGAGCCCGCCGCCGCGCTCGACCCGCACCGGTCCGTCGGACGCACCGCGGAGACCGGCCGACTGCGGCTGCTCGCGGACGAGTTGACGGTTCTCCTGGCGGCGAACGCTCCCGGGTTCGCGGGCCGGGCCGATCCCGAGGAGTGCTGGCGGGCCGAGTTGGACGCCCGGACCGCGACCGGACTGCTGCGCTACCACGCGGCGATGGCCGACACCGGGCCGGACCGGTTCAACTCGCTGATGCGGCAACGCGAGCTGATGATGGCCGACAACCTCGAAGCGATCGTGCGCCGCGAGGCGGACCGCGGGCCGACCCTGGTCTTCGCCCACAACCGCCACCTCCAGCGCGAGGCCGGCCGCCTCCCGCTCGGCGGCCGCGAACTGCTCTGGTGGAGCGCCGGCTCGCTGCTCGCCACCCGCCTCGGCGACGGCTACGCCTTCGTCGCCACCGCGTTCGGCCACCGCGGCGCCGACGACCACCCCGCCCGCGACACCCCGGAAGGACTCCTCGCCGCCCTCCCCGACCCGCGCCTGGCGGTCGATCCCCGGCTGCTGGCAGCGGCGACGGGGGGCAGGGCGAAACCCCGGGTGCCCGCCGACCACACCTACTTCGGGCTCGACCCGCAGACGTTGGGCCTGCTGGACGGGGTGGTGTTCGTGCGCGAGATCCCCCGGCAGTCCGGGCCGTTCGGCGGCTGACCCCGCGGCCCCGCCCGCCCGTCGCCCGCGCCGCCGGATCCGGGTGCGCCCACCGCCCGCGCCGCCGGATCCGGGTGCGCCCACCGCCCGCGCCGCCGGATCCGGGCGGGGCCGGCGTGGCGCGGGCGGTGCGAGGGGTCGGGTCAGTCCACGACCTCGGCGCTCACCAGCACCACGTCCTCCTTCGGGACGTCGGCGTGCCCGCCCTTGGAGGTGGTCGGCACGGCCTTGATCGAGTCGACCACCTCCTGGCCCTCGACGACCTCGCCGAACACCGCGTAGCCCCAGCCGGGGCCGGACTTCGCGGTGTGGTCGAGGAAGGCGTTGTCGGCGACGTTGATGAAGAACTGCGCGGTGGCCGAGTGCGGGTCCGAGGTGCGGGCCATCGCCACCGAGTACTTGACGTTCTTCAGGCCGTTGTCGGCCTCGTTCTGGATCGGCGACCGGGTCTCCTTGCGCCGCAGGCCGGGCTCCATCCCGCCGCCCTGGACCATGAAGTTGTTGATCACCCGGTGGAAGACGGTGCCGTCGTAGAACCCGTCCCGGACGTACTGCAGGAAGTTCGCCGCGGTCGCGGGCGCCTTCTCCTCGTCGAGGCGGATCACGATGTCGCCGTGGTTGGTGTTCAGCTTGACCTTGGACAAGACAACCTCACTTCTGACTTTCTGACACTGTGCTGATCACGGAATGTCCCGCCCATCCTCGCAGGCGGCCGACGGCCCGGGGATCCGCCACACGGTCCCGGCCGGTCGCGCAGGCCCCGTACGGAGGGGGCCGGCCCGGCCCGGCGGCCGGGGCGGGCCGGTGCCGTCCGCCGGGCCGGGCCGTGGCGTAATTCGCGGCGGCAGCCGGGACGTTCCGCAAGGATGTGCGGATGCGACACGTGTGGGCCGGGCTGGCCGAGAATCCGGGGCTTCCGCGCGAGGGCGTCGAGCGGCTGCTGGCGCTGGAGAGTCCGGACCTGTCGACGGAGCTCGCCGGGCGCACCGACCTGACGGACCGGCAGGTCCTGGCGCTGGCCGAGCGTGACGCCGTGGCCGCGGGCTCGCTCGCCGCGAGCGGACGGCTGACGGCCGACCGGGTCGACCCGGAACGGCAGCCGGTCGCCGCCCTCGCCCTGCTGCGGGCCGGTCTCGGACCCGTCGAGTGGGCCCACGCCCTGTGCGAACGGCCGGAACTGCGGGCCCGGTTGGCGAGCTGCCCGGTGCTCCCGCCCGCGGTGTCCCGGCGGCTGGCGGCCGAACCCGACCTCGCCGTGGTGATCGAACTCGCCGAGGCGACCACCGACCCGGCGATCGCCGCGCTGCTCGCCGCCCACCCCTCGGAGTACGTTCGCCAGGCGCTCGGCTTCAACGAGAGCGCCCCGGCCGCCGTCCTCGCCGACCTGATCGGCAACCGTCCCCCGCTGGACAGCTGCGAGGTCTGCGAGCGGCACCCCGTGCCCTGGGTCCACCCGCCGGACTGCCCCGACCCCGACTGCACCCTGCACCCCGGCGCGGCCTGCGACGGCAGCCACGGCTTCGCCCGGGAGACGATCCTGCAGGCCGCCCTCGGGCACCCCGCCGCGGCCGCCGCCGACGCGCTCACGCACCTGGCCGCCGCGTCACCGTTCCTGCGGGCCCAACTCGCCGCCCGCACCGACCTTCCCGCGTCCGCGTACGCCACGCTCGCCGCGGACCCGCAGATCTGGGTGCGGGAGCCGCTCGCGAGCAATCCCGCGATCGGCGAGCCGCTGATCCGGCAGCTGGCCGACGACCCGTCCGAGGAGGTGCGCCGCAGCGTCGCCCAGCACCCGCGCGTCCCGCTGGACGTGCTCGACCGGGTCTGCACCACCGTCCGGCTCGGACCGCTGCCGGTGCCCCGGATCGCCGCCGCCACCCCCGCCGAACTGGACGCGCTCGCCGGCTCCGCCAACCGCGAACTGCGCCGCCTCACCGCCCTCCGCCGCGACCTCCCCGACCCCGTCCGGGACCGGCTCGCCGACGACCCCGACCCCAGGGTCGCCGCCGCGATCGCCCCCCATCCCGGCCTGGACGAGCGGCAGCTGCGCGCCATGCGGCAGCGCCACGGCCGGACGGTCGGCGCCGGCATCGCCGCCAACCCGGACGCCCCCACCGCCCTGCTCGCCGAACTCGTCCACGGCGAGCACAACGTCGCCACCCTGCGCGCCCTCGCCACCCACCCCGCCGCCGACGGGCCCACCCTCACCGCCTGCCTGCGCGACCCCCGCGCCCGCCGCAGAGCCGCCGTCCACCCCGCCCTGCCCCTCGCCCGCCTCCGCTCCCTCCTCGCCGACCCCGACCCCTCCACCGCCCAGGGCGCCGCCGCCAACCCCTCGCTGCCGCCTGCCGACCTGCTGCGCCTGCTCCCGCCGCCCCGGGGCTGAGCGGCTCGGCGGTCCAGCGCCCCTCCACGGCAAGGCAGTTCAGCCGGGGCGCGCACCGACGACGGGCTCGCGGGGCGGAGGTCGTCCGCCGGCCGCCCGGATTCCGTCGTCCGGCGGGCCGGAACAAGACTGCACATCCGGAGCCGGTGCCCCGACCATGGAACCCATGACGGATCGACTTGCGGACGGCGGACGGCCCGACGGACTGGCACGGGTGCGGTGGATCGTCGGGGGGAGCGCGGCCGGGAAGAGCACGGTGGCGCGGGTGCTGGCCGACCGGTACGGGGCCGAGGTGTACGACGGCGACCGGGCGGAGCACGGGTGGCTGGCGCGGTGCTCGGCGGAGCGGCAGCCCCGGCTGGCCGCCTTGCGAGGGGCGGCGCCGGGGGAGGCGTGGCAGGGGCGGACGGCCGAGCAGGTGTTCCGGTCGATGGCGGGGCTGTACGGGGAGACGGCCGGGTTCCTCGCCGAGGACCTTCGGCGCGCTGCCGGCGAACGGCCGCTGCTGGTCGACTACTTCGGGATCCTGCCGGACCACCTCGCGCCGCTGCTCGCCCGGCCCGGGCACGCGGTCTTCCTGGTGCCGACGCCGGAGTTCCGCACCGCCGCGCTCCGGGCGCGGTTCGCCGATCCGGACCGGGTGCGGCTCAACTGGGGCAGCGCGGACCCGGAGCGGATGTTCGCGCTGCGCTGCGCCCGCGACGCGCTGTGGGACGGGGAGATCCGGCGCCAGGCCGCCCGGCACGGCCTCGACGTCGTGACGGTCGACGGCAGCGTTCCGGTCGCCGAGCTGGCGGAGCGGTTGGCGGTGCGCTTCGGGCTGGCCCCGGCGGAGGAGCCCCCCGCCGCGGTCAGCGGTCGTGGCGGGGAGCCGGCGCGGTGAGCAGGCGGTCCGTCAACTGCCGGGCGGCGGCGGCGTCTGCCGCGGCCGCCCCGGCCGTGCGGGGAAAGGGGACGCGAGGCCCCTGGAGGCGGCGGTCGGGGATGGAGCGGGCGGCGACGGCCGTCCAGTCGGGCCGCTCCAGGACGACCAGATGGGCCTCGTGGTGGGCGTCGTCGTCGCGGTCGTCGTCGTACGGGGCGAGGTGCAGGCGCAGCCGGGTGTCGTCCAGCCAGTGCACGGCGAGTACCTGACGGCCCATCCGTTCGGCGAACAGCTCCCGTTCGCGGCCGCCGTCCAGGGGCACCATCAGCAGTTGGCCCTCGAAGAAGCAGCCGCCGTCGTAGGCGCCGGTGCCCACCGCGAGCAGCGGCAGGCCGGGGTGGAAGGCCAGCGCGGCGATGTGGTGCCGGCAGCGGATCCGGCGCAGCAGGCGGGGCCGCTCACCGGTCTCGTACAGGCCGAGCTGCCGGGCCTCGCCGTACGTGTCGGCGCAGGCCACGGCGAGCAGGCGGCGGCCGGGGTCGGCAACGGCGAGGACGGGGCGGCCGGTCGGCGGTCGGGCGGTCACGGGGCGGGCCTCCGGGGCGGGGGTCGGCGGGGCGGCGTGCCGGTCCAGATCACGTCCTTGCGGTCGAGCCCGGAGCCGTGGGTGAACTGGAGGGTGAACGGGTCGGCGGTGGCGTTCGGCAGGCCGTAGGTCTCCAGCGCGGTGCTCTCCTGGCCGGGGGCGAGGGACTTGGGGAGCTGCACGTACTGCCCGCCGCCGAACAGCGGGTGGAGCAGGGTGCCGCGGGAGTCCTTGACGATGAGCAGCGCCGATCCGTACAGCGAGAGTTCGGTGGAGCCGGTGTTGACGACGGTCACCCGCAGCCGGACGAAGGTCGCGTTCTCCGGGAGGGGCGTGCCGGAGGTGCTCGGGGCGGCCGGGGCCGGCGGGGCCATGGTGACCTTCAGGCCGTCGGGGAACGTATACGTCCCGCCGGCCGGCAGTCGGCGGGCCCGCTCGTCGGCGGCCCTGGCCTCCTGCTCCGCGGCCGTCTTCTTCGCCCGCTCGTCCGCCAGCCGCTGCCGCTCCGCCTCGTCGCGCCGCCGCTCCGCGACCGCGCGGTCGTGGGCCCGCGCGGCGTCCCGGACCTCGGAGACGACGAAGCCGCCGGTGACGGCGGAGACCGTCAGGCCCACGGCGCCGAGGACGGTGCCGGTGAGCGCCATCGCCCGGTTGGTGGCCAGGCGGCGGCGGGCCAGCCGCAGGCCGACGGCACCGAAGACCACCGCGAGCAGGGCGGGCAGCCAGGAGAACCAGAACAGGACCAGCGGCAGGCTGAGCACCGCGCCGATGATGCCGAGCACCAGCGCGGCGATGCCCTGCCCGTTGCGGGGCTGCGGCACCGGCACCGGGAACGGCGGCCAGTACGGGCCGGCGGGCGGCGCGGTCACCTGAGCGGCCGTCAGCCGGTCCGAATCCGGCGGGGCCCACGGGTTGGCGGGCACTGCCGCCTCCTCGGTCTCCGGACTGTCGGGCGGGACGGGCAGGGTCATGCGGCACCTTGAGCTCAGGGACGGCGAGGACCGGACGGGACCGATCGTGACCGGAGTATCCCCTGTCGGGGCAGCAGAAGGCGAGCCCGTTTCCGCAGCGCCGGAAGAATCTCCGCCGGCCGGGAATGTCGGTGTGCGCACGGCAGTTGACCACTCCCGGCCGAGGGGCGGCCGGACGATCGACGACGGGGGGCGCAGACCATGGCGAACCGGGACGATGCGGTGCAGGGCAGTGTGGCAGCGGGCTTCGAGGGCGTACGGGACGCGTTCGCGGCCGTCGCCGCGGAGCGCGAGGACTCGCCGGAGGCGCAGCTGGTGGTGCACGTCGACGGCCGGCGGGTGGTCGACCTGTGGGCCGGGGGCGGGACGGACGCGGACACGCTGATGAACCTGTTCTCCGTCACCAAGGGCGCGGCGCACCTCGTGACGGCGCTGCTGGTGCAGGACGGCGTGCTCGACCTCGACCGCGAAGTGGCCTCGTACTGGCCGGAGTTCGGGGCGCACGGCAAGGACCGGCTGACGCTGCGCGAGCTGCTCGCGCACCGCTCCGGCGTGGTCGGCGTGGACGGCGGGTTCACCGCCGAGGAGTTGGCCGACGACCGGGCGATGGCGGCCCGGCTGGCCGGCCAGCGGCCGTTCTGGGAGCCCGGCGCGGCGTACGGCTACCACGCCTTCGTGATCGGCGCGCTGACCGGCGAGGTGGTGCGGCGGGTGACCGGCCGCTCCATCCAGGAGCTCTACGAGGAGCGGATCCGCGCCCCGTACGGCCTGGACTTCTACCTCGGCCTGCCCGAGGAGCTGGAGCCGCGGCGGGCCGAGACGCTGCCGCTGCGGCCGACACCGGAGGAGGCCGCGCGGATCGGCGCGACGACGACCGACCCGGAGAGCATCGCCGGTGTCGCCGGCAACCGGAACGCGCCCGTGCCGGTCGACCTGGTGGCCTTCGCCAACACCCGGCTGGTCCGGGCCCTCGGCCCGACCTCGTCCGGCGGCGTCGGCACCGCCCGCGGCGTTGCCGGCCTGTACGCCGCCGCGATCGGCGAGGTGGACGGCCGGGCCCCGCTGCTGAAGCCGGAGACCGTCACCGAGTTCGCCCGCCCGCAGTACCGCGGCACCGACCTGGTCACCGGCAACGAGGACGTCTTCGGCCTCGGCTTCGAGGAGCTCTCCGGCCTCTACCGCCCGCTCGGCCCGGACGCCTTCGGCCACAGCGGCGCCACCGGTTCGCTCGCCCTCGCCGACCCCGGCGCCGGGCTCGCCTACGCCTACGCCCGCCGCCGCTTCGGCCTGCCCTCCCGCTACGGCGCCGGCCCGGAGAACCACCGCCTGCTCGAAGCGGTGTACCGGGGAATCGCCGCGTCCTGACGCAGCATCAGGACGAGCGGGCCGGCCCCTCGGAGGAGGGGTCGGCCCGGCGGGGGGTCAGTTCGCGCGGGACTCGTCGCGGGACTCGACCTGGACGGCCGGCTCCAGCGGGGACGCGATGTCCTGCGGCCTGCTGCGGGAGGCCCAGTCGCGGATGCCCATCAGGACCATGACGAAGAAGATGCCGTAGACGATGCCGGAGAAGTACAGCTCGGAGTGGATGGCGAGCGGCACCCCGACCAGGTCGACGGCCAGCCAGACGAACCAGAACTCGATGTAGCGGCGGGCCTGGCTGTACATGGCGAGGATCGAGCCGATGAAGATCCAGGCGTCGGCGAGGACCATCCACCACGGGGCGCCCGGGTAGAAGGACGCGTCGGTCCACTTCAGCAGCGCGCCGAACGCGCCGGTGCCGAGCACCATCGCGGCGATCAGGACGCCGCGTTCGGTCCAGTTCGCCCAGCGGACGTTGATGGCGCCTTCCTGCTCGCGGCTGCGCTTCCAGGTGGCCCAGCCCCAGGCGGCCGACACGATGATCACGACCTGCCGGGCGGCGTTGCCGCCGAGGTGCACGTTCAGGCTGGCGACCAGCAGGAACACCGAACCGAGGATCTGCACCGGCCAGGCCACCAGGGAGCGGCGCAGGGCCAGCCAGACGGTGGCGAGCGCCAGGATGTTGCCGAGGAAGTCGGACCAGTAGACGGGGAGGCCGAGGAAGCTGAACTGCTCGTTCAGCCAGTGGAATGCGCTCATTACTCACACCTTTGTTCGTTCGGAGCGAGGCGGGGGAGGAGCGGTCGGCCCCGCGGACACGGGGAAGCGGGGACGGGGCCGACCGGGCACGCGGGCGTCGGGCGCAGACGGAGGGTGGGGGTGGGGGTGCGTGCCGTGCAGGGAAGGGGAGGCGGGAGGGGGACGGCCGGCCCCGCCGGAAGCGGGGGAGACGGGGCCGACCGGGCAGGTGGGGAAGGGGAGTCAGCGGGCCGCCGCGGCGAGGACGCGCCGCCCCCTGGCGGAGTCCAGCAGGGCCTCCGAGCGTCGGACGTCCGCCCGCGCGGCGAGCAGCAGCTCGTCCACCGAGGCGAACCTGACGGTGTCCCGGATCCGGGCGACGAACCAGAGTGCGACGTGCTCGCCGTACAGGTCGTCCGAGGTGTCGTGGCAGTACACCTCGGTGTGGACCCGAGACCCGTCCTCGAAGGTGGGATTGGTGCCGATGCTGATCGTCGCGCGGTGCACGGCGCCGGTGGCCGGCCGGGCCAGCCAGCCGCTGTAGATCGCGGGCGGCGGGACGTCCGAACCGGGGTCGGGGGAGATGTTGGCGGTGGGGAAGCCCAGCATCCGCCCCCGTCCGGCACCGTGGACGACGGTGCCGGACAGCCGGGGTGAGGTGGCGTCAGGCATGGGGCGACAGCTCGCGGAACTGGCTGGTGTGGAACACCAGCGGTTCCACGCCGGGGAACAGCTCGGCGGTGAGCAGCTCCATCAGGACGATCTCGTGGTCGCCGCCGTCGTACACCGCGCCGACCCGGGCGGTCAGCCACAGCGCCGCACCCTCGATCAGCACCGCGCCGTCCGGCGTCGCCTGCCAGTCGCTCCCCTCGAAGCGGTCGCCCGCCCGGGAGGCCAGCCGCCGGCACAGCGCGCCCTGCTCGTGGCTGAGCACGCTCAGCCCCAGCACCGGCAGGCCGGCCAGCCGCGGCCAGGTGGTCGAGGTGCGGGCCACGCTGACCGCGATCATCGGCGGCTCCAGCGAGATCGACACGAACGAGCTCGCCGCGAAACCGTCCGGTGCGCCGTCGCGCAGCGCGCCGATCGCGACCACGCCGGTCGGGTACGCCCCGAAGGCCTGGCGCAGCGTCGCCGCGCTCAGGTCCGCGGACGGAGCGGTGGGGTGGTGGGCGGGAGTGGCCATGGCCGTCGCCGTCCTCTCGTCGCGGGTGGGGCGGGTCAGTGGCGGTGCCGGGCGGCCGGGTGGCTGGCCGGCAGCGCCCGGTCGTCGGCGCCGGTGAGCCGCTCGCGCAGCGACTCGCCGTCCGCGTACTCGCCGCGGAACACGCCGCGGGCGCGCAGGATCGGCAGCACCGACTCGACGAACTCGACGGTGGAGGCGGGCTGGACCGGCGGCGACAGCAGGAAGCCGTCCAGGTCCGCGCCCTCGGCGAGGGCGCAGATCTCGTCGGCGATCTCCTCGGCGGTGCCGACCACGGGGCGGGCGCCGACGCCGTGGGTGTGCCAGTCGGCGAGCACGTCACCGACGGTCCGGTCGGCGAACCGGGCCACCTGGGTCTGCGACATCTCGGTGGACAGCTCGCTCATCGGGGTGTCCGGCGCGTACGAGGACAGGTCCAGGCCGGTGAACATCGCGTACGAGGCGACGGTGACCTCCGGGCGCTGCGCGTCCAGGATCCGCTGCCAGCGGCGCTCCGCGTCCTGGGTGGTCGCGCCGACCACGCAGGAGAACGCCGACATGACCTTGACCTGGTCGGCGGCGCGGCCGGCCTGCACCGCCTCCTCGCGGATCGCCCTGGTGTGGCCCGCGAGTTGGGCGACGCTGCCGCTGCCGACGAACATGCACTCGCCGTGCCGCCCGCCGACCCGGCGGCCCGCCGGGGACGCGCCCGCCTGGAACAGCACCGGGGTGCCCTGCGGCGAGCGGGCGGTGTTGCCGTAGCCGTGCGAGCGGAAGTACGGGCCCTCGTGCTCGACCAGGTGCACCTTCGCCGGGTCGGCGAACCGGCCGGCCTTGTCCTTCTCCAGCGCGTCCGGCTCCCAGGCGCCCTCCCAGTACTTGTAGACCAGGTCGAGGAAGTCCTCGGCCATCGCGTACCGGTCGTCGTGCGCCACCATGTCCATCCCGAAGGCCTTCACGGCGGTGTCGGCGGTGCCGGTGGTGACGATGTTCCAGCCCAGTCGGCCGCCGGACAGCTGGTCCAGGGTGGCCAGCCGGCGGGCGAACGCGTACGGCGGCTCCACCAGCACCGAACCGGTCACCACCAGGCCCAGGTCGGTGGTGGAGGCGAGCAGCGCCGAGGCGATCACGAACGGGTCCAGCCGGGGCAGGTCGAGGGTCTCCTCGGTGGCGATCGGCGGCCGCACCCCGTTGATCTCCGACCAGCCCCAGGCGTCCGCCAGGAACAGGAAGTCCAGCTTGGCGTCCTCGCAGAGCTGCGCGACCTCGCGCCAGTAGCCGAGGGTGTCGAACTCGTGCCGGCGGCTGTCGGGATGGCGCCAGGTGGCGGTGCCGCTCGCGTTGGTCTGGGCGTTCTCGAACAGTCCGAGCTTGAGGCTGCGCATGGGTGTTCTCCGTTGAACTGGTGGTACCGGGGTGCGGGTGGAGCCGGGGGTTCGTCAGGAAACGGCAGGGCGGGTGGAGCTGCTGCCGGGTCAGGCCGCGGCGGGCGGCGGGGAGTCGAGCTGCGCCGCGGTCGGCATGGAGGACTGCGCGCCGAGCCCGGTGACGGCCAACGAGGCCGCCCGGACGGCGCGTTCGGCGGCGGCGAGCAGGTCGCCGCCGCGGGCGAGGGAGTCGGCGAGCGCCCCGCAGAAGGTGTCGCCGGCGCCGACCGTGTCCACCGCGTCCACCACGGGGGCGGGCAGGTGGACGGCGGGCCGGCCGGGCCGCTTGACCAGCGCCCCGTCCGCACCGAGCGTCACCACCACGGCGCCGCACGGCAGTTCGGCGTGCTCCAGCAGGGCGCGCGCCCCGTCCGGGCCGGCCGGGGGTTCGACGCCGAGCAGGGCGGCGAGCTCGCCCAGGTTGGGGACCAGGACGTCGACGGCCGCCAGCACCTCCGGCGCGACCGGCCGGGCCGGGGCCGGGTTGAGGACGACCGTGCCGCCCTGCTCCCGGGTCCGCAGCACCGCCGCGGCCACCACCTCGGGCGCGATCTCGTGCTGGACCAGCACCACATCGCCCGCGCCGCCCGCCAGTTCGGCCGGCAGGTCGGCGACGGCGAGCGCCGCGTTCGCCCCCGGGTTGACCACGATGGCGTTCTCGCCCGCGCGGTCGACCACCACGGAGGCGATGCCCGTGGTGGCGTCCGCGGCCGGGAGCACCGTCGTGACGTCGACGCCCTCGGCGGCCAGCGCCCGCAGGATCGTGCCCGCGTCCGCCCCGACCCGGGCGACCAGCCGGACGCGCGCACCGAGCCGGGCGGCCGCCACGGCCTGGTTCGCGCCCTTGCCGCCGACGCCCTCCACGAAGCCCTCCGCGAGCACGGTCTCGCCCGGTCGCGGCAGGTCCTGGACGGTCAGCACGAGGTCGCGGTTGACCGAACCGACGACGGTGATGGACGGCATCTGCGCTCCTCGGGAGCTCCTCGGGAGATCGATTTCCCACACTCTGGCCCAGCCCCCGGCACCCGTCAAGTACCCTCGTGCTGCGCATTCCGCCGACTCGGACCCGCCGGCCCGATCCGTGACCGCGCCGACACCGCCCCGACACCGCAGCCGGGCCGGCGCCGCGCCGACACCGTTCCCGACCGGGGAGGACCCCACGTGACAGCGCCCCGACTCCTCGACGTGGCCGCCGCCGCCGGCGTCTCCCGCGCGACCGCCTCACGCGTCCTGGCCGGCACCCCGCGCAACGTCGACCCCGAGCTCGCCCGCCGCGTCGAGGACGCCGCCCGCGAACTCGGCTACCGCACCAACCACTCCGCGCGGGCGCTGCGCACCGGCACCACCGGCACCGTCGGCGTCGTCGTCCCCTCGCTCGCCAACCCCTACTTCGTCCAACTCGCCGACGCCATCGCCCAGCAGGTCCGCGCCGCCGGCGGGCAGCTCGTCGTCTCCGACGCCGCCAACTCGGCCGGCATCGAGGCCGAACAGATCGAGACCCTGCTCGGCGGACGGGTGGACGGCCTGGTCGTCGTCCCCGTCTCCGCCGCCGCCTCCGGCCCCGCCGTGCGGGCCGCCGCGAAGCGCACGCCCGTCGTGCTGTTCGACCGCTGGGCGAGCGGCTCCGGGACGGTCGCCGTCACCCTCGACAACGCCGCCGCGATGCGCCTGCTCCTCGACCACCTCGACGCCCTCGGCCGGCACCGGATCGCCCTGGTCGCCGCCGACCAGGCCTCCTCCTCGGGCGCGGAACGCCTCGCCGCGTTCACCGCCGCCCGCGGTGAGGACGCCACCACCGTCCTGCTCCCCAGCTTCACCACCGACGCCGGCCGCACCGCCGGGCGGCGGATCGCCGAACAGCGCGACGCGATCGACGCCGTCGTCTGCGGCGCGGACGTCCTCGCCGTCGGCCTGGTCTCCACCCTCCAGCGCTCGGCGGTGTCCGTCCCCGGGGAGATCGCCGTCACCGGCTTCGACGACACCGAGATACTCGAACTGCTCGACCCGCCCATCACCTCCATCCGCCACCCGCTCGCCGCGATGGCCGAACGCGCCCTGACGCTCCTTCAGTCCACCGCCCGGGACCGGGCGGAGAACGTCGAACGCTTCGCCCCCCAGCTGGTCGTCCGGGCCTCCACCGACGCCGAGGCCTGACGGGGCGTCAACCGACCCGGCGCGGAACGCCGGTGGAGCGGCCGTGCGCGGGCCTGCCACACTGGCCGGCATGACGCCCGAGGAGCTCGCCGCGCTGCTGACCGGCGAGCGGACGCCGGCCTTCGGCCCCGCCCGCGAGGCCCTGCTGTCCGGCGGCAGTTGCGGGGTGCGGGCGTTCCTCGGGACGGGGTCCCACCATGCGGGCATCGTGCGCGCCAGACTGCGGACGGCGCTGCGGAAGGGGAGACCGGCCCTCGGGTTCGCCGAGACCGTCGAGATCCTGCGCGCGGCGGGGGACCGGCCCACCCGCGTCGGATGGATCCGCTCGGCCGACGGGCGCTGGTACTTCCAGGTCTTCCTGGACGCCACGGCCGGCACCGTGCTCGCCTGCCTCCGCTCCGGTCCGCTCGACGGCCGCGCGCCGGCGGATCCGGAGTCGTGGGCGGCGGGGACTTGAGTACCCGTACTCAGGCGGCGTCCGTCCGGGCCGGACGAGACTGTTCGGG
Source organism: Kitasatospora sp. NPDC059646 (assembly GCF_042734615.1). NCBI lineage: Bacteria > Bacillati > Actinomycetota > Actinomycetes > Kitasatosporales > Streptomycetaceae > Kitasatospora > Kitasatospora sp. NPDC059646. The sequence goes on from NZ_JBHWDS010000052.1 coordinate 29,668, forward strand.
TACGTCGGGCCGCTGGGTGGCCCGACGCCGACGGAGGGGACGACGATGAGGCGTTCGACTTTCGCGTGGGCGGCCGCAGCGGCGGTCGCGGTGGCGACGGCTGCGGGGGCGGCGGGGCCGGCGGTGGCCGAGCAGGGGGCTCCGGCTGCGGTGGCCTCCGACATCGGGACGGAGGGGACCGGTGAGATCCTGCCCTACCCCGGGCCGGACGGGCTGATCTGGATCAAGGACTGGATCGGCAACGGCGGCGCCGTCACCGGCGGCGCCTACCAGGCCGGGCCGCCGGTCACCGTCACCGTCGGCTGCCAGGGCGGCAGCGGCGTCGCGGGCGAGGCCCACGTCACCTTCACGCCCTACTACGGCGACCCGACCCCGGTGGAGTTCACCGTCGCCTGCCCGGCCGACGCCGTCGGCCGGGGCACGGCGGTGGTGACGCCCGAGCAGGGCCGGTCCTTCCACGTCGGGGTGGAGACCTCGGCCCCCGACGTGCACTGGGGGCTGACGGTCACTCAGCCCGAGGCGTGACGCCGGGCGCCTGACGTCCGGGGCGCCCCCGCCGGCTCAACCGCGCTGCGCCCGGGCCCGGTTGATCGAGGCCTGGATCTGCAGCCAGGTCGGGTCGGCGGGGGACGCCTCGGTCACCGTCTCCAGCGCCTCGGTGTCCCAGCTGTCCGTGCCGTCGGTGAAGACCAGGTGCTCCTCCAGGTCGGCGTCCGGCGGCAGTGCCTCCGTCGCGGCGAGGAACGCGGCGGCGTCGTCGTCCGGCGCCTGGGCGGACGCGGCGGCCGGGGCCTCCGAGCGGACCGCCAGCAGGACGAGTTCGCCGTTCTCGCGGGCGGCCAGCAGCTCGCCCGCCGCGGTGGCGACCAGCGCGGAGACCGGCACGTCGTCCGGGGCGGCGTGCTCGACGGCCTCCTGCGCCTCGACGTCGAGTTCGATCAGCGCGCCGGTGGGCGTGCCGATCCAGATCACGCCGGGGCGGGCGTCCCACGCGAGGTTGTCCCGGGGCCACTCGACGGCGCCGTCCTCGGCGAGCGCCGTCGACAGGACCTTGCGCAGCGACGGGAAGGCGAAGATGTCCAGCGACTCGACGTACGCGTTGCCGCGGACGGCGAGGTGCCGGCCGTCGGCGCTGAACAGCGGGGTGCCGTAGCCGTCGACGTCCAGGATCAGCGCCTGCCGCAGCGTCCGCATCGCCGTCCCCGGCCCGTCGCCGGGGCGGGCGAACAGGCAGAACGTCGCGCCCTGGTCGCTGACCAGGGTGGTGACCAGCTCGCCGGACGGGTGGGCGGCGACGCCGGTGTCCCAGTACGGGGCCGGGGCGCTGGCGCCCGTGGCGGGATCGACGGCGGCCGAGGCGCCCTCGCCGGACGGGGCCGCCCACAGGGTGCGGCCGTCGGGGCTGAACGCCAGGTAGTGGTGGGCCGCCGCGGTCGGCTCGGGCGCCGACGGGCCGTCAGGCGTCCAGCGGGTCAGGGTGGCTCCGTCGGCGACGACCAGCAGCGGGTCGCGCGGATGCCAGGCCACCGCGGGAGGGGCGTCCCGGTGCCACCAGTCGGCCGGGTCCGGCTCGCCGGCCGGCCCGAGATCGACGGGGGAGAGCTCGCGCAGCCGCCCGCCGCCGCAGTCCCAGACCCGCACCAGTCGGCTGCCGGCGGCGGTGCCCGCCACCAGGGGGAGCCGGGGGTGGGCGGTGAGCTGCTCGACGGGGTGGTCGTCGTCCGCGGGTGTGCGGGCCAGTACGGCGAGTTCGGTCATGCCGACACGGTAGGGGCCGGGGGTGTCAGTGCGGCGCGAGCACGCAGAACTCGTGCCCGTCCGGATCGGCGAGCACCGTCCACGGCACCTCGCCCTGGCCGAGGTCGAGGTCGACGGCCCCCAGCGCCCGCAGGCGGGCGACCTCCGCCGACGGGTCGTCACCGGGGTACGGCAGCAGGTCGAGGTGGATCCGGTCGGGCGCGGCACGGCCGTCGGTGGAGCGCAGGAACTCCAGGAACGGGCCGCTGCCGGCGGCGGCGCGCAGGGTGGCGTGGTCGTCGGCGGCCTCGTGCACCGTCCAGTCGACCGCCTCGCCCCAGAACCGGGCCATCTCCCGCGGATCCGCGCAGTCCACCACGACCGCGGCGACCGGTCCGGTCCCCCGGTAGACCTCGCGCGGCTCCAGCACGCAGAACTCGTTGCCCTCGACGTCGGCCAGCACCGTCCACGGCACCTCGCCCTGCCCCAGGTCGACCGGCGTCGCACCGAGCGCCAACACGCGTTCCACCAGCTCCTGCTGATGGGCCGTCGACGAGCTGGCGAGATCGAGGTGGGTCCGGTTCTTCACCGCGCCCTTGCCCTCCGGCACCGGCACCAGGTCGATCCCCAGGACCACCGGGTCCGGCCACACCAGCTCGCCCGGCGGTGCGACGTAGGTCGTCACCCCGGGCCGGTGCGCCGTCCAGCCGAGCGCCTGCGCCCAGAACCGGCCGACCGCCACCGGGTCGACAGCCTTGATGTTCACCTGTACGGGGCGCAGCGCCATGCCGCAGATCCTAGCCACCGCGGCCCGCGCGGTACCTTCCCGCCAACCCCCGGGCGCCTCAACGGCCCGGCCCGGCACGGAGGTTCGCCGCCGGCGCCCGCACCTCGGCGGGCCGGAGCGAGCCGACCGACAGCGCCTCGGGCCCGCACGGGGCGGCAGTTGCCCCGATCCGGTTGAAGCCGCGCCGCCGACTGCTGGAACATTCCCCTGGCGAAGGGGGAGCAGGTGGACTGGTTCCACGGCACGTTGTACGGGGCGATCGGCGGTGCACTCGTCGAGGCCCTCGTCTTCAACGCACGGGTGCTGGCGTGGCAGGCCGCACGCCAGCGGGCCAGAGAGGCCAAGCGCCGCAGGCTCCCCCCGCTGCGCGCCTACATCGATCCGACGGCCGACCTCGCCGCAGCCGTGAGCCGGCTGCTCCTCGGGGCGCTCGCGGGCTGGCTGCTCCACTCGCAGATCACCGGCCTGTACGCCGCCGTGGCCGCCGGGGCCTCCGCACCCGCCCTGCTGCGGCAACTCGGCTCGTTCCGCACGGTCCAGGAGATCGTCCAGGACCCGGGCGCCGGGGAGGACCGGAACCCGGGCGCCCCGGCGGGCGTCCCATCCCCGACCGAGCAGCAGCCGGCGCCGGCCCGGGCACCGCTGGAGACGACCGGGGAGGCAGGAAGTTGAGCTTCAGGCGGCGCTACCTCCGCTCCCTGCTGTCCGCCACGGCGCCCCCCGCCCCGGAGCAGCCGCCCGGACGGGCGGTCGGGGCACGGTGGTCGAAGCGCTACCTCGCCTCGCTGCTCGACGTGCCGGTGGCCGGCGGGGCCCGGTCGCACACGGCTCCGGACGGCCTGGAGGACGCCGCCGGGGACCCGGCACACCGCGCTCGGCCGTCGGGGCCGGCTTCCCGCGGTGCGCCCCGGCCCCGGGTGCCGGCCTTCAAGGGCTCTCTCGCCGGCCGTGCAACGACCGGCGCCGGCGGTCGCACCGCCGTGGCGGCAGGGCCGTCCGTGTGGAAGCCGGCGGTGGGCGCCGCCGGCGCCCTGCTGATGCTCGTGGGCATCGTCCTGGGGCTGGGCAGTTCCGTGCCCCACAGCGGGGGGGCGCTGCCCGAGCCGCACCCCTCCACCACGACCCTCCCCACACCGGCTGCCAGTACCGGCAGCGGCATGACGCCTCCGCCGGCGGGTTGGCCGCCGACCAGTCCGGGGGCGCCGTCGACGACGGCTTCCCCGAGCGGCCCCGGCCCCGTGTGGCAAGGCGTTCTGACCTTCCGCGGCGCCGACCCCGAGGCGGAGCCCCCCACCCTGCCGGTGCGGGACTACCGGCTTCGCCTCTGCGCGTCGTGCGCCCCGACGGCGATCACCGGCCCCCAGGTGGCGGCCTGGGACGGCCCCGCGCCGCCGACGCCCGACCAGTGCCGTGCCGCCCTGGCCCTGCACGGCGCGCCGGGCGGGAGCGTCCCCGTGCAGGTCGGCAGGACGGGGTGCTTCGCCGACTTCCGCGGCCCCGCGGGGACGGTCGGATACTTCAGCGTCGTCTCGACCTCGCCGCCCACGGTGGGCGCGGTCGTCTTCTCCGGCTGACGGACGCCGCTGCGCCGCCGCCGCGCGGACCGGCTCCGTGCGGCGGCGGCTCCGTGCGCCGTCGTCCGTCCCGCCGGAAGGGCGGCCCGGGGGAGCGCAGCGTGCATGCATTCTTGCATGATTTTGCTGGGGTGCGTATATTCATGCTGGGCTTCAGGAGGGAACGCCATGGTATTGCGAGTTGCCGTCGCCGGAGCGAGCGGGTACGCGGGCGGCGAGGTGCTGCGGCTGCTGCAAGGGCATCCGGAGGTGGAGATCGGGGCGCTGACCGGCGGCTCCAACGCGGGGCAGCGCTTCGGCGCGCTGCAGCCGCACCTGATCGGGCTGGCCGACCGGGTGCTGGAGCCGACCACTGCGCAGACGCTGGCCGGGCACGACATCGTGTTCCTCGGCCTGCCGCACGGCCGGTCCGCGGAGATCGCCGCCAAGCTCGGCGAAGACGTCCTGGTGGTCGACCTCGGCGCCGACCACCGGCTGAGGTCCGCGGCGGACTGGGAGCAGTTCTACGGCTCCCCGCACGCCGGCACCTGGCCCTACGGCCTGCCCGAACTGCCCGGCCACCGCCAGGCGTTGAAGGGCAGCAAGCGGATCGCGGTGCCGGGCTGCTACCCGACGGCCGTCACCCTCGCGATGTTCCCGATGTTCGCCGCGGGCCTGGCCGAGCCGGAGGCGGTGATCACCGCCGCGTCCGGCACGTCCGGCGCGGGCAAGGCCGCCAAGGCGCACCTGCTGGGCAGCGAGGTGATGGGCTCGATGAGCCCGTACGGCGTCGGCGGCGGCCACCGGCACACCCCGGAGATGGCGCAGAACCTCACCCCGCTCGCGGGCGAGCCGGTCACCGTCTCCTTCACCCCGACGCTCGCGCCGATGCCGCGCGGCATCCTCGCCACCTGCTCCGCCAAGGCGAAGCCCGGCACCACGGCCGGAAAGCTGCGCGCCGCGTACCAGGAGGCGTACGGCGACGAGCCGTTCGTCCACCTGCTGCCCGAGGGCCAGTGGCCGCACACCTCGTCCGTCTACGGCTCGAACGCCGCCGTGCTGCAGGTGGCACTGGACGAGCACGCCGGGCGGATCATCGCGATCGGCGCGATCGACAACCTGGTGAAGGGCACCGCCGGCGGCGCGGTGCAGAGCATGAACATCGCCCTCGGCCTCCCCGAGGAGCTGGGCCTTCCGCTGAACGGAGTCGCACCATGACGGACACTCAGAACCTCGGCGTCACCGCGGCGAAGGGCTTCCGAGCGGCGGGCGTCACCGCCGGCATCAAGGCGTCCGGCACCCCGGACCTCGCGCTGGTCGTCAACGACGGGCCGCTGCGCGCCGCCGCGGGCGTCTTCACCTCCAACCGGGTGCAGGCCGCGCCGGTCAAGTGGTCCCGGCAGGTGCTGAAGGACGGCGAGCTGGCCGCCGTCGTCCTGAACTCCGGCGGGGCGAACGCCTGCACCGGCCCGGAGGGGTTCCAGGACACCCACGCCACCGCCGAGAAGGCCGCCGCCGAACTCGGCGTCGGGGCGATCGAGGTCGCGGTCTGCTCCACCGGCCTGATCGGCGTCCGGCTGCCGATGGACAAGCTGCTGCCCGGCGTCGAGCTGGCCGCGAAGGCGCTCAGCGACACCGGCGGCGAGAGCGCCGCGATCGCCATCAAGACCACCGACACCGTGCACAAGACCGCCCAGGTCACCAGCCCGGCCGGCTGGACGGTCGGCGGCATGGCCAAGGGCGCGGGCATGCTCGCCCCGGGCCTGGCCACCATGCTGGTCGTCGTCACCACCGACGCCGTCGTCGAGTCCGCCGAACTGGACGCCGCGCTGCGCGACGCCACCCGCACCACCTTCGACCGGGTCGACTCCGACGGCTGCATGTCCACCAACGACACGGTGCTGCTGCTCGCCTCCGGCGCCTCCGACGTCGCCCCCGAACAGGGCGAGTTCGCCGAGGCCGTGCGCACCGTCTGCGCCGACCTGGCCCGCCAGCTGATCGGCGACGCCGAGGGCGCCTCCAAGGACATCCGGATCGACATCGTCAACGCCGCCACCGAGGAGGAGGCCGTCGACGTCGCCCGCACCGTCTCCCGCAGCAACCTGCTCAAGTGCGCCATCCACGGCGAGGACCCCAACTGGGGCCGGGTGCTGTCCGCGATCGGCACCACCTCCGCCGCCTTCGACCCCGACGAGCTGGACGTCGCCATCAACGGCGTCTGGGTGTGCCGCAACGGCGGCGTCGGCGACGACCGCGACCTGGTCCCGATGAAGGGCCGCGAGGTCGTCATCACCGCCGACCTGAAGGCCGGTCGGGCCTCGGCCAGCCTCTGGACCAACGACCTGACCGCCGAGTACGTGCACGAGAACAGCGCCTACTCCAGCTGACGGGGGACGTCACCATGCAGATCGCACCCAAGGGCGAACAGGCCCGCAGCAACGCCGCCCTGCCCAAGGCCCGCACCCTGATCGAGGCGCTGCCCTGGCTGGAGCGCTTCCACGGCAAGACCGTCGTCATCAAGTTCGGCGGCAACGCCATGGTCGACGAGGACCTGAAGGCCGCCTTCGCCCAGGACGTGGTGTTCCTCCGCTACGCCGGACTGCACCCCGTCGTGGTGCACGGCGGCGGCCCGCAGATCAGCGCCCAGCTCGACAGGCTCGGCCTGGAGTCCTCGTTCACCGCGGGCCTGCGGGTCACCACCCCCGAGACCATGGACGTGGTCCGGATGGTGCTCGCCGGCCAGGTCCAGCGCGAACTGGTCGGCCTGCTCAACACCCACGGCCCGTTCGCCGTCGGCCTGACCGGCGAGGACGCGCACACCATGACCGCGGTCAAGCGCTACGCCGTGGTCGACGGCGAGCAGGTCGACATCGGCCTGGTCGGAGACATCGTCAACATCGAGGCCGGCGCGGTGAAGGCGCTGATCGCCGACGGCCGGATCCCGGTGATCTCCTCGATCGCCCGCGGCGCCGACGGCCACGTCTACAACATCAACGCCGACACCGCCGCGTCCGCGCTGGCCGCCGCGCTCGGCGCCGAGATGCTGGTCGTGCTCACCGACGTCGAGGGCCTCTACAAGGACTGGCCGAACTCCGACGACGTGATCAGCCAGCTCAGCGCCTCCGAACTGGAGGAGATGCTGCCGACCCTGGCCAGCGGCATGCTCCCCAAGATGGAGGGCTGCCTGCGCGCCGTCCGCTCCGGCGTGGGCACCGCCCGCGTCCTGGACGGGCGGGTCCAGCACAGCCTGCTGCTGGAGATCTTCACCGACGAGGGCATCGGCACCATGGTCGTGCCCGACGACGACACCACCGTCCTGGGGGGCCTGGCATGAGCAACAAGAGCATCGTCGAGCGGTACCGGCACACGCTGATGCACAACTACGGCACCCCCCGCATCCCGCTGGTGCGCGGCGAGGGAGCCCTGCTGTGGGACGCCGACGGCAACGAGTACCTCGACCTGGTCGGCGGCATCGCCGTCAACGCGCTCGGCACCGCGCACCCCGCGATCGTCGGGGCCGTCACCGAGCAGATCGCCACCCTCGGCCACGTCTCCAACCTGTTCATGGCCGAACCGACCGTCCAACTCGCCGAGAAGCTCGTCGAGCTGGCCGGACGCCAGGCCCGGGTGTTCTTCTGCAACTCCGGCGCCGAGGCCAACGAGGCCGCCTTCAAGATCTCCCGGCTGACCGGCCGCACCCACCTGGTCTCCGTCCAGGGCGCCTTCCACGGCCGCACCATGGGCGCCCTCGCGCTCACCGCCCAGCCCGCCAAGCAGAAGCCGTTCGAGCCACTGCCCGGCGACGTCACGCACGTCCCGCTCGGCGACGTCGAAGCGCTCCGCGCGGCCGTCACCACCGACACCGCCGCCGTCTTCGTCGAGCCGATCCAGGGCGAGAACGGCGCCGTCCCGATGCCCGACGGCTACCTGCGGGCCGCCCGCGAGATCACCCGCGCCACCGGCACCCTGCTGGTCCTGGACGAGATCCAGACCGGCATCGGCCGCACCGGCCACTGGTACGCCCACCAGGCCGAGGACGGCGTCGACCCCGACATCGTCACCCTCGCCAAGGGCCTCGGCGGCGGCCTGCCGATCGGCGCCGTGCTCGCCTTCGGCGAGACCGGCGAACTGCTCGCTCCCGGCCAGCACGGCACCACCTTCGGCGGCAACCCGGTGGTCGCCGCCGCCGGCCTCGCCGTGCTGCGCACCATCGAGGAGCAGGGCCTGCTGGAGCACGCCGCCAAGCTCGGCGAGCGGCTGCGCCAGGGCATCGAGGCGATCGGCGACCCGCTGGTCGCGCAGGTGCGCGGCAAGGGCCTGCTGCTCGGCATCGTGCTCACGCAGCCGGTCGCCGCCCGGGTCCAGGCCGTCGCGCAGGACGCCGGCTTCCTGGTCAACGCCGCCGTCGCGGACGCCGTCCGGCTCGTTCCGCCGCTGATCCTCACCGAGGAACAGGCCGACCGCTTCCTCGCCGCGCTGCCCGCGATCCTCCGAACGGTCCGTGAAACCGCCCCCGGCGCGAACAGCTGAGCGTCTTTCAGGAGAATCTTCAGTTATGACCGAACCCCGCCCCGAGTCGACCACGGCAGGACCCATGCCGCAGGTCCCGCAGACCCGCACCGCGCGCCACCGCCGCATCGTGGATCTGTTGACCCGTCAGCCCGTCCGCTCCCAGAGCCAACTGGCGAAGCTGCTCGCCGACGACGGCCTCGTGGTCACCCAGGCCACCCTCTCCCGGGACCTGGACGAACTCGGCGCGGTGAAGATCCGCAATCGGGACGGCGCGCTCATCTACGCCGTCCCGGCCGAGGGCGGGGACCGCACCCCGCGCGCCCCCATGGGCGAATCCGCCAGCGAGGCCCGGATGGCCCGGCTGGCGGGCGAGCTGATGGTCTCCGCCACCGCCTCCGGCAACCTGGTGGTGCTGCGCACCCCGCCCGGCGCCGCCCAGTTCCTGGCCTCCGCGATCGACACCGCCGAGGTGTTCGAGATCCTCGGCACCATCGCCGGCGACGACACCGTGCTGCTGATCAGCCGCGACGCGGCCGGCGGGCAGGCGCTCGCCGACCACCTGATGCAGCTCGCGCAGGCCAAGTCGCAGTAGCCCCGCCGTCCGGTTCGCACGCCTTCCGTGCCACCGGTTTGGCAACTCATACGCGGACGTGCATACTTATGCCTAACGCCGCATGAAACCTGTACTGAAGGAGAAAGCCGTGACTGAGCGCGTCGTACTCGCCTACTCGGGCGGTCTGGACACGTCCGTCTGCATCGGCTGGATCGCCGAGGAGACCGGCGCCGAGGTCATCGCCGTCGCGGTCGACGTCGGCCAGGGCGGCGAGGACCTGGAGGTGATCCGCCGGCGCGCCCTCGACTGCGGCGCCGTCGAGGCCGAGGTCGCCGACGCCCGCGACGAGTTCGCGAACGAGTACTGCCTGCCGGCCCTCAAGGCCAACGCCCTCTACCAGGGCCAGTACCCGCTGGTCTCCGCGCTGTCCCGCCCGGTGATCGTCAAGCACCTGGTCGCCGCCGCGCAGAAGCACGGCGCGACCACCGTCGCCCACGGCTGCACCGGCAAGGGCAACGACCAGGTCCGCTTCGAGGTCGGCATCCAGTCGCTGGCCCCGAACCTGAAGTGCATCGCCCCGGTCCGCGACTACGCGATGACCCGCGACAAGGCGATCGCCTTCGCCGAGGCCAAGAACCTCCCGATCGTCACCACCAAGAAGAACCCGTACTCGATCGACCAGAACGTCTTCGGCCGCGCCGTCGAGACCGGCTTCCTCGAGGACATCTGGAACGCCCCGATCGAGGACGTCTACGAGTACACCCAGAACCCGGCCACCCCGCGCGAGGCCGACGAGGTCGTCATCACCTTCGAGGCGGGCGTCCCGGTCGCCGTCGACGGCCGCAAGGTGTCGGTGCTCCAGGCCATCGAGGAGCTCAACAAGCGGGCCGGCGCCCAGGGCGTCGGCCGCCTCGACATGGTCGAGGACCGCCTGGTCGGCATCAAGTCCCGCGAGATCTACGAGGCCCCCGGCGCGATCGCCCTGATCACCGCCCACCAGGCCCTGGAGAACGTCACCGTCGAGCGCGAACTCGCCCGCTACAAGCGGCAGGTCGAGCAGCGCTGGGCCGAACTGGTCTACGACGGCCTGTGGTTCTCCCCGCTCAAGCGCGCCCTGGACGGCTTCGTCAACGAGGCCAACCAGGCCGTCTCCGGCGAGATCCGGATGGTCCTGCACGGCGGCCGCGCCGTCGTCAACGGCCGCAAGTCGGACCAGTCGCTGTACGACTTCAACCTCGCCACCTACGACACCGGCGACACCTTCGACCAGTCCATGTCCAAGGGCTTCATCGAGATCTTCGGCATGTCCTCGAAGATCGCCGCCCGCCGCGACCTGGCCTGATCACCCCTCAGTTCCACCCGCCCCGGCCGCACCGCGCGGCCGGGGCACCGCCGCAGCACTCGAAGGAGCCCACGCGATGACCGCCTCCCAGCCCGCAGACGTCCGCCTCTGGGGCGCGCGCTTCGCCGACGGCCCCTCCGAGGCCCTCGCCAAGCTGTCCGCCTCCGTCCACTTCGACTGGCGGCTCGCCCCCTACGACATCGCCGGCTCCAAGGCCCACGCCCGGGTCCTGCACAAGGCCGGCCTGCTCAGCGACACCGAGCTGGACGGCATGCTGGCCGGCCTGGACCAGCTGCTGGCCGACGTCGAGTCCGGCGCGTTCGTCGGCACCGTCGCCGACGAGGACGTGCACACCGCCCTGGAGCGCGGCCTGCTGGAGCGCCTCGGCGCCGACCTCGGCGGCAAGCTGCGGGCCGGCCGCTCGCGCAACGACCAGATCGCCACCCTGTTCCGGATGTACCTGCGCGACCACGCCAAGACCATCGGCGCGCTGATCCTCGACCTCCAGCACGCCCTGGTCGGCCTCGCCGAGGCCCACCCGGACACCGCGATGCCCGGCCGCACCCACCTCCAGCACGCCCAGCCCGTGCTGTTCGCCCACCACGTGCTGGCCCACGTCCAGGCCCTCGGCCGGGACGCCGAGCGGCTGCGCCAGTGGGACACCCGCACCGCGGTCTCCCCGTACGGCTCCGGCGCGCTGGCCGGCTCCTCGCTGGGCCTCGACCCGCAGGCCGTCGCCGCCGAACTCGGCTTCGAACGCGGCTCGGTGGGCAACTCCATCGACGGCACGGCCTCGCGCGACTTCGTCGCCGAGTTCGCCTTCGTCACCGCGATGATCGGCATCAACCTCTCGCGGATCGCGGAGGAGATCATCATCTGGAACACCAAGGAGTTCGGCTTCATCACGCTGCACGACGCCTTCTCCACCGGGTCGTCGATCATGCCGCAGAAGAAGAACCCCGACATCGCGGAGCTCGCCCGCGGCAAGTCCGGCCGCCTGATCGGCAACCTGACCGGCCTGCTCGCCACCCTCAAGGCGCTGCCGCTGGCCTACAACCGCGACCTCCAGGAGGACAAGGAGCCGGTCTTCGACTCCTGCGACACCCTGGAAGTCCTGCTGCCCGCCTTCACCGGCATGGTCGCCACCCTCACCGTGCACCGCGAGCGCCTCGAAGAGCTCGCACCGGCCGGCTTCTCGCTCGCCACCGACATCGCCGAGTGGCTGGTCAAGCAGGGCGTCCCGTTCCGCGTCGCGCACGAGGTGGCCGGCGCCTGCGTCAAGGTCTGCGAGGCCGAGGGCATCGAGCTCTCCGACCTGACGGACGAGCAGTTCGCCGCCATCTCCGACCACCTGACCCCCGACGTCCGCAGCGTGCTGTCCGTGCACGGCGCGATCGCCTCCCGCAGCGGCCGCGGCGGCACCGCCCCGTCCGCCGTCGCCGTGCAGCTCGCCGAGATCAAGCAGGACCTGGCCGTCCAGCAGGCCTGGGTCGGCTGACCGCCGGAGCGGGGGCCGGACAGCCGTCCGGCCCCCCGCCGCCTCAGCGGCTCGCGTCGGCCTCGACCTCCGTGCCGGTGACCGCGTCGACCGCGTACGCCACCCCCGGCGCGGCCGGGTCGGCATCCGCCACGGTGACCGCCCAGCAGGCCCGCCAGCCGTCCCGCGTCCTCGCCGCCAGCAGCAACACGCCCTGCACCGAACCGGAGTGACGTGACGCCACCGCCGCGACCGCCTGCTCCCGGGTGACGGTCGCGGCGGGCAGCGCAGGATCGTCCACGAGGCGCGTCAGCACCTGGGCGACCCGGCCGCCCGGGTCCACGTCGATGTCCAGCCGCATCGGCAGCAGCAGCCCGTCCTCCCGGAACCGCCGGTACCGCACGGTGCGCCGGGCGGTCGCCGGGTCCGCCCGGTGCACCTCCGCGGCGGGCGAGGCCGGGACGCCGGGGAGCCACCGCGCGGCGAACGCGTCCGCCGCCGCCCGCGCCTCCTCGTCGCTGCCGCCCCCCGCCGGGGCGACGGGGACCAGCGACGCGTGGAGCAGCCGGCCCGACGGCCACTCCAGGTGGAACGAACCGCCGGCGGTCGTGACGAGGAGCGACTCCGGCGTCTCGCCCATCGCCGCCGAGTGCTTCACGCCGATCAGCGCCGTGCCGGGCCCGAACAGCAGCTCCGCGTCCCGGCGGGCCAGTTCGAGCTGCTCGGGGGAGCGGGCCGGGGACAGCGCGGCATCGCTCCAGGTCGGAGTCACCGCCGCCCGCTGCACCACCGCCACCGGCACCAGCGCCACCGCCGCCGCCACCGCGCCCGCCGACCACTCCCGCCGCGACGGCCGCACCCGGCGCCACGCCACCGCCAGCGCCGCTCCCAGCAGCACGCCGGCCGCGTTGGCCACCAGGTCCGCCGAGTCGCAGGCCCGGCCGATCCCCGGCGCCAGCGCCTGCACGGTCTCGGTGACGGCCGACCAGCCCACGCAGCCCGCCGCCACCAGCACCGGCCGCCGCGTCGCGTGCGCCGCGAAGAACGCCGGCGGCACGAACAGCGCCACGTTCATCAGCCCCTGCTGGGTGCCGAACGCCCCCGGGAGGTCCCGGCTGTACAGGCACATCTGCGAGGCCGACCCCGACCCGCCGGTCGGGTACAGCGTCGCCGTCAGCACCGCCGCGATCGACGCCCCGCCGAGCACCGCCGACCAGGCCGGCCATCCGCGGGCCCTGCCCACGACGTACGACAGCGCCCCGAGCAGCAGGGCGGACACCAGGAGGGCGGGCAGCAGGCCGGCATGGCCGTGGAAGATCGCATCGGTCACCCGGCCGAGCATGCCGCCCGGCCGGGCACCGCGGGCGGAGTCGGCGGTAACTGCCGGTGGTCGCCGTCACCCGGCCTCCCGATCGCGGCGGAGCGGGCGGCGGGCACCCCGCCTACGCTGGATCCATGGCCGACGCAGCCGTGGCGCTTGCCGAGGGGTTCCGGGGCGAGATCGTGCTGCCCGGGGACGAGGAGTACGACCGGGCGCGGGGGGTGTGGAACGCGGCGGTGGACCGGCGGCCCGAGGTGATCGCCCGGTGCACCGGCGTCGCCGACGTGCTGCAGGCGGTGGCGGTGGCCCGGGAGCACGGCCTGCCGGTCGCGGTGCGCGGCGCGGGGCACAGTCTGGCGGGGCTGGGGACGGGCGAGGGCGCGATGCTGATCGACCTGTCCGGCCTCACGGGCGTGCGGGTGGACCCGCAACGCCGGACCGCCCGGGCGCAGCCCGGGGCGACCTGGGGCGGCTTCGACCACGAGACGCAGGCGTTCGGGCTGGCGACGCCCGGCGCGCCGTACTCGGCGGCGGGCATCGCGGGCACCACGCTCGGCGGCGGCAGCGGCTGGCTGTCCCGCGCGTACGGGCTGACCTGCGACAACCTGCTGGAGGCGGACGTGGTGACCGCCGAGGGGCGGCTGCTGACGGCGAGCGCGGCCTCGCACCCCGAGCTGTTCGCGGGGCTGCGCGGCGGCGGCGGCAACTTCGGGGTGGTCACTTCCTTCACCTACCGGCTGCACCGGGTGGGCGCGCACCTGCTGTGCGGGGCGCTGTACCTGCCCGGGGAGCGGCTGGCGCCGACGCTGGCCGCGGTGCGGGACTTCATGGCGCAGGCCCCCGACGGGCTCACGGTGTGCTGCGAGTTCGGCGTACCGCGCGGGATGCCGCAGCTGCCGGCGGCGACGGCGGTGCGGATCGGCCTGTGCTGGGCCGGCCGGGCCGACCGCGGCCGGGAGGTGATCGCGCCGCTGCGCGCCCTGCCGGGCGTGCTCGCGGACACCGTGCAGACCCGCCCGTACCCGCTGTGGCAGCGGATGCAGGACGAGGGTCGGGGGCCGGGCGCGGCCGTGTTCGGGCGGTCGGAGTTCCTGTCGGTGCTGGACGGTGCGGCGATCGACTGCCTGGCGGAGCAGGTCGCCGCCCTGCCGTCGCCGGACGCGTACGCGCAACTGGCGTTCCTGGGCGGCGCGGTGGCCCGGGTGGGCGCGGAGGACAGCGCGTACACCTACCGGCAGGCCCCGTACCTGCTGAGCGCGGTGGGCCGGTGGAGCGCCGGGCCGGCGGAGCCGCAGGTGGCGTGGGTGCGGCGGTGCTGGGAGGCGATGCGGCCGTTCTCCTCGGGCGGCGGCTGCGTCACCCTGATGGGTCTGGAGGGCCAGGGCCGGGTGGTGGAGGCGTACGGGCTGGCCAAGTACGAGCGGCTGGTGGCGCTGAAGGACCGCTACGACCCGGGGAACCTGTTCCGGGTGAACCAGAACATCCGTCCGAGCGGGCGGCGGGACGGCCCGGCGGGGGGCGCGTGACGCTCGCCACGTCGGGCGTCCGGGAGGTTGAGAACAGCCGTCGGCTGGGTAGAGCGGTGGCGAACGTCTCTCTTGACGGTCGTCCGGCCGTCCGGATACTGAGCGTGAGCGCGCCAGTCCGGTGACCGGGCCACCGTCCGGCGGGACGTGTCGCGCTTTTTCCCGGGCCGGGCCGATCCCCGTCCGGGCACACCTCGGACAAGGCCGGTGCCAGACCCTCACTCGTGCGCGCCGGGCGATTGACGATGGAGGCCCCCGCACATGGGCATGAGTGTGATCATCGCAGCGGCACGACCTGATGAAGCGGAGCAGATCCTCAAGCTCCAGTACCTCGGCTACCAGAGCGAGGCCGAGCTGTACGGCGACTGGAACCTCGCACCGCTGACCCAGACCCTGGAGAGCCTCAAGGCCGAACTCGCCGAGCACCGCGTGCTGGTGGCCCGGCTGGGCGACGAGGTGGTCGGCACGGTGCGCGGCTGGGTCGACGAGGACGGCGTCGGCCGGATCGGCCGCCTGGTGGTGCACCCCCGGATGCAGCGGCACGGCCTGGGCCGCCGCCTGCTGACCGCGCTGGAGGCACAGCTCGCCGAGGACGGCGCCAGCAGCGGCTACCGGCTGTTCACCGGCCACCGCAGCCTGGGCAACCTGCGGCTGTACCGCCGTCTCGGATACCGCGAGACGGAGGTGCGCGAGGTCTCCCGCCGGATGTCGATCGTCACCCTGGCCAAGCCGGTGCAGACCTCCCTGGCGGCCTGAACCACCCCTCGCGACGCCCCATCCGGACCACGGGTGGGGCGCCGCGGCCTTGTCCCACAAGGGTCGTGTCCGCATGTCGGACAGAAGGTCCTGATCATTGGGACGTGGACCAATTGTCTGATTTACTGGGTCCATGACCACGACGACGACATGCATCCCCACCGGCGCGACGCCGGCAGGTGAGCGACGCATGTGCCGTCGAATGTGTTGTCGCTGAGAGCCTTCGCCCAGCGCCCGCTGACGTCCCGTCCGCCGATGACTCGTTAGGGCCACGCCCACGCGCGGCCCGTCCGACCGGCGGCCATGATCGACACGACGGCAGCGCCCACTCTTCCTCCCGGCACCAGGTGCCGTCCTCCGCCATTGGCGCACGCCCCCGCGGCGGTCCGCCGATGACCATCCGCCGACGAACAACGGAAGCAGCTGTGATCACCACCAAGGGCCTGACCAAGGTCTACCGTTCCCGGGGCCGCGACGTCGTGGCACTGGACGACGTCGACCTGCACGTGCGGCAGGGCGAGGTGTTCGGGGTCGTCGGCACCAGCGGCGCCGGCAAGTCCACCCTCATCCGGTGCGTCAACCTGCTGGAGCGGCCCACCTCCGGCACCGTCACCGTCGACGGCGTGGAGCTGACCGCGCTGGCCGGCAGCGAGCAGCGGGCCGGCCGCGAACTGCGCGAGGCCCGCCGCCGGATCGGCATGGTGTTCCAGCACTTCAACCTGCTGTCCTCGCGCACCGTGCAGCAGAACGTCGAACTGCCGCTGGAGATCATCGGCCTCGACCGGCACGACCGCCGCCGCAAGGCCGCCGACCTGCTCGACCTGGTCGGCCTCGCCGACAAGGCCCGCAGCTACCCCAGCCAGCTGTCCGGCGGCCAGAAGCAGCGCGTCGGCATCGCCCGCGCCCTGGCCGGCGACCCCAAGGTGCTGCTGTCCGACGAGGCCACCAGCGCCCTCGACCCGGAGACCACCCGCTCCGTCCTCAAGCTGCTGCGCGAGCTCAACCAGCAGCTGGGCCTCACCGTGCTGCTGATCACCCACGAGATGGACGTCATCAAGTCGGTCTGCGACTCCGCGGCGCTGATGCGCGGCGGCAAGGTCGTCGAGACCGGGCAGCTCACCGACCTGCTCGCCGACGGCCGCTCGCAGATTGCCCGCGACCTGTTCCCGCTGGGCGACTTCGGCACCGGCCGCGAGGACCGCACCGTCCTGGAGATCACCTTCCAGGGCGACGCGCCCGCCCAGCCGTTCGTCTCCCAGCTGGCCCGCACCTACCAGATCGACATCAACATCCTCGGCGCGGCCGCGGAGACCATCGCCGGCCGCCTGGTCGGCCGGATGCGGGTCGAACTGCCCGGCAGCCACACCGACAACGTGGTGCCGATCGGCTACCTGCGCCAACAGGGACTCCAGGTGGACGTCCTCGACCTGTCGAACGGAGCGGCGGCATGACCTGGGAACGGATGCAGGAACTCATGTGGCCCGCCACCTGGGAGACCCTCGGCATGGTCGGCATCGCCGGACTCGCCACCCTGGTGATCGGCCTGCCGCTCGGACTGCTGCTGGTCCTCACCGACAAGGGCGGCCTGCTGCAGAACCTGGCCGTCAGCCGGGTGCTCGGAGTGATCGTCAACGTCGGGCGCTCGATCCCCTTCATCATCCTGATCGTCGCCGTGATCCCCCTCACCAAGGCGATCACCGGCACCTCGCTCGGCTGGCAGGCCGCCAGCGTCCCGCTCGCCATCGGCGCCATCCCGTTCTTCGCCCGCCTGGTCGAGACCTCGCTGCGCGAGGTCGACGGCGGACTGATCGAGGCGCTCAAGGCGATGGGCGCCGGCACCGGCACCATCGTCCGCAAGACCCTGCTGCCCGAGACCCTGCCGTCGCTGGTCTCCGCCGTCACCACCACCCTGATCGCGCTGATCGGCTACTCCACCATGGCCGGCACGGTCGGCGGCGGCGGCCTCGGCGACCTCGCCATCCGCTACGGCTACCAGCGCTTCGAGACCACCTTCATGTGGGTCATCGTCGCCGAACTCGTGATCATCGTCACCGCGCTGCAACTGCTCGGCGACCTGATCGCCCGCCGACTCTCCCACCGCGGCAACTACCGCAGCCCGCTGAGCTTCTTCCGCTCCGCGACCGCCGCGCCGCGCGCCGAGGAGATCGACGAGGACCTCGCCTCCTCGCACTGAACCACCGCTCCCCACAGGAGCGGCCCCGGCCCGACAGGGCCGTTCGCATCCCGCAGAAAGGCACTTTTCGTGCGTAACGTTCTGAAGACCACCGTCCTGACCGCCACCGCCGCCGGCCTCGTCATCGGGCTCACCGCCTGCTCCAGCTCCGGCAAGTCCGACTCCGGCGCCGCGGCCGACCCCAACAAGCCCCTGGTGGTCGCCGCCAGCGCCACCCCGCACGCGCAGATCCTCAAGTTCGTGCAGGACAACCTGGCGGAGAAGGCCGGCCTCAAGCTGGACGTCAAGGAGGTCAGCGACTACGTGACCCCCAACACCTCGGTCCAGGACGGATCCGCGGACGCGAACTTCTTCCAGCACCAGCCCTACCTGGACGACTTCAACAAGAAGAACGGCACCGACATCGTCTCCGTCGAGGCCGTCCACCTGGAGCCGCTCGGCGTCTACTCCAAGAAGGTCAAGGGCATCGCCGACCTCAAGGACGGCGCCCAGATCGCCGTCCCCAGCGACGCCACCAACGAGGGCCGGGCGCTCAAGCTGCTCGCCGACAACAACATCATCACCCTCAAGGACGGCGCCGGGACCACCGCCACCGCCGACGACATCGCCTCCAACCCCAAGCACCTGAAGTTCAAGGAGCTGGAGGCCGCCCAGCTGCCGCGCTCCCTCGACGACGTCGACGCCGCCGTCATCAACGGCAACTACGCCCTCGGCGCCAACCTCAAGCCGGCCACCGACGCGCTGGTGCTGGAGAAGGCCCAGGGCAACCCGTACGCCAACATCCTGGCCGTCAAGAAGGGCCACGAGAGCGACCCGCGGGTCAAGAAGCTCGCCGAGCTGCTGCACTCCGACGAGGTCAAGAAGTACATCAACGACACCTTCCAGGGCGCCGTCATCCCCGCGTTCTGAACCGCCCGCCGACTCACGCTCGGCCACCGCGGCGCCCCCGGCCTCCCGGCCGGGGGCACCGTGCTGACGAGCCGTGAGGTCCGGAACAGGTACGCTGACACGCCCGACGAAGGGGCGGGGCGTACGGTGTGTCCACGACCCGGCGAGGAGAGACGGCATGGTTGCGAACTTCCCCGAGACAGCCATCAGCACCGAACGGCTGCTGCTGCGCCCCCTTGAGGAACAGGACGCCCCCGGCCTCGCCACGATGCTCTCCGACGAACTCGTCCAGACCTGGACCGGGTACCCCAGGCCCTACACCCAGGCCGACGCCCACGACCTGATCGCCCGTCAGGCGCCCGACCGGCGCACCCTCGGACGAGGCATAGTCTTCGCCGTCACCGAACACCTCACCCAACGCCTGGTCGGACTCCTCGAACTCGACCGCACCGACTGGCGGCTGCGCGCCACCGAGGTCCGCTACGTCACCGCCCCCTGGGCCCGCGGCGAGGGCTACGCCCCCGAGGCCCTGCTCGGCACCGCCCAGTGGCTGTTCGAGGACCGCGGCTTCCAGCGCCTCGAACTGCGCACCGCCGCCGGCAACACCGCCGCCCAGCAGGTCGCTCAGAAGACCGGCGCGATCAGCGAAGGCGTCCTGCGCAACGCCGCCCTCGTCCGCGGCGGCGAATGGGGGCCCGGCCCCGAGGAACACACCGACCTCATCGTGTGGAGCCTGCTCCCCGAGGACCTCGACCCGCCCGAACCCGCCCACCCCGCCGACCGCCCGCACGCCCTGCGCCACTGAGCACGCCCCCGGCGCGCGCCACTGCTCCGCACCACTCCGGCCAGGCGGTAGCCTCTGCCCAGGGAACGCCGGCGGCACGACACGCCACCGGCACACCCACCAGGGGCGGAACACGGCGTAGGGAGAACAGCCGCAGATGGCTGACCGGATCACGGTCATCGGGTGGGACGGCACACCACTGACCCAGGCGGCCGCAGGCGCACTCGCCGCGGCCACCCTCGTCGCCGGGGCGGGCTACCAGCTCGCCGCCCTCCCCGTCCCCGAACGCGCCGAACGCATCGGCCTCGGCGACCTGCGGGCCGCCGCCCGCCGCCTCGCCGACCACCGCGGCACCGCCGTCGTCGTCGCCGAGGGCGACCCCGGATTCTTCGGCGTCGTGCGCACCCTGCGCCGCCCCGAGTACGGCCTCGAACTCGAAGTGCTGCCCGCCGTCTCCTCGGTGGCCGCCGCCTTCGCCCGGGCCGGCATGCCCTGGGAGGACGCCCAGGTGGTCTCCGCGCACGGCGGACGGCTGCGCCGCGCCGCCAACGTGTGCCGCGCCCACCCCAAGGTCGCCGTCCTCACCACCGCCGACGCCGGCCCCAGCGAACTCGCCCTGATGCTCCGCGGCGTGCCCCGCACCTTCGTGGTCTGCGAAGCCCTCGGCACCCCCGAGGAGGACGTCACCGTCCTCACCTCCGAACGCGTCCCCGACCACGACTGGCGCGACCCCTCCGTCGTCCTGGTCATCGGCAACGTCCCGGCCACCGAGGCCGCCGCCGGCTGGCTCGCCGGCAAACCCGTCGACCACCCCGGGACGCAGCGCGGCTGGGCGCTCCCGAACCGGGCGTACGCCGGCGCGGACGCCGACGCCAGGCGCCCCCGCGCCCTGCCTCCGCACGTCCGCGCGCTGGCGCTCGCCCGCCTCGCACCCGCCCCCGGCGACCTGCTGTGGACCGTCGGCGCCGGCGACGGCGCCCTCGCCGTCGAGGCCGCCCGGTTCGGCGCCGCCGTCGTCGCCGTCGAGGCCGAACCCGCCGACTGCGCCCGGATCACCGCCAACGCCCGCAAGGCCGGCGTCGAGATCGAGACCGCCGCCGGCAGCGGCCCCGAGGTCCTCGGCGCCCTCCCCGAACCCGACGCCGTCGCCGTCGAACACGGCGGGCCCGCCATGGTCCGAGCCGTCGTCGCCCGCAAACCCGAACGCGTCGTCGCCGTCGCCCGCAGCCTCGCCGAAGCCGGCGAGACCCGGCAGATCCTCGACACCGCCGGCTACCGCACCGACGGCCTGCTGCTCCAGTCCGCCCCGCTGCGCGCCGAACAGAGCAGCGGAGCCGGACCCTCCTTCGGGCGCGGCGACTACACCCTGCTGATCTGGGCCGAACCGCACGACTGACCGTCAGACCCCGGCGGTACGGTGATCCCCGTCGCATCCGGACAGGGTTTCGAGAACGGTCCGGCCGCGGCCGGTAGGGTTTTCCCCCGGGGCGCAAACCGTCACGGCAGCACCGTGTCCGATCCGGCATGATTACCGCCGATTTGACGCGCTGCAACCCGAACAGCCCGCTTCGCGGGCATTCGACGCGGTGCGCACCCGCCCGGAAGAATGCCGTGAGGGTCCGAAAGCGGCCGCGCCGTCGTGCCGGTTGCCCGGGGCTGTCGTTGTTTCTGATGGCACGCCACCCCTGTGGGTGACGACCGATGGAGTAAGGGACGGGTCGGTGCGGCTCCGCCCCGGCGAAGTGGGCGGGACCTCCGGGACACCCGCCGAGGACGCGGAAGCGGCCTGGAAGGAGCATTGACATGACCGACGGCGGCCACGCCCCCAACGCCGGTCCCCTCGCGCCCGAACCCGGGCCCGGCGGACCCCTGCCGGAGCACCACCTCGGCGCGCCCCTTCCGCCGGCCGCGGCCGGATGGCACGGCGAGCAGCGGCCCGCGTACACCTTCCTCGACCAGCCCGACGGCGACGAGGACGACGACGTCCTGCTGATGCCCGGCCCCCAGACCGCCTGGGGCGACGCCGTGCACGGCACCGTCGAAGCGGCCGAACCGGCCGATCCCGCCGAGCCGGCCGCCGGCACCCCCGTCGCGCCGTCCTGGCCCCCGCTCGCCCCGCTCGTGCTCACCGCCGAGCCGGCGGCCGAACCCGTGGCCGGGCAGGCGGCCGCAGCCCCGCAGGCGCAGCCCGTCGTCCAGCCGCTGACGGCGCCTCAGCCGCGCCGCCCGCTGCACGCCGGGCCGCCGATCCCGGACCCGTCGCTGATGACCGGTCACGTCCCGGTCCGCTCGCTGGCCGACCGAGGCCCGTCCACCCCCGGCGGCACGCCCGCCTTCGGCGTGCCCGCGGCCCCCGCCGAGACGGCCCCGCAGCAGCCCGTGCAGCCGCAGGCCGCGCCCGCGCAGGCCGCGCCCGTTCAGACCGTGCCCGCGCAGGCCGTACCGGTGCAGACCGCCGTGCCGGTGCCCGCGCCCGTCCAGCCGCAGGTGGTGGAGGCCGCCGCAGCCGCGGCCGTCGTCGCCGAACCGGCCGCGCCGGTCGAGGCGGTTGCGCCCGCTGCCGAGGCGGAGGCCGCCCCCGCGCAGCCGATCGCCGTCGCGCCCCTCGTCGTCGAGCCGGTGGCGGCCGAGCCCGTCGTCGAGCCCGGCGCTGCCGAGCCGGCGGTGGCGGAGGCCGTGGAGGTTCCCGCGCAGCCGATCGCCGTCGAGCCCGTCGTGGTCGGCGCGCCCGCCGCCGGCCTGGCGCCCGTGTTCGTGGAGCCGGTCGAGACCGCCGCACCCCAGGGCACGCCGGCACCGGTCGCCGAGGCCCCGGCAGCCGAGGTTCCGGTCGCCGTGGCGTCGGCAGCCGAGGTTTCGGCGGCGCAGGCCGTGGAGGCCCCGGCCGCCGAGCAGCCCGTCGTCGTCGAAGCCCCCGGGGCCGAGGCCTCCGCGGCCGGAGCACCGACGGTCGAGACCCCCGCAACCGAGGAGCCGGCGGCCGAGGCGGCCCCGGTGGCAGAGCCGGCCGCCGAAGCACCGGTCGCGGACGCCCCGGTGGCGGAGGCCCGGACGGCGGAGACCCCGGCAGCCGACGTCCCGGCAGCCGACACGCCGGTCGCCGAGCAGCCCGAGGCGGCTCCGGCCGT
This sequence comes from Kitasatospora sp. NPDC059646, assembly GCF_042734615.1. Lineage (NCBI taxonomy): Bacteria > Bacillati > Actinomycetota > Actinomycetes > Kitasatosporales > Streptomycetaceae > Kitasatospora > Kitasatospora sp. NPDC059646. Next base: position 52,226 of record NZ_JBHWDS010000052.1, read on the forward strand.
CGAGCCCGCGGTGGCCGAGCCCGTCGCCGCCGAGACGGCTGACACCCCGTCGGAGGCCCAGCCCGAGGCCGCCGCCCCCGCTGCGGAGGCCCCGGCTGCCGAACAGCCGCAGGACGCGCCCGCCGAGCAGGCCACGCCCGCCGCCGCCGAGAACGCGGAGGCCGCCGAGGCGGCCGCACAGCCGATCCCCGCGCAGGCCGCGAAGGGCGGGCGGGGCGCGCACCGGCGCATCTCGGCGTTCCTCGCCGCGCCCGCCGGGCTGCCGCTGCTGGAGCCCGGGAAGCCCGCGGCCGAGCCGCAGCCCGGCACCGAGAACGCGGAGAACGGGGAGGCGGCGGAGGCCCCTGCGACCCCCGAGGCCACCGAGCCCGCTCCTGCGGCCGAGCCCGCACCCGCTGCCGAGGCGCCCGAAGCCACCGAGGCCCCCGCGGCCACGGAGCCGGAGCCCGCAGCCGAGCCCGTCGTGGAGACCGTGCCCGCCGCCGAGCCGGAGGCCGCCGAAGCCGCCGAAGCCGAGGTCGCCGCACCCGCCGCACCCGGCGAAGCCGAAGCGGGCGACACCGCCGAAGCGGGCGACACCGCCGAAGCGACCGGGCCCACCGAAGCGACCGGGCCCGCCGCCCCCGAGGAGGACCGCGGTCCCGCCGCGCCCGGGTACGACGACGCCGGGCGGGAGGCCGTGCACCAGGTGATCCGGGAGCGGCGGGACGTCCGCAACGGCTTCCGGCCGGACCCGATTCCGCACGAGGTGCTGATCCGGGTGCTGGAGGCGGCGCACACCGCGCCCAGCGTCGGCTACTCGCAGCCGTGGGACTTCGTGGTGATCCGCTCCGCGAAGACCCGCCGGAAGATGCACGAGCTGGCGGAGCGTCAGCGCGAGGCGTACGCGGACTCGCTGCCCAAGGGCCGGGCGAAGCAGTTCAAGGAAATCAAGATCGAGGCGATCCTCGAGACGCCGGTCAACATCGTGGTGACCGCCGACCGCACCCGCGGCGGCCGGCACACGCTGGGTCGGCACACCCAGCCGCAGATGGCCCCGTACTCGGCGGCGCTGGCCGTTGAAAACCTGTGGCTGGCGGCCCGCGCCGAGGGCCTGGGCGTCGGCTGGGTGAGCTTCTTCGACGAGGAGGAGCTGGTCCGCGAGCTGGGCCTGCCGGAGCACCTGGAGGTCGTGGCCTACCTGTGCGTCGGCTTCGTGGACGCGTTCCCGGACGAGCCGGAGCTGCAGCAGCAGGGCTGGGCGAAGAAGCGCCCGCTGTCCTGGGTGGTGCACGAGGAGCAGTACGGCAACCGCGCGCTGCCCGGCGAGGAGCCGCACGACCTGCTGTCCGACACGCTGCGCGGCATCCGCCCGCTGGACGCCAAGGCGCTCGGCGAGGCGTGGGACCGGCAGAAGCGGATGACCAAGCCCGCCGGGTCGCTCGGCGTGCTGGAGATCATCGCGGCGCAGCTGTCCGGGCTGGCCCGCAAGTGCCCGCCGCCGATCCCGGAGCCGGGCTGCGTGGCGATCTTCGCCGGCGACCACGGGGTGCACGCCCAGGGCGTGACGCCGTGGCCGCAGGAGGTCACCGCGCAGATGGTCGGCAACTTCCTGGCCGGCGGCGCGGTGGTCAACGCGTTCGCCGCGCAGGTCGGCACCGAGGTGTGCGTGGTCGACGTCGGCGTCGCCTCCGAGCTGCCGGACGCCATCCAGCAGGGCCGCACCACCGGCCTGCTGCCGCGCAAGGTCAAGCCCGGCACCGACGACATGACGCAGGGTCCGGCGATGAGCCGCGACGAGGCGGTGCGTGCGATCGAGGTCGGCATCGAGACCGCCCGCGACCTGGTCGCGGCCGGCAACAAGGTGCTGATCACCGGCGACATGGGCATCGCCAACACCACCGCCTCCGCCGCGCTGATCTCGGTGTTCACCGACACCGACCCGGCGGAGGTGACCGGGCGCGGCACCGGCATCGACGACGCCACCCACACCCGCAAGGTCGAGGTGATCCGGCAGGCCCTGGAGCTGCACAAGCCGGACCCGGCCGACCCGATCGGCGTGCTCGCGGCCGTCGGCGGTCTGGAGCACGCGGCGATCGCCGGGTTCCTGCTGGGCGCGGCCTCGCTGCGCACCCCGGTCATCCTGGACGGCGTGATCGCCGGCTCGGCGGCGCTGGTCGCCAAGGCCATCGCGCCGGAGGTGCTGGCGGCCTGCATCGCCGGCCACCGCTCCGCCGAGCCGGGCCACCAGGCCGCGCTCGCCAGGCTCGGCCTGCGCCCGCTGATCGACCTGGACCTGCGGCTGGGCGAGGGCACCGGTGCCCTGCTCGCCCTGCCGCTGGTGCAGAGCGCCGCCCGGGCGATGCACGATGTAGCCACCTTCGACTCCGCCGGAGTCACCGAGAAGGCCTGATCCACCACCGGCGCGAGCCGCCCCCGCCGTGCGAGGCGGGGGCGGCCCGCCGCCGCCCGTCGCCGGCTCAAGGGCGCGCCGGCCACGGGGCTCCCCGCACCGCCGCCCACCCAGGAGCTCCCTCGATGACCGCGCCCACGCCGCACCCGCACCCGTCCACCCAGGGCATCACCCCGTACCCCGTCGGGCTGCTGCTGTCCGGCCGCCGCGTGGTGGTGATCGGCGGCGGCCAGGTCGCCCAGCGCCGGCTGCCCGCGCTGATCGCCTCCGGCGCCGAGATCCACCTGATATCCCCGGCCACCACCCCCGCGGTCTCCGCGATGGCCGACGCCGGGGAGCTGACCTGGCACCGCCGCCCGTACGCGGACGGCGACCTCGCCGACACCTGGTACGCGCTGGTCGCCACCGACGACCCCGACGTCAACACGGCCGTCTCCGCCGAGGCCGAGCGCCTGCGGGTGTTCTGCTCCCGCAGCGACGACGCCTCCGCCGCGACGGCCTGGACGCCCGCCTCCGGCCACGACTCCGGCGCGACCGTCGCCGTCCTCACCGGCGACCCCCGGCACTCGGCCGCGCTCCGCGACTCGATCGTCGCCGGCCTGCGCGACGGCTCGCTCGCCGCCCGCCAGTACCGCGCCCGCGGCGCGGGCGTCGCCCTGGTCGGCGGCGGCCCCGGCGACCCCGACCTGATCACGGTGCGCGGCCGCCGCCTCCTCGCCGACGCGGACGTGGTGGTCGCCGACCGGCTCGCCCCGCGCGAGCTGCTCGCCGAACTCCCGCCGCACGTCGAGGTGATCGACGCGTCGAAGATCCCCTACGGCCGGTACATGGCCCAGGAGGCGATCAACCGGACGCTGATCGAGCACGCCGAGGCCGGCAAGTTCGTGGTCCGCCTCAAGGGCGGCGACCCGTACGTCTTCGGCCGCGGCGGCGAGGAGCTGCTCGCCTGCCTGGAGGCCGGCGTGCCCGTCACCGTCGTCCCCGGCATCTCCTCCTCGATCAGCGTGCCGGCGGCCGCCGGCATCCCGGTCACGCACCGCGGCCTCACCCACGAGTTCACCGTCATCTCCGGCCACGTCGGCCCGGGCGAGCGCTCCCTCACCAACTGGCAGGCCGTCGCCGGCATGACCGGCACCCTGGTGCTGCTGATGGCCGTCGACAAGATCGCCGCGATAGCCGCGGAGCTCATCGCCCACGGCCGCGACGGCGCGACCCCCGTCGCCGTCGTCCAGGAGGGCACCACCGCCGCCCAGCGCCGCATCGACGCCACCCTCGCCACCGTCGGCGAGACCGTCCGCGCGGAGGGCATCAAGCCGCCGGCGGTCATCGTCATCGGCGACGTGGTCGACATCCTGGGCACGTAGCCCGCGACCCCAGTGGTTCCGTCACGTGCGAAAATCGTCCGGTGTCCGAGCCATCCACCGTCACCGACGCCGCCGACCCCCGGCTGAGCGACTACACCGACCTGACCGACGTCGAGCTGCGCCGGCGGCGTGAACCGGCCGAGGGCCTGTTCATCGCGGAGGGCGAGAAGGTGATCCGCCGCGCCCTCGCGGCGGGTTTCCGGATGCGGTCGATGCTGCTCACCGCGAAGTGGCTCGGGGTGATGGGCGACGTGATCGCGGAGACCGACGCGCCCGTGCACCTGGTCGACCCGGCCCTCGCGGAGCGGGTCACCGGCTACCACGTGCACCGCGGCGCCCTCGCGTCGATGGAGCGCAAGCCGCTGCCGTCCGCGGCCGAGGTCCTCGACGGGGCCCGGCGGGTCGCCGTCCTGGAGGGGCTGGTGGACCACACCAACCTGGGCGCGATCTTCCGTTCGGCGGCCGCGCTCGGCATGGACGCCGTGCTGCTCTCCCCGGACTGTGCCGACCCGCTGTACCGACGGGCCGTCAAGACGTCGATGGGCGCGGTGTTCTCCGTCCCGTACGCCCGCCTCGACCCGTGGCCGGACTCGCTCGCCGCCGTCCGCGCGGCCGGGTTCGAGCTGCTGGCGCTCACCCCGTCCGGCGCCGAGGACTTCACGGTCGCCAAGTCGCACCTGCTGGACCGGGCCGCGCTGATGCTCGGCGCGGAGGGCGACGGACTCACTCCCAAGGCGCTCGCCGCCGCCGACCAGCGGGTGCGCATCCCGATGGCGCACGGCATCGACTCGCTGAACGTCGGCGCCGCCGCCGCGATCGCCTTCTACGCGGTGAACCACGGCTGAGTCCGGCCCCCGCGGCGGGAGTCGAGGGTTCCGGCGCGGGGCCGTCCTGCGGTAGAAAGGGCGCCATGATCCATGATCGCGCGCTCGCGCTCCGCCGCCTGACGTTCGAGGGCTACCGCGGCCCCCTGCTGGCGGCCGCGCTGCTCGCCGTCGTGGTGGCGCTGCCGGACGGGAAGCTGCACACCTGGTTCCAGGTGCTCCCGGTGTTCCTCGTCGTGGCGGTGGTCCCGCTGCTGCTGATCGCCGTCGTGGTGGTCGGGGCGACGGTGACCGGGCCGACCAGCCGGCCGCGCCGTCCCGGCACCAGCGTGCTGCTCGGCGTCGCGCTGGGCTGCGCCGCCGTCCTGCTGGGCCTGAGCGTCCCGGGGGCGGACGTCGGGCTGCTCGGTTTCGGGGTGACGACACTGCTGGGCCTGCCGTTCGCCTGGCTGCTCTGGCAGGCGTGGGCCTCGGCCCGGAACGGCCGGAACCCGTCCGGCCGTTGGCGCTGGGCGGTGGCCCCGCTGCTGGTGGCCGGCACCGTGCTGACGGCCACTCAGGCCGACCTGGCCGGGGCCCGCTTCGAGCTGGCCCGACCGGCGCTCACCGACTGGGCCGAGCACGCGCTCGCCGCCGGCGCGGCCGACCCGGAGTGGGTGGCCGGCTACCGGCTCGCCGGGACCGAACTCGTCGGCGGGGGCGTCACGTTCGCGATCGGCGGCAGCGGCCTGTTCGCGCCCCACGGCTACGCGTACTTCCCGTCCGGCACCCCCGCCCGCGGTGACGCCTTCTACACCCCGCTGGGCGACGGCTGGTTCGCCTGGGAGGGCCCCGACCACTTCTAGAGGGCCGTCAGCACCTGCTCGTCGGCCCCGTCCAGCACGAACCCGTTGTCGAAGCGCACCCGCACCGAGGAGCGCGGCCCCCGCACCTGGAACGCCTCCCAGTGCGGGGTCAGCTTGGCGATCTCGCCCTCCAGCCGCTTGAGGCTCTCCGCGGGCATGGTGTGCCCGTAGTCGTCGCGCAGCGCGCGCAGCCGCTCGTACTCGCGGACCTCGTCGGGCGGCGCCACGTCCCCGCCGACGTGCTCGACGGTGCCCTGGACGCCCGCCCCCAGCAGCAGGAGGCCCACCGGCTCACCGTCCCCGGCGGCCTCGGCGGCGTCACCCAGCACCAGATCCGCCACCAGCTTGACGCGCACTCCTGCGACCAGCGCCATTGCTCCCGTACCTCCCGGTTCGCCCGACTCCGCGACCATTATCCGCGGCGGACGGCCGATGGCCCGTCAGGCGGCCCGACGCGCCGCCGGCGGCGCTATCGGCTGCGGCGCGGGCCGGCGCGGATCGTGGTGCCGACGGCCCGTCAGGTCGCCGACCCGCAGCACCAGATCGGGCGACGGGGGAGCGGGCCAGATCGTCAGCCGGTGCTCCTCGACGGGGCGGGCGGCGGTGTCGGTCTCCCGGCCGCGGTCCCGGCCCCGGGTCTGCACCCGGACCCGGTACCAGCCGCGGCCGGCGTGCGCCAGGTTGCCCGCCTCGGCGATCTCCACGCCGTCCCAGGCCCGGACGCGCAACTCGCCGCTGCTGTACAGGGACAGCTCCACCGCGCTCTCCCACTCCGGCCCGGGCTCGGCCGGCCGGGCCGTGACCCGGTCCACGCCGAGCCGGATCAGCCCGGTGTGGGTGCCGCACAGCACCGTCAGGTGGTCCGGGCAGCCGGCCGCCACCCCGTTGCCGTGGAACAGCCGGGCCAGCGCGTGCGCGTCCCAGCCGTCCGGCAGCTCCGGCCCGTACAGGAAGTACTGGCAGTACGCGACGTGCATCGCGTCGGTCGTCCACATCATGCGGGACATGCTCCCGCCGGGCACTGACAGACCGTCACCGGCAGTTGAGCGGGCGGGCGTCAGTTCGTCGAGCCGGAGACGCCCGCGCCGGGCCAGGACTCCTCCAGGCTGCCGTCCGGGCGGACGGTGTAGCGGGTCGAGGAGACCGCGCCGGTGCGGTCCACCCGCTCCTCGCGGACCAGCGCGCCGTTCTCCACCCGCCACACCGCCCCGGCCTCCGGGTTGGCGGTGGACGCCCGGCCGGCGACCAGCGCCGGGGCGGCGCCGGTGAAGGCGTACAGCTGCACCAGGTCGACCGGGACGGCGCCCTCGACCCGGCGCAGCACCACCAGCGTGGCCGGCGCGTCCCGGTAGCGGGCGGGCAGCACGGCGGACAGCGCGACCGGCGCGCCCCCGTCCGTGGAACGGCCGTCGCGCAACTGGATCGCCGGGCCGCCCGCCGGGTCCGGGTAGCTGCGGTTGGGCCAGTCCACGGCCGGCGGGGCGCCGAGCGCGGGGCCCAGGCCGGAGTCGCTGTGGCCGGCCGTGTTCAGGCTGTCCACCGACAGCGTCGCACCCGAGCTCGGCCTCGCCGGGGCCGTCGCGCTCGGGGCCGGGCCGAGGCCCTGGGCGTCCCGGTTCTCGCAGCCCTGCGCGACGGCGATGGCCAGCGCCACCCCGAGCGTCACGGTGACGAACACCACCAGCCGCTGGCGCAGCAGCCGCTGACGGGCCGTCGGCCGGCCGCCCGAAGGGTGCGGGGCACGGCCGGGCGGGGGAGTGCGGTCACGGCCGGGAACCGGGGTGCGCTCCCGCGCGGCGGGCGCGGCGGGCCGCCGCTCGCGCACCGTGTCGCCGTCCCGGACCGGGCGCCGCACCCGCTCGGTGCGCGCGTCCGGCCGCACCTCCTGCCGGGGCATCGCGGGCGCGGCCACCGGCCGGCCGCCCGACGCGGCAGCGGCCGACGCACCGTCAGCAGCTGGGGCCGGACCGGGCGCAGGACGGACGGGCACCCGCCCGGGCGGCGCACCGGCCGGGCCGCGCTGGCCCTCGGCGACCGGCCGGCGGACCGCACCCGGCACCGCGGCGCCCGGCCCGGGGC
>NZ_JBHWDS010000053.1:0-58804 GCF_042734615.1 Kitasatospora sp. NPDC059646
GCCCCGGGCGGCGCGGCCGGTGCCCCCGGCGCCCCGGGTGCGGCCGCAGGCGGCGCGGCGGGCACGCCCGGCGCCCCCGGTGCGGCCGCGGGCGCGGCGGTCGGCACGCCCGGTGCGAGCGGCCAGGGCGGTTCGGCGGCCGCGGTGGTCGGCGTTGGCCAGCACGCGGCGGACGGCCGCGCGGTGGCGGCCCGCCCGGTGACCGGACCCGTCCCGCCCGCGGGCGGCGGCGGCATCGGCCAGCACGCCCCCGGCGGCCCCGTCCGGCAGGAGCCGATGGCGGACGTCCGGCGGCCCGGCCCGGCCGACGAGTCCGGTGCGCCGGTGCACCAGGCGTCCGCCGCCTGGCTGGTGATCACCGGCGGCCGCGGCGGCGGCGCGGCCCGGCCCGGCTCCGCCGAGCAGGCGGTCCGCACCCTCGCCGACAGCCGCCCGTACGGGCTGCCCGGCGGGCTCGGCCCGGTCGACCCCGCGCACCAGGCCGAGGTGGTGCGCCGCACCCCCGCCCCGTACCCGGACCCGATGGTCGGCGAGTGGATCGAGGTCCTCAACGGCGGCGGCCCCGGCGAGAGCGGACGCGCCAACAACTGCGTGGACGTCGCCCTGTCGGCCGTCGACACCCTCGGCGGCGCCCCCACCTGCGCCGCGCCCCGGCTGCCCGACGGCCCGGCCGGCGAACGCGGCGGCCGGGACCGCGCCGAACTCGAACTCGGCACCCACTTCCTCGACCTGGGCGACGGCGACGAGGCCCACGGCAAGCTCGGCCAGGCGCTGCTCGCGCACGGCACCGGCACCCGCGCGGTGCTGCTCACCGTCGACGCCTTCGGCCGCTCGCACACCTGGAACGCCGTCAACCACAAGGGCGTGCTCAGCTACCTCGACCACCAGACCGGCTACGCCGCGCCGACCCCGCTCTACCCGGCCGACCACGGCCTGTGGGCGATCGCCGTGGACGCCGCCGACCGGCCGATCGACCTGACCGCCCCGCTGCCCGCCACCGTCGCCGTCCCGGCCGGCGGCCCCGCCGCGGCGGCCGGGCCCGAGCCGGTGCCGGCCACGGTCGGCGGCCCCGCCGAGGAACCGGCCGCCGAGGAGCGGCCCGTGGCAGCGCCGCCGCGCTCCCGTCTCACCATCCACCGCACCACCGGGAGCACCAGCCGATGATCACCCGCGAACAGGCCCTCGCCACCGCCCACCGCTGGGTCAACGGCGACCTCCCGCAGGAGGGTTCACGGCCTGTCAGGTGCCACGAGTTCGACCTCGGCTGGGTGCTCTGGCCGGAGCCCGCGCCGATCCTCACCGACCCGCTCACGGGGGCGCGCCGCGCCCCCGAGGAGATCGGCGCGGCCTGCGCCGTCGTCGACCGGGTCAGCGGCGAACTCACCGTCTTCCCGTCCGTCCCGGTGCCCGAGGTGGAGCGGCTCTACCGCGACCGCCTCGGCGCCGGCAGCCACAACCCGGCCCTGCCGCCGGTCACCGGCCCCGGCACCCGGGCCGTGATCGGCTACCGGGACGACAAGGGCGCCACCCGCTCGCTGACCGTGCACTCCGCGCACGGCCACCCGCACCCCGCGCTGCGCGCCTGGCAGCAGCTGTCCGCGCAGGGCGTCGCGCTGGAGAACCTGATCGCGCTCCGCACCGACCTGCGGCTGTCGATGCTCCCCGGCGGTTACTGGGAGCACGTCATCGCGGCCCGGCTGCCCGGCGTCCGGATCGAGTTCGAGCAGCCGTACGGGCCGCGCCACGACCACCGGGCGGCCGCCGTCCGGGCCCTGGTCGCCCGCAGCGGCCGCCACTACAACCGGGTGCCGTTCCCGCTCGCCGTGCCGCCCGCCCAGCCCGAGGACGAGACCGGCCTCGGGAAGCGGCTGACCGGACTGTTCGGCGAGGACGGCGTGCACCGCTTCGAGCAGGCCGCGGTGCTCGCCGCCGACCTGCCCGAGCCCGCCGCCCGCGCCCTGCAGCGCACCGGGCTGCCGCGCACCGTCCCCGGGTTCTTCGCCCTCCACCTGCCCGAGGGCGACGGCATCGCCGAACAGGCCGGACCCGTCCTGCCCGACCTGGCCGAGCACCTCGCCGCGCTCGGCCGCGGCCGCCGCACCACCGCCGCGGCCCGCGCCGCGCTGCTCGGCCAGCGGCTGCTCGGCTCGGACGGCTGGGCGCTGTTCACCGTCGACACCGCGCAGGGCCGGATCCGCGCCGTCGACCCCGACACCGGCGAGGCCCGCTACACCAACACCGACCTCACCGCCTTCACCCGCTGCCTCGCGCTGCTCGCCGAGCGCTACCCGCGCCTGCGCGACCTGCCGCCCGAGCAGGCCGGCCCCGCCGTCGCCGAGTTCCAGTGGGCGCTGGCCGCCCTGGACCGGACCGCGCTGCGCGACCCGGAGAACTGGTGGGCCGTCGTCGTCGAGCAGCTCTGGGACGGAATGCTGTGACCCCGCCCGCACCCCGGGCGGTCACCGGGTTGGGCTAGGTTGGACGGTCATGCGACTCGGTGTGCTCGACGTAGGCTCCAACACCGTCCACTTCCTCGTGGTGGACGCCCACCCCGGCGCGGCCCCGCTGCCCGCCTACTCCCACAAGGCGGACCTGCGCCTCGCCGAGCTGCTGGACGAGGACGGGGCGATCAGCCCCGTCGGCATCGAGCGGCTGGTGTCCATGGTCGCGTCCTCGCTGCGGGTCGCCGAGGACAAGGGCGTCGTCGACCTGCTGCCGTTCGCCACCTCCGCCGTCCGGGAGGCCGCCAACGGCGAGGAGGTGCTGCGCCGGGTCCAGGACGAGACCGGCGTCGCCCTCACCGTGCTGTCCGGCCAGGACGAGGCCCGGCTGACTTTCCTCGCCGTCCGCCGGTGGTTCGGCTGGTCCTCCGGCCGGCTGCTCAACCTCGACATCGGCGGCGGCTCCCTGGAGATCGCCTGCGGCCTCGACGAACAGCCCGACGTCGCCACCTCCCTGCCGCTCGGCGCCGGCCGGCTCACCTCCCGCCTGCCCGGCGACGTCGCCGACCCGGGCGACCTGCGCGAACTGCGGCGGCACATCCGCGCCGAGATCGCCGGCACGGTCGGCGACATCGCCCGGCTCGGCGCCCCCGACCACTCGGTGGCCACCTCCAAGACGTTCAAGCAGCTGGCCCGGATGACCGGCGCCGCCCCCGAGGGCGCCGGCGTCCGCGTCCCCCGCAAGCTCACCCGGGCCGGCCTCTCCGCCTGGCTGCCCCGCCTCGCCGCGATGACGCCCGCCGAACGCGCCCAGATCCCCGGCGTCTCCCTCGGCCGCGCCCGCCAACTGCTGGCCGGCGCGCTGGTCGCCGACGCCGCCATGGACCTGTTCGGCCTGGAGGAACTGGACATCTGCCCGTGGGCGCTGCGCGAGGGCATCATCCTGCGCCGCCTCGACACCATGGACGGCCAGGACAACCGGGTCGCGATCGAGGCGTAGCCGGCCGACGGCGAATCAACTCCTGCTCTCCCATCGGCAATTCGCATGCGAGCCGCTAGGATCCGGGGGTTTCGGGGAGAGCGTTCGTTCGGGGGGTCGCGTGTCCGTGCCGTTTTCCGGTCGCCGAAGAGGGCTGCGCCGGGTCGCCGTGGTCGGCGGACTGCTGGTCCTCGCCGTGCTGGTGTCGCTGGCCGTGCTGCTTCCGGGCCGGGACGGGAGGCCGACGGCGTCCGGGACCGCCCTCCCCGCGTCGGCGGCTCCGGTCCCGTCCGCCGCCGCGACGCCCGGTGCCGGGGCGGGCCCGGCTCCGTCGCCGTCCGCCGCCTCGGACGTTCCGGCATCTCCGGAGCCCTCCGACGGGGCGACGGACGACGGATCGTCCGGCTCCACCGGATCCGGGAGCGGGAGCCGGACCGTCCCGGCCGGCGGCCGCGGATCCGCGGCGACCCACGGGCCCACGCCGAAGCCCGGCGCGACGCCCGCCCGCACGCCGTCCGACAGCCCCGGCCCCACTCCGACCGGATCGTCGCCGTCGCCGTCCGGTTCCGCCTCGCCGTCGCCCAGCCCCTCGCCGTCGTCCTCGCCCTCGCCCGGCGCGTGCCCCGCCGGGCTGGAGCCCCAGGTGGTGGTGGACTGCCGGGTCGCCCCGCGCACGACGGCGCAGTTCGACCTCCGGTCGGCGCGGCCGCACGACCTGGTGATGGTCCGGGTGTCCGGCGCGCTGTACGGCACGGCACCGCAGCTGTTCGGCCCGAACGGCAAGCGGGTCGCGTGCGTCAGCCCGCTCGACCCCTCCGACCGCGGCCGGATCCGGTGCGCGACGGACGGGGCCGGCCCGTACACGCTGCGGCTGGAGAACACGAGTTCCGAGACCCTGTCGATCGCGCTGTCGTACCTGCCGGTGCTCTCCACCGACACGTGCGTGGGCGTCGGCGCCGCCGACCTGTCGCCGGCCTCGCCCGCCCTGTTCCGGGGCAGTGTGCCGGCCGGCCTGGCGGGCACCTGCTACCGGACCGGTTTCGCCTCCGGCGACCTGATGCGGCTGACCGGCTCCGGCCTCGACGCGAGCGTGTTCGACGCCACCGGCGCGCAGGTCTGCCGGTCCGGCAACACGTACGCGGACTGCCGGCTGACCGGCGCCGCCCCGTACCGGGTGGTGGTCGAGGCCGGCTGGGGCGACGAGCGCGGGGGCTACCAGCTGACCCTGTCGCGGCTGTCGCGGCCGGACGACTGCCCGGTGGTCGAGCCGCAGGCGTTCGGGACGGCCCCCGACCTGACGGACACCACCCGCTGCCGGATCCTGCGGGTGCCCGCCGACGGCCGCTACCTGTTCCGCGGGACGGGCGAGATCGGCGACAAGCGCGGCTTCCTCTACCGCGCCGACGCGCTCCGCCGCGGGGAGGCCACCGCGCTCTGCCCGACCCGGGACTGCGACCTCACCGCCGGCGACTACGTCTACACGCTGGATCCGAGCACCTACTCGGTCCCCTACGCGATGGTCCTCCACTCGGTCACCGAGACCCGCGGCTGCACCGTCGGCCGGGACGACCAGATGGCCTCCGGCGCTCCCGTCGAGAACTTCGGCGCCGCCGGGCGGGACCGCTGCCGGACCCTGCCGACCGCGTCCGGCGAAGCGCTCTACGTGCTGAACGGAACGGCCACCGGCGGGACGGCGCGCTACCGCGTGCTGGACGCCGCCGGCGCCGAGCAGTGCCGGGGCTTCACCGTCAACGACACGTACCAGGTGTGCCGGCTGACCGGTGCCGCCCCGTTCCGGCTGGTGGCGGACGCCCGGGGCGCGTTCGACCACCGCCTGCTGGTCCAGCGGGTCGGCGAGACGGCCGGCTGCACGCCGTGGGCGGCCTCCGCGTACGGCACCGGCAGCGGCGTCCGCACCGGCCTGTCCGGGCGGCCGGCCGACGGCGCGCTGGAGAACTGCTTCGCCGTCCCGGCCGACCACCCGGCGGTCGAACTGGTCGGCTACCGGCTGGCGGGGCCGCAGTACGGCTCGGTGCTGCACCTGGTCGACCCGTCGGGCACCGAGTTCTGCACGATCGTGTCCGGCCGGACCGGCACCTGCCGGCCGCCGGCCGGCCGGCCGTACACCGCGGTGCTGACCAACGGCCTCGGCCGGGTCGACTTCACCGTGGTCCGCCGGGACGCCACCCCGGCGGCCGCCTGCGACCTGCCCGCCGCCTCGGGCCGGATCGGCAGCCCGTCGGCCGGCTTCACCTTCGACAGCTCCGTCGACGCGCACTGCACCACCTTCGACGCGGCCGCCGCCGACCTGTTGCAGGTGAGCACCCACGCCGGCACCGACCAGGCGATCGCCCGGGTGACCGTGGTGGACGCCGAGGGCCGGCGGTCGTGCAGCACCTGGGAGGCCGACTGCCGGGTCACCGGCTCCACCCGCTACCTCGCCGCGGTCGCCTCGGACGACCCGCTCGGCCGGGTCCCGTTCCCGGGCGGCCTGGACGTCTGGCGGCTGGCCACCGCGGCGGGCTGGGCGCCCGAGTGCGCCGCCCACCCGGTCTCCGCCGACGGCTTCGCGCCGCTGAGCGGGACGCTCAGCGACGACTCCCCGCTCTACTGCGCGGTGCTGGAGATGCAGCCGGGCCGGCGGCTGGACGTCGCCGCCGCCGTCGACGACGACCTGTTCGGGGCGCGGCTGACCGTGGCCGGCCGGGAGAACTGGGCCGACGACGACACCGCCTACACCTGCGCGCGGGACCTCGCGTTCTCCGCGATCTCCACCGTGTGTACCTACCGCGGCACCGGCACCGGGCACGCCGTCCTGCTGTTCAGCCCGGGCCGGGCGCACCTGCCGCTGGCCTTCACGCTGCAGGGCGCCCGGCCGGGCACCGGCACCGCGCGCAGCGGCGTCCCGGAGGCGCTCACCCCGTCCTCGGGGACCGGCGGCAGCTACGTCGAGGCGACCGTCCGCGGCACCGGGCTCAGCCTCAACTCGCAGCTGAAGCTGCGCAGCCGGGACGTCTGGTGCGGCGACCTGGAGATGCGCCCGCTGCGGGTGAACGCGGACGGCACCGAGCTGCAGGTCCGGATCGACGTGCTGCGCCGCTGCGCCGGCAGCTTCGACCTGGTGGTCGAGGGCGTCACGTACCGGAAGGGCGTCCCTGTGCCCGGCTACCTGCCCGACGCGTTCACGGTGGTCGCCCCGGCGGGGTGAGCTTCCCCACCGGGCGCGGAACCCGTCGGGCACGCGCGATGCGCTTAACCTGGTTCGCGTGGCGGACACAGCGGACGAGCGAAAGCCGAGGCGCGGCCCTCTGCCGTTGAAGGCGGCGAGGGCCGCCCGCGCGGCACGGCGGAAGCTGGAGCGGCCGCCGCTGCTGCGGACCACCGACCGGCTGGTGCTGCCCCCGCACCCCGCGCTGCACGTGCCGGACACCAAGGTCGCGCTGTCGACGGCGTCGGTGTACCCGTCGACCACCGAGACGGCGTTCGAGCTGGCGTCCCGGCTGGGGTACGACGGTGTCGAGGTGATGGTCTGGAACGACCCGGTCAGCCAGGACGTAGAGGCGCTGCGCCGGCTCTCCGACACGTACGAGGTGCCGATCCTCGCGGTGCACGCGCCGTGCCTGCTGATCACCCAGCGGGTGTGGAGCACCGACCCGTGGACGAAGCTGGTGCGGGCCCGGAAGGCGGCCGAGCGGCTGGGGGCGGACGCCGTGGTGGTGCACCCGCCGTTCCGCTGGCAGCGGCAGTACGCGAAGGAGTTCGTGGCCGGCATCGACCGGATGGCGGGGGAGACCCCGATCCGGTTCGCGGTGGAGAACATGTACCCGTGGCGCTACCGGGACCGCGAGATGCTGGCCTACGCGCCGGGCTGGGACGTCACCGAGGAGGCGTACCGGCACTTCACCGTCGACCTGTCGCACGCGGCGACCTCCCGGGTGGACGCGCTGGACCTGGTCGACCGGATGGGGGACCGGCTGGCGCACGTGCACCTGGCGGACGGCTCCGGATCCGGGAAGGACGAGCACCTGATCCCGGGGCGCGGCAAGCAGCCGTGCGCGGAACTGCTGGAGCACCTGGCCCGGACCGGCTTCGACGGGCACGTGGTGCTGGAGGTCAACACCCGCAAGTCCGGCAGCCCCGCCGACCGGGAGGCGGACCTCGCCGAGGCGCTCGCCTTCACCCGCCTGCACCTGGCGGCGGTCCGGCCCGCGCCGCCCGCGCCCTGAGAACGCGCGTTCGCAGAACGGCGGACAGCGCGGCGGACCGGGCCTAGAGTCGGTTCCATGATCACCCCGACCGAAGGCGTGCCCGGCCCCGCCACCCACGTCCGGCTGGCCCGCCCGTCCCGCGACCTGGCCGCCGCCGAGCGGTTCTACGTCGACGGCCTCGGCCTGTCGGTGCTGTGGCGCAGCACCGAGCGCCGGCCCGGCGCGCACGACCTGCTGATGCTCGGATTCCCGGACGGCGCCTGGCACTTCGAACTGGCCCTCGACCCGGACGACCCGGTCGCGCCGACCCCGACCGTCGAGGACCTGTTCGTGCTCTACCTGGGCGGACCGGTCGACGACGCCCTGGTCGAGCGCCTGGTCGCGGCGGGCGGGCGCCGGGTGCCCGCGCACAACCCGTACTGGGACGAGTTCGGGGTCACGGTGGTGGATCCGGACGGGTACGGCCTGGTGCTGTGCTCGCGCACCTGGGGACGACGGGAGACGAATCGATGAGTGACCAGCAGGCGCACGCGAACTCCTTCGGCGCGGTCGCGGCCGAGTACAACGCGGCCCGGCCGTCCTACCCGGCCGAGCTGTTCGACGCCCTGGAGCGGCTGTCCGGCCGCCCGCTGGCCGGCGCCGACGTGCTGGACGTCGGCGCCGGCACCGGCATCGCCACCCGGCTGCTGGCCGGCCGCGGCGCCCGGGTGGTCGCGGTCGAGCCCAGCGACGGCATGGCCGCGGTGCTCCGCGAGGTCAGCCCCGGGCTGCCCGTGGTGAAGGCCGGCGGCGACGAACTGCCGTTCCACGACGCCTCGGTGGACCTCGTCACCTACGCGCAGGCGTTCCACTGGACCGACCCGGACCGCTCCGTCCCGGAGGCCCTGCGGGTGCTGCGCCCGGGCGGGGCGCTGGCGGTCTGGTGGAACATCAAGGACTACGGGACGCCCTGGCTGGCCGCCCACCAGGAGCGGATGGCGGCCACCCTGCCCGGCTACCACTACTACGGCGGGGTGATCGCCGGGCACGAGAAGTTGACCGGGGCCGGCCTGGAGGTCCGCGCGGCCACGGTGCGCTGGGAGCGGCAGGTGACGGTCGACCAGGTGATCACCGACCTGACCTCCCGTTCGTACGTCGCGGTGCTGGCCCCGGAGCGGCGCGCGCCGATCCTGGCCGCCGAGCGGGAGGCGCTGCTCGCCGATTTCCCGGACGGGAAGCTGGTCGAGCCGTACCGGCTGGAGCTGTACGTCGCCCCGAAGCCGTAGCTCCGACGCCCGCCCGCGCTGACCGCATCGCGGACACCTGGTCCGGATCGGGTCGGCGCGGGCGTAGGCTCGACGAACCCCGAAAGTTCCCGAAGGAGCGGCTCCGATGCCCCAGCTGAGGTCCAACACGGTCACCCAAGGTCGCAACATGGCGGGCGCGCGCGCCCTTCTGCGCGCCGCGGGCGTAGCCCGGGAGGACTTCGGCAAGCCGATCATCGCGGTCGCCAACTCCTTCACCGAGTTCGTCCCCGGCCACACCCACCTGCAGCCGGTCGGCCGGATCGTCTCCGAGGCGATCAAGCAGGCGGGCGGCATCCCGCGCGAGTTCAACACCATCGCGGTCGACGACGGCATCGCGATGGGCCACAACGGCATGCTCTACTCGCTGCCCTCCCGCGACCTGATCGCCGACTCGGTCGAGTACATGGTCAACGCGCACTGCGCCGACGCCCTGATCTGCATCTCCAACTGCGACAAGATCACCCCGGGCATGCTGATGGCCGCGCTGCGCCTGAACATCCCCACCGTGTTCGTCTCCGGCGGCCCGATGGAGGCCGGCCAGGCCACCCTGGTCGACGGCACCGTCCGCAAGCTCGACCTGGTCGACGCCATCTCCCAGGCGGTGAACGAGAACGTCTCCGACGCGGACATCTCGATCATCGAGGAGAACGCCTGCCCGACCTGCGGCTCCTGCTCCGGCATGTTCACCGCCAACTCGATGAACTGCCTGACCGAGGCGATCGGCCTGTCGCTGCCCGGCAACGGCTCCGTGCTGGCCACCCACACCGCCCGCCGCGCCCTGTACGAGCAGGCCGGCCGGACGGTCGTCGACATCACCAACCGCTACTACGGCGGCGACGACGAGTCCGTGCTGCCGCGCAACATCGCCACCCGCGCCGCGTTCGAGAACGCGATGGCGCTGGACATCGCGATGGGCGGCTCCACCAACACGATCCTGCACCTGCTGGCCGCCGCCCAGGAGGCCGGGGTCGACTTCGACATGCGGGCCATCGACGCGATCTCGCGCAAGGTGCCGTGCCTGTCCAAGGTCGCCCCGAACGGCAAGTACTACATGGAGGACGTGCACCGGGCGGGCGGCATCCCCGCCATCCTCGGCGAGCTGTACCGCGGCGGGCTGCTCAACGAGGAGGTGCACACCGTGCACTCCGACTCGCTCGCCGAGTGGCTCAAGACCTGGGACGTGCGCGGCGGTTCGCCGTCCGAGCAGGCCGTCGAGCTGTGGCACGCCGCCCCCGGCTGCGTGCGCTCCGCCGAGGCGTTCAGCCAGTCCGAGCGCTGGGACACCCTGGACACCGACGCCGTCGGCGGCTGCATCCGCAGCGTCGAGCACGCCTACTCGGTCGAGGGCGGCCTGGCCGTGCTGTACGGCAACATCGCCGAGGACGGCTGCGTGGTGAAGACCGCCGGCGTGGACGAGTCGATCTGGCGCTTCCGCGGCAAGGCCGTGGTCTGCGAGTCCCAGGACGAGGCGGTCGAGAAGATCCTCGCCAAGCAGGTCACCGAGGGCGACGTGGTGGTGATCCGCTACGAGGGCCCCAAGGGCGGCCCGGGCATGCAGGAGATGCTCTACCCGACGTCCTTCCTGAAGGGCCGCGGCCTGGGCAAGGCCTGCGCGCTGATCACCGACGGCCGGTTCTCCGGCGGCACCTCCGGGCTGTCCATCGGCCACATCTCGCCGGAGGCCGCGTCCGGCGGCGCCATCGCGCTGGTCCGCGACGGCGACCCGATCACCATCGACATCCCGGCCCGCACGATCAGCCTCGACATCTCCTTCGAGGAGCTGCACGAGCGCCGGGTCGAGCTGGAGGCCGCCGGCGGCTACCGCCCGAAGAACCGCGACCGCCAGGTCTCGGCCGCCCTCAAGGCGTACGCGGCGATGGCCACCTCCGCCGACAAGGGCGCCGTCCGGGACGTCTCCAAGCTCGGCTGAGGCGCGTCGGCCCGGGCGGGCGACCCGTCGTGGTGATAATCGGACCGTGACGACGACGACCACCGGCGACGGAGCGCCCGCCCCCGAGCCGATCCGCTTCTTCGGCACCACCTGGGTCGACCGCGGCGCCGCCTACTGGCTGCGCCGCGTCCTGGTGTCGCTCGGCGCCCTGGCGGCCACCGCCGCCGGGGCGCTCCTGCTGCGCCTGGGCGTCTCCGGGGTCCGGCTCTCCGACGCCGCCTGGCTCTCCCTGCTGCTGATGCTCGCCATCGGCGTCTGCACCGCCCTCGCGGGCCTGCGCACCTGGAAGATCCTCACCGAGGGCCGCACCTCCCTCACCGGCTGGATGGCCGAGGACAGGTCACTGGCCGGCGTCTGGCTGATCGGCTCCGTCGGCGCCCTGGCCGCCTACTTCCTGCGCAGCCTGGTGGAAGCCCCCGGCGAGGGCCTCCGACGGGCCGTCCACGACCAGCGGACCGCCACCTGGCAGCGCCGCCGGGCCGCCCGCGCGGAGCGCGACGCCCGCAAGGCGGCCCGGCGGCGGACCGGCTGATCCCGCCTCAACTACGGCTGACGGCCCCGCACCTGCCACTCGTGTCCAAGGGGCGGTGCCAGTCGTACGGGTCCGTGGTCGGGCCGTCGGACGGGCGGGCGCTGCCCGTGGCGCGGGCCGCGAGGAACGACGGCCGCAGGAAGCCGCCGTTGAACCCGCACTCGTTGTTGCCCAGGTCGCTGTACCAGTGGGTCGGCGTCAACTTTCCGCGCTTGACCTGGAACCGCGACGGATCGGCGAACCGGAAGTCGATCGCGCGGCGGACGATCTCCCGCTCCACGTCCACCGGCGCCGGGTCGTCCTGAACCCAGCCCACCGGCTTCGCCGCGCCCGCCCCGCCGTCCGGAACCGGCTGTCCGGGCCGGGACGGCTGCGCGGACGGCGTCACGGCCTTCCCCACCTCCGGGCCGGGCCGCACCGCGTACACGAAGGTCACGTCGGCGTGCACCAGCAGCCCCTGGTCGCCGTCACCCTCGAACGTCACCAGGCCCTGCACCTTGACCTGATCGGTCACCGGCACCGCCCACGCCGGATCGAAGCGGCTCACCCAGTTCGCCGGGTCGTGCTCGGCGCTCGGCCGGGCCAGCTCCTGCGCCAACTCGTCGCCCGCCGCCGGGTTCAACAGGTCCAGCGCCGCCTGCGGACGCCCGCCCGCCAGCACCTTCGGATCCATGTTGGTCGCCACCAGGAACGACTTCACCAGCGCCAGGCTCGCCGCCACCTGTTCCTGGCCGAACACGCCGACCGCGGCCGCCGGCGGCAGCGCCAGCCCGTCCGGCCCGGCCGGCCAGGCGTCGGCCGGCGAACCCGCCCACGGCCGCTCCGGCGTCGCCCGCTCCGGCGCGACGGTCGGCGGCGGACCGCTGGGCGCGGCCGTCGCCGCCCCCAGCGACGGCAGCGCCGACGACTTCGGCGCCCGCTCCGACCCGCCGCCGAACGCCAGCAGACCCCCTACCAGCGCCAACGGCACCGCCACCAGCAGCAGCACCCGGCCCGCCCGACGGCGGCGCGGCCGGCGAAGCTCGGTGACGGGCCGCCAGGCCTCCTCCGGCTGCGGCGGGTTGCGCTTCCAACGCTCCGTCAGCATCCGGGCCCGGCCGGACGCCTCCTTCACCTTCGCGGCGCGGACGAACTCCTCGTCCAGCACCAGCCCCTCGAAGGGGTCCCCCTGTTGTCCGGGATCGCCGTGCTCCGGCCCCGGCTCGTCAATGGTCGGCACGGCCGGAAGTATGCCGACCACCGCCGACACGCCCGACACCGGGGGCCGGCTCCCGGGCCGCGCGCCCTACGACCGGCGGGCCGCCTTCACCGAGCCCACCACGCCCGCCACCACCAGCAGCACCCCGGCCGGCAGCAAGGACGTGAACAGCGCCCCGAACAGGCCCCAACTGCCCAGCAGCCACAGCGCGAAGGTGTTCAGCACCAGCAGCGCCCCGGCCGCCGGCAGCGCCGACTGCCACGGATGCTCGTCCGCCCACCGGCGCAGCCGCCGGTCGCCGGTCGCCCGCAGCCGGCCGCCGACCGTGCCGACCAGGAAGAAGAAGAACAGGGCCAGGCCCACCGGCCCCGCCAGGATGTCCATCGACCAGTGGCCGGTGACCACGTCCACCGCGAGCGCGGCGCCACCGACCACCGCCCCCACCGCCGTCGCCGTCCGCCACGGCCCGAGCGTCGCCGCGGCGACGGCGACCTGGCGGCTCTCACGTCCTGACAACTCTCCGTGTCCCATGCCTCCACGGTGCTCCTCGACCGCCCCGGAATCCAGTGTCCGGGCCCCTGAGATTCCCCCTACGGGCCAACGCCCCACCCGGCAGGTGACGCCCTGTGGGCCCCGCCCGCCCCACTGGCCCGATGGCACCGACCGCGCACGACTTCGCAAGGCTCGACGACTCCCCGTGGTTCGACCGGTGCCGCCGCGACGGCTACGCCTTCACCCCGCAGCAGGTGCTGGGCACCCTCGGCGCCGTCCCGCCGGGCGACGGCGGCGACCGGGCGCCGCTGCCCGCCCTCGACAATGGCGTCGGCCGCTACCTGCCGGCCCGCTCCGCGGGCGGCACCACCGTCACCGGCGACAGCAACGGCGGCAAGCCCGGGCACCGGCTCCACCACTGCCGCGACGGCGAACTGCTCACATCCTTCGAACAGCCCGAGTGGGCCCCAGGGCAGTGCCCCACGCCCTCGACGACCCGCTGCGCGAGGTCGGCCGGCCCACCGAGCCCGTCGCCGGACCGCACTCGGCGTTCTTCGCGCCCGCCGGACGGCCCGCCGGCGTCCGGATCACCGAAGAAACCGTCCGCGACGCCGAGTTCGTCCTCGGCGTCGTCCCCGACGAGGACGCCGACCGACCGCCCGCAGGATGGACGCCTCCGCCGGAGCGGAGGCGTTCCGGGGCAAGATGGCGGCCAGGAACCGCAGCGCACGGAGGGCGTCCATGAGCAACACCACCACCGCCGGCCAGAAGATCGCCTTCCTCGGCACCGGAAAGATCGGCGAAGCGCTGCTCTCCGGCCTGCTGCGGGCCGGCGCCGACCCGGCCGACGTCCTGGTCACCGCCCGCCGCCCGGAGCGCGCCACCGAACTCGCCGACCGCTACGGCGTCACCACCGTCGGCAACGCCGAGGCCGCCAAGCTCGCCGACACCCTGATCCTCGCCGTCAAGCCGCAGGACATGGGCACCCTGCTCGACGAACTCGCCGAACACGTCGCCGCCGACAAGCTGATCGTCTCCGCCGCCGCCGGCATCCCCACCGCCTGGTTCGAGGAGCGCCTCGCCCCCGGCACCCCGGTGGTCCGCGTCATGCCCAACACCCCCGTCCTGGTGGACGAGGGCATGAGCGTCATCTCCGGCGGCTCGCACGCCACCGAGGCCCACCTGGCCCGCACCGAGGCGATCTTCCGCTCGGTCGGCAAGGCGCTGCGCGTCCCCGAGAGCCAGCAGGACGCCGCCACCGCCCTGTCCGGCTCCGGCCCCGCCTACTTCTACTTCCTGGTCGAGGCGATGATCGACGCCGGCATCCTGCTCGGCCTGCCCCGCCAGGTCGCCCACGAGCTGATCGTGCAGTCCGCGATCGGCGCCTCGGTGATGCTCCGCGACTCCGGCGAACACCCCGTCAAGCTCCGCGAGGCCGTCACCTCCCCGGCCGGCACCACCATCGCCGCCATCCGCGAACTGGAGAACCACGGCGTCCGGGCCGCGCTCCTCGGCGCCCTCGAAGCCGCCCGGGACCGCTCCCGCGAACTGGCCACCGGCGGAAAGTAGGCTGCCGCGACATGAGCTACGACCTGCTGATCCTCGACAACGACGGCGTGCTGGTGGACAGCGAGCCGATAGCCAACCGGGTGCTCGCCGAGTACCTCACCGAACTCGGCTTCCCCACCACCGTCGAGGACTCCTACCGCGACTTCATGGGCACCGCCGCGCACCACGTCCACGACGTGGTCGCCGAACGCTTCGGAGCCACCCTCCCCGAAGGCTTCGACGACCTCTTCCACGACCGGGTGTTCGCCGCCTTCGAGACCGAACTCCGGCCCGTGCACGGCGCGGAGAAGTTCCTGACGCGCGTCCAGGAGCGCGGCATCCGCTACTGCGTCGCCTCCTCCGCCCACCACTCCTGGATCCGCACCGCGCACCGCCTCACCGGCCTGTCCGGCCACTTCACCGACGAACTGCTGTTCTCCGCCCAGGACGTCGGCATCGGCAAGCCCGCCCCCGACCTGTTCCTGCACGCCGCCCGCACCATGGGCGCCGACCCGGCCCGCTGCCTCGTCCTGGAGGACACCCGCAACGGCGTGCTGGCCGCCCGCGCCGCCGGCATGGACGTCTACGGCTACGCGGCGCTCACCGACCCCGAGCAGCTCACCGCCGCCGGAGCCACCGGCCTCTACACCGACCTGGAACGGGCGATCGACCTGCTGAACTGATCGCGTCCGACCCCTCCCGCCGACGCCGCTCACCCCCTACGCTCTGGCCAACGTCCTTCGTACCGGCCGGTAGCGTCGGTGGTGAGCGAGGTCCCGATGCAGGTCACGGCCATGGCCGACCCCACCCCGCGACTCCGGCAGGCACGCGCCGCACTCGCCCTGTCCTTCCTCCTCCAGGGCACCACCTTCGCCCTGCTGGTCACCTGCATCCCCGAACTCCAGGACCGCTACGGCCTCAGCGACTCCCTGCTGCCGGTCTTCCTCGCCGCCGTCCCGATCCTGGCCGGCGTCGGCTCCATCGGCTCCGAGACGCTGGTCAAGCGCACCACCGCCCGCGGCGTCCTGCGCGTCGTCCAGCCCGCCCTCTGCCTCACCCTCGCGCTCACCGGCCTGGGCAGCCGGCTGTGGGAACTCGCCGTCGCGCTCGGCCTGTTCGGCCTCCTCGTCGGCGCCCTCGACGCGTCCATGAACATGCTCGGCGTCGGCCTCCAGCACCGCTACGGCCGCAGCATCATGATCGGCTTCCACGCCGCGTTCAGCCTCGGCGGCATCCTCGGCGCCGTGATCGCCGGCCTCGGCGCGCACTGGGACGCCGGACTGCCCGTCCTGTTCGGCGGCGCCGCGATCGTCCTCGTCCCCGCCGCCCTCGTCGTCGGCCGCCGGTTCGCCGGCCCCGCCGAACTCGGCGACGCCGTCCGGGAAGCCGCCGAACTCGCCGCCCGCCGCGTCCCCTGGCGGCCGCTGCTCCCGCTGTGCGCCGCCATGGCCTTCGCCTACATCGCGGACGCCTCGGTCTCCAACTACAGCGTCAAGTACCTCACCGACGGCCTCGGCAGCCGCGAGGACCTCGCGAAGCTCTCCTACCTCGGCTACATGGTCGCCATGCTGCTCGGCCGCGCCGTCGGCGACCGCGCCGTCCAGCGCTTCGGCGCGATGCCCGTCGTCCGCGCCGGAGCGAGCCTGGCCGGCGCCGGCTTCCTGATCGCCGCCCTCGCCCCCGCCGGCTGGACCGGCATCCTCGGCTTCACCGTCCTCGGCTTCGGCATCTGCGCGATCATCCCCCAGGTCTTCGCCGCCGGCGGCCGGCTCCTCCCGCACGCGAGCGACGCCGCCGTCGCCCGCCTCAACCTCTTCAACTACGCCGGCTTCCTGATCGGCTCCCCCCTGGTCGGCACCCTCGCCGAACTCTCCAGCTACCGCTGGGCCTTCTGCGCCCCCATGCTCCTGATCCTCGCCATCCTCCCGCTGGCCCGGCACTTCGCCCCGACCGGCGAGCAGCGGATCCCGGACCAGGGACGCGAGGAACTGCGCGGAGCCGCAGTCGGCCCGGGGAAAGACCGCGTCACCCCGCAATGACGTGCACGGGGGCGCGCCGCCGCCGGATACCGTGTGCGCATGGCGGAAACTTGCGGACTGCACCTCTTCTGGGACGAAGCCGAAACCGGCTACGACTTCGGCCCGGGCCACCCGATGGACCCGACCCGCCTCGCCCTGACGATGCGTCTGATCGAGTCCCTCGGCCTCGCCCGGCACCCCGCCGTGCAACTCCGCTCCGCCCCCGCCGCCGGCGACTCCACGCTCCGCCTCGTGCACACCGCCGAGTACGTCGCCGCCGTGAAGCGCGCCGCCGCCGACCCCGCCGCCACCGACCCCACGCACGGCCTCGGCACCGACGACAACTGGTCCTTCCCGGCCCTGCACACCGCGTCCGCGCTGATCGCCGGCCAGTCGGTCGCCGCCGCCGAAGCGGTCTGGCAGGGCAGGACCCCGCACGCCGTCAACTTCGCCGGCGGCCTGCACCACGCGATGCCCGGCCAGGCCTCCGGGTTCTGCATCTACAACGACCCCGCCCTGGCCATCGCCCGCCTGCTGGAGCTCGGCGCGGAGCGGGTCGCCTACGTCGACGTGGACGTCCACCACGGCGACGGCGTCCAGCAGGCGTTCTGGAACGACCCCCGGGTGCTCACCGTCTCCCTGCACGAGAGCCCCAGCACGCTGTTCCCGCAGACCGGTTGGGCCACCGAGACCGGCGGCCCGGACGCCGAGGGCACCGCCGCCAACCTGGCCCTGCCGGCCGGCACCGGCGACGCCGGCTGGCTGCGCGCCTTCCACGCCCTGGTCCCGGAACTGCTGGCCGCGTTCCGCCCGCAGGTGATCGTCAGCCAGCACGGCGCGGACACCCACGTCGAGGACCCGCTCGCCCACCTCGCGGTCACCGTGGACGCCCAGCGCCTGATCGCCGAATCGGTCCACCGCCTCGCCCACGACCACGCCGACGGCCGCTGGGTGGCCACCGGCGGCGGCGGGTACGCGGTGGTCGACGTGGTGCCCCGCACCTGGACCCACCTGGTGGCGACCGCCGCCGGGCAGCCGCTCGACCCGGCCACCGAGACCCCGGCGGACTGGCGCGCCGAGGTCTACCGGCTGACCCGCCGCCCCGCCCCGCTCCGGATGACCGACGGCGTCACCCCGCACTGGACGGACTTCCACGACGGCGGCTACGACCCCGCCGACCGGCTCGACCAGGCGATCCTGGCCACCCGCCGCGCCGTCCTCCCGCACCACGGACTCATCCCGTGACGGCCCGACAGGGGCGCCGCCCGGCAGCGGATGCCGGCGGAGACCTCCGCGCCCACCTGCTGAAGCACCGCCTGGCCGGCCCCGAGGTGCCGACGCCCCGGCAGAACAACCTCCGCCACTACCGGCTGTTCGCCCAGGGCGACCCCAAGGCGCTGATGGGCCTCGCCCCCGAGCCCCGCCGCGACCAGGACGCGGTGCTGCGGCTGATGGCCGAACGCGTCGGCGTGAACCCCGACCCCCGGTACACCGAGGGCCCCGACTCCATCGACCCGGACCTCACCGTCGCCGCCCTGGACCGGCTCGCCGCCCTGCTGCGCCGCACCGCCGACCGGCGCGGCAGCGTGCTGGCCGGCACCGGGCACCCGACCCGGCTGACCGGCTTCCACGCGGCGCTCGTCAGGGCGCTCGAAGCGGCCGGCTGCCCCGTGCACACCCCTGCGCTGGGCGTGCGCTTCCGTGAGCCCACTCCCGACGGTGACCGCCCCCGCTACCTCGACGCGGTCGACCGGGTGCTGGTGATGCGCGCCCTCGACGGCCCGGAACGCCCCGGCCGCCCGGGCCCCGGCGACCTCGCCCACACCCACTCGCCGCTGCCGGTCCGGCTCGCCCTGACCGCCCTCGCCGACGCCGGCCACCCCCCGCCCGACCTGGTCCTGGGCGACCACGGCTGGCTGTGCGGGGCCGGCCGCCTCGGCATCCCGGCCGGCGGCATCGCGGACTGCAACGACGTCGCCCCGTTCGCGGCCGAGGCCGACGGCCTGGTGAGCGTGGTCGTCCCGCTGGAGGACGGTTCGGGCCCGTCCTGCTACAGACCGCTGAGTGACTACGTACTGCAACGGGCGGATCTCGCACCGTACAACAGTTGACGGCCCCCCTCTTCCCACCCGTACCACCCATAACTACTCTGGGGATACACGTGTGCCGGTGGAGTCACCGGAGGGGAAGCCGGTGCCTTGCACACGGGTAAGGGTCGGGTGAGGGTCATGAGCGAGCGTCCCCTGCAGGATGTGGTCTTCCTGACCGTCGCCGAGGTCGCCTCGGTGATGCGGGTCTCGAAGATGACGGTCTACCGCCTGGTGCACAGCGGCGAACTTCCGGCCATCAGGGTCGGACGCTCGTTCCGGGTGCCCGAGCAGAAGGTGCACGAGTACCTCCAGGAGTCCTACGTGCGGCTGCAGAGCGCGTAGCTCCGCAGCCGCCGACAACCACCACGGGACACCGATTACGGCAAACGCGAGGTGGACGGTAGGCTAGGCCCTCCGTCAGTCGTATGGACTCCCGTTCCTCACGGGCGCGGGTCCGAGTGAGCGAGGAATGTTCCGTGGGCTCTGTCATCAAGAAGCGTCGCAAGCGTATGGCCAAGAAGAAGCACCGCAAGCTTCTGAAGCGCACTCGCGTGCAGCGTCGCAACAAGAAGTAACACCGCCTGCGGTCGCCTCGCGCCGCCAGGTTTCCGCTCTGCCCGCCCCCGGATGATTTCCGGCGGCGGGCAGTGGCGTTTCCGCTCCGGTGACCGCGGCGCGGTACGGTGCAGGCCAGGGGGAAGGCCGGATCGGCAGCCAGGGAGGTCGCGGCAACGTGGGCAAGGTCGTGCTCGTCACCGGCGTCGCGCACCGGCTGGGTGCGCGGTTCGCCGGACAGATCGCCGAACAGTCCGGCGTGGACCTGGTGGTGGGGGCGGACGCCGGCCCGCCGCCGCCGGAGCTGCCGCTCGGCGTCCGGTACGCGCAGGTCGACCTGCGGCGGCCGGCGATCGCCCGGGTGATCGCCGAGTACGACGTCGACACCGTGGTGCACCTGAACGTCACCTCGCTCGGCCACGGCGGCCGGGCGCTGGTGAAGGAGACCAACGTCATCGGCACCATGCAGCTGCTCGGCGCCTGCCAGAAGGCCCCCGGGGTGCGCCGGCTGGTCGTCAAGTCGACCACCGCCGTCTACGGCTCGGCGCCCCGCGACCCGGCGGTGTTCGGCGAGCGGATGCAGCCCAAGGCGGTCCCGGCCGGCGGCTTCGCCCGGGACGCCGTCGAGGTCGAGGGCTACGTGCGGGGGTTCGCCCGCCGGCGCCCCGACGTCGCGGTGACGGTGCTGAGGTTCGCCAACATCCTCGGCCGGGACGGCGACACCCCGCTGACCGCGTACTTCCGGCTGCCGCTGCTGCCGACCGCGCTCGGCCACGACCCGCGCCTGCAGTTCGTCCACGAGGACGACGCGGTGGAGGTGCTCCGGCTGGCCGCGCTGGACGCGCCGACCGGCACCTACAACGTCGCGGGCGACGGCGTGCTGCTGCTCTCCCAGTGCGCCCGCCGGCTGGGCCGGCCGACCGTGCCGCTGCTGCGGCCCGCGCTCGGCGCGGTCGCCCAGCTGGCCCGCCAGCTGACCGCCCCCGCGGACCGCGCGTTCTCCCAGGAACAGCTCCAATTGCTCACCCACGGACGGGTGGTGGACACCGCGCTGCTGCGCGGGACGTTCGGCTTCACGCCGCGCTGGAGCACCCCCGGGGCGTTCGCCGACTTCGCCGCCCACGTGACGCCCGGCCCGCTGCCGCCGGCCCGGCTGGCCGCCGTCACCGACCGGCTCACCGCCCTGCTCGCCGACCCCCGCCCCACCGAACCCGAGGAGTTGAGGCCGCGATGACAGCCGCCCGGGAGCCCGCCGACCCGGCGGCCAAGGTCATCCCGATCGAGTCCGCCCCGAGCTGGTCCGGCCCGGAGCCGCGCCCGGCGCTCGCCGACCGGCTGGCCGACGGCGTCGGCGCGGCGCTCTCCGGCCAGCTCGGCGCGACCGCGACCCGGCTGCTCGGCAAGGGCTGGGAGCAGCGCGCCGCCTCCGGCCTCGGCTTCCTGCGCCGCCGCCTGACCGGCGACTACGAGGTCGACGACTTCGGCTTCGACCGGGAGCTGACCGAGGAGGTGTTCCTCGCGCTGCTCCGGCCGCTGGCCGAGAAGTACTTCCGGATCGAGGTCCGCGGCACCGAGCACATCCCGGCCGAGGGCGGGGTGCTGATCGTCGCCAACCACTCCGGCACGATTCCGCTGGACGCGCTGATGACGCAGGTCGCCGTCCACGACCACGCGGACCGGCACCTGCGGATGCTCGCCGCGGACCTGGTGTTCGTGCTGCCGGTGGTCAACGAGCTGGCCCGGAAGGCCGGGCACACGCTGGCCTGCAACGAGGACGCGCAGACGCTGCTGGAGCGCGGCGAGGTGGTCGGGGTCTGGCCGGAGGGCTTCAAGGGCATCGGCAAGCCGTTCGCGGACCGGTACAAGCTGCAGCGGTTCGGCCGCGGCGGGTTCGTGGCGTCCGCGCTGCGGGCCGGGGTGCCGATCGTGCCGTGCTCGATCGTCGGGGCGGAGGAGACCTACCCGATGATCGGCAACTTCAAGACCCTGGCCCGGCTGCTCGGCCTGCCGTACGTGCCGATCACGCCGACCTTCCCGTGGCTGGGCCCGCTCGGCGCGATCCCGCTGCCGACCAAGTGGACCATCCAGTTCGGCGAGCCGATCCCGACGGACAGCTACCCGAAGGAGGCCGCCGACGATCCGATGCTGGTGTTCAACCTGACCGACCAGGTCCGGGAGACCATCCAGCACACGCTGTACAAGCTGCTGGTGCAGCGGCGCTCGGTCTTCGGCTGACGGCCCGTCACCGAGCAGCCGGCCGGCACCGAGCGACTGGCCGTCACCGCGCACCGGGCGGTCTCCCCGCGCCCCGGTGCGGGCGCGGGGAGACCGGGCCGGGTCAGCCGAGGGTGAGCCCCGGCAGCAGGCCCGGGAGGAGCGGCGGCAGGTTCAGGCCCTGGCTGCCGTCGGCGGGCGCGGCGGGGGAGCCCGACGGCGCGGGGGTGCTGCCCGGGGCCGGGGTGCCGGCCGGGGCGGGCGTCGCGCCGGTGAGGCTGCCCAGCAGGTCGCCCAGGCCGGGCTGGGCGGGCGGGGTGGCCGCCGGGGTGGCGTGCGAGCTGGGCGTGCCGCCCGGGGCGCGGCCGGCGCCGCCGCTGCCGGCGCCCGGGGAGCCGCTGCCGGGCTGCTGCGGGCCGGTGCCGGTGCTGCTGCCGCCGGTGGCACCGCCCTCGCCGCTCTGGGCGGCGGGCTGGATCAGCCGGAGCGGTGCGACGTCCTCGCTCATCTCGCTGAACAGGCGGTCGACCTTGTCGGCCTGGGTGGTGAGGCCGGACGGCAGGCGGGACTGGAGGGCCGTCCAGCGTTCGTCCTGCCCGGCGAAGCCGGCGAGTTCGCGCATCGGGGCGAGCGAGCCGTTGGAGCGGTAGACGGCGCGGAGCAGGTCGCGGCCGCGCAGCGCCTCGGCGTGCATGTCGTCGAGGGCGCGGCGGACCTGGTCGACGGTGGCGGGGCTGAGCGCGCTGCCGGGGTCGGTGCGGCCGAGCAGGGTCTGCGCCTCGTCCAGCCGGGTGGAGGCCTGTTGGAGCAGCAGGGCGCCGCGCTCGGAGTCGTTGTCGGCCAGGTCGAGGCGGAGCCCTTCGAGGCCGCGCTTCATGCCGTAGAGGGCGTCGCCCGGCAGGGCGCCGGTGGAGGCGGCGGCGGCCCCGGCGAGGGAGCCGACGGCGACGCCGGCGACCAGCCCGCCGATGGCGAGGCGGCGGCCCCAGCGGGTGCGCCGGGAGCGCCGGCCGCGCTGGAGGGGGATGACCGCCGTGGGTGCGCCGTCGGCCCACTGCCGCTCGAACGCGGCCATCAGCCGGGCGCGTTGGACCGTCCGCGTCTCGGCGGTGAGCGCGGGGGCGGGCAGCGAGCCGAGGGCGTCGGCCGTGGCGAGCAGCTCGGTCATGGCGGCGGAGCCGGCCCGGTGTGCGCCGCTGCTCCGGTGGTCACTCTGGTGGGCCTCCAGCGCCTCGGCGAAGGACTTCGCCCGCCGGTGCTCCAGCACGTTTGCCGTCACGGGCCACACCTCCCTTCGTCGTTTTCGACACCGTGGCCCGTCGGTTGGTTGTCCCGACAGGCCGAAACCACACCATCGGGTGACAGTTCGAGATCCCACTTGACTGCGGGCCCGGTGGCGGACTGCACGCTGGCCAACGAGCGGTGTCGGGAGTCGGTTACGCACGACCCCCCTGGCGTATTAAGCAGAGCAGATGACCGCTCCCTCACCCGGACGGGCAGGCGCGCGGGGCGGGTTGACGGCGCGTCCGGCGCGGTGCGGGCGGGCGGGGGTCTGTCGGGTGTGTCGGCCACGGCGGGTCAGCGGGCGTCGGGCGGCAGCAGGCGGGCCAGCGTGCGCACCGCCCGGTACTGGAGCGTCTTGATGGCGCCCTCGTTCTTGCCCATGATCCGGGCCGTCTCGGCGACCGAGAGCCCCTGCAGGAAGCGCAGCGTGACGCACTCCTGCTGCTGCGGGTTGAGCCGGCGCACCGCGTCCAGCAGGGCGGCGTTGGAGAGCGACTCCAGCACCGACTCCTCGGGGCTGCGCTCGCACTCGTTGGAGTCCAGCATCTCGCCGGTGGTGACCTCCAGCCGGAAGCGGCTGGACTTGAAGTGGTCGGCCACCAGGTTGCGGGCGATGGTGACCAGCCAGGCGCCGAAGTCGCGGCCCTGCCAGGTGAAGGTGCCGATCCGGCGCAGCGCGCGCAGGAACGTCTCGCTGGTGAGGTCCTCGGCGGTGGCCCGGCTGCCGACCCGGTAGTAGATGTACCGGTACACGGTGTCGGCGTAGTGGTCGTAGAGCCGGCCGAAGGCCTCGCTCTCGCCGTTCTGGGCGCGCTCGACCAGGTCGACGACGGGGTTGTGCTCGGTGTCGTAGCCGGGGCCGGCGGGCGCGGTGCGGGAGCGGCCGCGCGTCCCGGGGGAGGGGACGGTGCGGCCGCGCCGGTCGGCGGCCGGACTGCCCGCGGCGGTGGAGCCCGCCGCGGTGGAGCGCAGCAGCGGCCCGGCGAACGCGGCGGGGGCGGCCGCGGCGCCGGCCAACGTCGGCCGGGGGACCATCAGTTCGAACTCGCGGATGGCGGCCCACAGTCGCTCCAGGCGCACACCGCGGCGCAGACTGGCGGTCGACGGGCGGGAGTTGGCTGGCGCGTCGTTCCGGACGGGTGGGTACACGGGACTCCCAGAGGCAGAACTGTGGACGGATCACCTCCGCCTGTGCGGAGAGCACGCCGCACTGACCACCCGTCACGGGGACGCTTCGGGTGGCGTGCACCAGGAGAGAATAACGCTTTGTGCAATGACAGCTACACCGCGTGGTCGAAGTGGTCGGAGGAGGTCCACTTCTTGCGCATAATCACCTCTCGGTGACCGGAGTTGACGCCGATCCACGGGCTCAATGTGACCAGTTGTGCGCGTCCGGTGACCGAACGGTGCCGGAAGGCCGGGGTTTCCCCGGTCGCGGCGGTCCCAACCCACGACTTTGCCGGACTGTCGAACGATCAGTTCCGGTCACCGGCCGGGAGCCGCCGGGCCGTCACCCGGGAGGAGGGGCCGCCGCGCCGCGACGAGGCGCGGGTCCACCCGTGGGCGGCGTGTCGGCGGTGGCCGGTTGACGTGCGCGGGAGACGTGAGTTGACGGCGGGTCAGGCGCGCTGACGGCGGCGGATCGCCACTGCGGCGGCGGTCGCCCCGGCCGCCACGCCGAGCGCGGCCGCGGCGGGGACGCCGATCCGGGCGGCCTTGCGCCCGGTGCGGAAGTCCCGCACCCGCCAGCCCATCGCCCGGGCGTGCCGGCGCAGCGCCGCGTCCGGGTTGATCACGTACGGGTGGCCGACCAGGCTGAGCATCGGGATGTCGTTGGCGGAGTCGCTGAACGCGGCGCAGCGGGACAGGTCGAGGTGCTCGCGGCGGGCCAGCGCCTGGACGGCGGCGGCCTTGGCGGGGCCGTGCAGCATGCCGCCGACCAGCCGGCCGGTGTACTCGCCGTCGCGGGTCTCGGCGACGGTGCCGAGCGCGCCGGTCATGCCGAGCCGGCGGGCGATCAGCCGGGCCACCTCCTGCGGGGCGGCGGTGACCAGCCAGACCCGCTGGCCGGCGTCCAGGTGCATCTGCACCAGGGCGCGGGTGCCGGGCCAGACCTTCTCGGCCAGCACCGGCTCGAAGATCTCCTCGCAGATCCGCTCCAGGTCGGCGGTGCGCTTGCCGGCGACCAGGCCGAGCGCGCTGTCCCGGGCGTCCGCGATGTGCTCGGCGTTCTCGGCGCCGCGCAGCCGGAACGCGGCCTGCTGCCAGGCGAACCGGGCCAGGTCGCGGCGGGTGAAGAAGCGTCGCCGGTACAGGCCGACCCCGAGGTAGAAGATCGCGGCGCCGCGCAGGATCGTGTTGTCGCAGTCGAAGAACGCGGCGGCCCGGACGTCCCCGGGCACCGGGGTGTGGTCGCCCTCCGGGGCCTTGGGCCGGGCGGGCTCCGCGCCGTCCGGGGCGAGCTGCTCCTGGGCGGCGTCGGCCGCGGCCTCGCCCGCCAGGGCGGTCCGCTCGTCGGTGGAACGCCTTGACCTGGTGAGCCTTCGCAGCGCTGCCATGCGACGAGCATAGTCAGCCGGGGCGTCCGGCCCCGTGTCCGAGGAGTGCCGCACCGGTGAACGGGGGGCGTCCTGCCCGGCGCGTGTGCGGCGGCACAATGACTGCGTGAGCCTGCTGCGACGTGCGAAGAAGAACCCGGCCGAGATCACCGTGACGCTGATCGGCAAGCCCGGCTGCCACCTGTGCGAGGACGCCCGGGCGGTGATCCTCAAGGTGACCGGCGAACTCGGCGCCGGCTTCGAGGAGAAGGACATCCTGCAGGACCCGGCGCTGTACGAGCAGTACGCCGAACAGATCCCGGTGACCCTGATCGACGGCCGCCAGCACGACTTCTGGCGGGTCGACGAGCAGCGGCTGCGCAAGGCGCTGGCCTGACCGCGCGGCCGGTGTGACCCTCCTCGCACCGGCCTGTCCGGGCGGTCCTTCGTAGACGTTCGACAGAGATCGTCCTAGGAGTTCGCCCGGCCCCCGGCTTACCATCGAACGGTTTTCCGTGTCCGCCGGGGGCTGTGCAGGAGGAGGGCTCGATGAGCGGCTACGCCGTCGTCGACGTCGAGGCCACCGGTCGTAGCCCCTGGCGCCACCGGGTGGTCGAGGTGGCCGTGGTGCAGCTGGACGCCGCGCTGCGCACCGAGCGGGAGTTCGCCACCCTGCTCGACCCGGTCGGGCCGGTCGGACCGACGCACGTGCACCGGATAGCGCAGGAGGACGTGGTCGGCGCGCCCCGGTTCCGGCAGATCGCGCCGGCGCTGCTGGAGCTGCTGGCCGGCCGGGTGCTGGTCGGGCACCACGTGACCTGCGACCGGGCGTTCCTGGAGCGGGAGTTCGCGCGGATCGGCGTGGTGCTGCCGCCGGTGCCGGCGCTGTGCACGATGCGGCTGGCCCGGCGGCTGCTGCCGCAGGCGGGCGGCTTCGGGCTGTCCGCGTGCGTGGAGGCGGCCGGGCTCGGCTGGTTCCCGGCGCACACCGCGCTCGGCGACGCGCAGGCCACCGTCGAACTGCTGCGGCACTGCCTGCGCAGCGGCGCCGCGGCGGAGGAGCCGGTGCCGGCGGCCGCCGCGGTGCCGTGGCCGCGGCTGGGCCCGGCCCGTTCCCGGGGGCGGGTGTCGCTGCTGCGCCGGTGGACCCCGCTGGGACCGTGGCCGGCCGGAGTGGAGGGGCCGCGTCCGCTGATCGGCGCGGCGGGTTACGAGTGATGCGTGTCACTGTTCGGGGACAAATCGGACACCATCTTTGTGCACACGTTCACAAACGCATAGCCTGGCGGTCCAAGCCCAGCTTCACCCACAGGAGCAACGTGGCAATCGGCCGACCCTCACCCAGCAGTTCGCAGACGCCCGACCCGGGCGCCGCGCGCCGGACCTCGCGCGCGCGGGGCATCCCGGAGGCGACCGTGGCCCGCCTCCCGCTCTACCTGCGGGCGCTGACCGCGCTGTCCGAGCGTTCCGTGCCGACCGTCTCCTCCGAGGAGCTGGCCGCCGCCGCCGGCGTGAACTCCGCCAAGCTCCGCAAGGACTTCTCCTACCTGGGCTCCTACGGCACCCGCGGCGTCGGCTACGACGTGGAGTACCTCGTCTACCAGATCTCCCGCGAGCTCGGCCTCACCCAGGACTGGCCGGTCGTCATCGTCGGCATCGGCAACCTCGGCCACGCGCTCGCCAACTACGGCGGTTTCGCCTCCCGAGGGTTCCGGGTAGCCGCCCTGCTGGACGCCGACCCCAACGTGGTCGGCAGCACCGCGGCCGGCCTGCCGGTCCGGCACATGGACGAGCTGGAGGACATCGTCGTCACCCAGCACGTCTCCATCGGCGTCATCACCACCCCGCCCGGCGCCGCCCAGCAGGTCTGCGACCGCCTCGTCGAGGCCGGCGTCACCAGCATTCTGAACTTCGCCCCGACCGTGCTGACCGTCCCGGACGGCGTGGACGTGCGCAAGGTCGACCTGTCGATCGAGCTGCAGATCCTCGCCTTCCACGAGCAGCGCAAGGCCGGCGACGAGCCGTCCGCCGGCGACTCGGTGCTCGACCGCGCCCCCGGGCCGGTCCGCGCCGCCGCCGCCAAGCTGCGCCGCGCCGCCGGCGGCGGCAAGGCCGCCGAGCAGGCGAAGAACACCCCGGCCGCCAAGGGCTCCCAGGGCCCGGACGACGACCTGTCCGCGGTGATGCCGGCGTGAGCACCAACATCCGTCACGACGAGGTGGGGGCATGAGTCTTCTGGTAGTCGGTCTGAGCCACCGGACCGCTCCGGTCGGTGTGCTGGAGCGCGCCGCGCTCACCGGCGACACCCCGACCCGGCTGCTGCACGACGCCGCCGCCTCGGCGACCGTCGCCGAGGCCGCGCTGGTCAACACCTGCAACCGGATCGAGCTGTACGCCGACGTGGACAAGTTCCACGCCGGCGTCGCCGAGCTGTCCCAGCTGCTCGCCGGACACAGCGGCGTCGACCTCGACGAGCTCACCCCGCACCTCTACGTGCACTACGAGGACCGCGCCGTCCACCACCTGTTCTCGGTGGCCTGCGGCCTGGACTCGATGGTCGTCGGCGAGGGCCAGATCCTCGGCCAGCTGCGCGACGCCCTGGCCAAGGCCCAGGACGAGCACACCGCCGGCCGCGGCCTCAACGAGCTGTTCCAGCAGGCCCTGCGGGTCGGCAAGCGCGCCCACAGCGAGACCGGCATCGACCGGGCCGGCCAGTCGCTGGTCACCTTCGGCCTGGAGCAGGTCGCCGCCGGCGCCGGCCCGATCGCCGGCAAGCGCGCCCTGGTGGTCGGCGCGGGCTCGATGAGCTCGCTGGCCGCCGCCACCCTGGTCCGGGCCGGCGTCGCAGAGCTGCAGATCGCCAACCGCACCCCGGCCCGCGCCGAACGCCTGGTGGAGATCCTCGGCGGCGCCGCCCGCACCCTGGACCTCGCCGACGTCCCGAAGGCGCTCGCCGACGTCGACCTGGTGATCTCCTGCACCGGCGCGGCCGGCACCGTCATCGACGCCCCCGAGGTCGCCGCCGCACTCGCCGCCCGGACCGCCGGGCAGCCGCTCGCCTTCCTCGACCTCGCCATGCCCCGGGACATCGACCACGCCGTGCGCGAGCTCGACGGCGCGCTGCTGGTCGACCTGGAGAGCCTCTCCCACGCGCACGCCGCCACCCCCGGCGCCGGCGACGTGGACGCCGTGACCACCATCGTCGGCGACGAGGTCACCGCCTTCGGCCAGGCGCAGCGCGCCGCCCGGATCGCCCCCACCGTGGTCGCCCTGCGCGCCATGGCCTCCGAGGTGGTCCGCAGCGAACTCGCCCGGCTCACCTCCCGGCTGCCCGACCTGGACGAGCGCTCCAGCGCGGAGATCTCGCAGACCGTGCGCCGGGTGGTCGACAAACTGCTGCACGCCCCGACCGTCAAGGTCAAGCAGCTCGCCGCCGAGCCCGGCGGCGCCTCCTACGCGGAGGCCCTGCGCGAGCTGTTCGACTTGGACCCCGCGGCAGTGCACGCTGTCTCCGGCACCCCGATCGGCGCCCAGGCCGGATCCTCGATCCCGGCGGGCGGCGTCCCAGCCGCCCAGGCCGCCGTCGCCCCGCCCGCCGGAGCGCCCAGATGAACACCCCGTCAGCCCCCCAGCACGACCAGGACGATCACCTCATGAATGGTCCAGAGACAGTGACGCCGCTGCGCCTCGGCACCCGCCGCAGCGCCCTCGCCATGGCCCAGTCGGGCATGGTCGCCGAGGAGGTGGCCAAGATCACCGGCCGCCGGGTGGAGCTGGTCGAGATCACCACCTACGGGGACGTCTCCCGGGAGTCGCTGGCGCAGATCGGCGGCACCGGCGTGTTCGTCTCCGCGCTGCGCGACGCCCTGCTGGAGGGCCGCATCGACCTGGCCGTCCACTCGCTCAAGGACCTGCCCACCGCCGCCCCCGCCGGGCTGCTGCTGGCCGCCGTCCCCGAGCGCGAGGACGTCCGGGACGCCCTGATCGCCCGGGACGGCCTCACCCTGGCCGAGCTGGTCGGCAAGGCCGGCGGCCGCACCGTCCGGATCGGCACCGGCTCCCCGCGCCGGATGGCCCAGCTCAACGCCTGGGCCCGCGCCCACGACGCGGACCTGGAGACCGTCGCCATCCGCGGCAACGTCGACACCCGGATCAACTACGTCACCTCCGGCGAGCTCGACGCCGTGGTGCTGGCCACCGCCGGCCTGAACCGGCTCGGCCGCCACGCCGAGATCACCGAGCACCTCGACACCGCGCTGATGCTGCCCGCCCCCGGGCAGGGCGCGCTGGCCGTCGAGTGCGTCGACCCGACCCTGGCCGCCGTGCTGGCCCGGCTCGACCACGCCCCCACCCGGGCCGCCGTGGTCGCCGAGCGCGCCCTGCTGGCCACCCTGGAGGCCGGCTGCTCCGCGCCGGTCGCCGCGCTGGCCGCCTGGGCCGGCACCGAACTGCGCCTGGACGGCGTGGTCGGCACCACCGATGGCGCCGAACTGCTCAAGATGTCCGCCAACGGCCCGCTCGTCCCCGACGAGACCGCCGAGGAGCAGGCCGCGGCCCTGGGCCGCGCCCTGGCCACCCGGCTGCTCGACTCCGGAGCGGCCAACCTGATGGGGGAGCGCGCCCGATGACCGCCGCCGGTTTCCACCCGCCCGCAGGGCGCTGCACCTTCCTCGGCGCCGGC
Source organism: Kitasatospora sp. NPDC059646 (assembly GCF_042734615.1). Taxonomy (NCBI): domain Bacteria; kingdom Bacillati; phylum Actinomycetota; class Actinomycetes; order Kitasatosporales; family Streptomycetaceae; genus Kitasatospora; species Kitasatospora sp. NPDC059646. The sequence goes on from NZ_JBHWDS010000053.1 coordinate 30,015, forward strand.
CCCGGCGACCCCGGGCTGCTCACCCTGCGCGCCGTCGACGTGCTCAGCACCGCCGACGTGCTGATCGCCGACCCGCTGACCGCCGCCGCGGTGCGCACCCACTGCCCCAGCGGCGTCCAGGTGCTCGACCCGGCCGAGGCCGGCAAGGAGCTGTCCGACCTGGCCGCCGACGCGGTCAAGGCGGGCCGCCACCTGGTCCGCACCGTCGACGGCGACCCCGGCCTGGACGGCTGCGCCGCCCAGGAGATGCTGCGCTGCGCCAAGGCCGGCGTGCCGTTCGAGGTCGTCCCCGGCGTCGCCCAGTCGGTGGGCGTGCCCGCCTACGCGGGTGTGCCGCTCCGCGGCGACCAGGGCGCGGACGTCCGCTTCGTGGACGGCGAGGCGCTGCTCGGCGGCCAGCTGGTCGACCTGGGCGCGCCCGAGACCACGCTGGTGGTGCGCACCACCCTGGGCCAGCTGCCGGCGACCGCCAACGCCCTGGTGGCGCACGGCCGCAAGCCCGACGCGGCGCTGTCCGCGACGCTGTCCGGCACCACCACCCGGCAGCGCACCTTCACCTCCACCCTGGCGGCGATCGCCGCCGACCTGAAGGCCGCCCGGGTGCTGCCCTCGCCGGTGTCGGCCCCGGTGGACCCGGCGACCTCGGTGATAGCCGTGGTGGGCGAGCAGGTCGCCCACCGCGCCTCGCACTCCTGGTTCGAGACCAAGCCGCTGTTCGGCTGGAACGTGCTGGTGCCGCGCACCAAGGAGCAGGCCCACGGCCTGTCCGAGCAGCTGCGCTCGTACGGCGCGGTGCCGCAGGAGGTGCCGACCATCGCGGTCGAGCCGCCGCGCACCCCGCAGCAGATGGAGCGGGCCATCAAGGGCCTGGTCACCGGCCGCTACGAGTGGATCGCCTTCACCTCGGTCAACGCCGTCAAGGCCGTCCGGGAGAAGTTCGAGGAGTACGGCCTGGACGCCCGGGCGTTCGCCGGCATCAAGGTCGCGGCGGTCGGCGAGACCACCGCGCAGGCGCTGGTCGACTTCGGCGTGAAGCCCGACCTGGTGCCGTCCGGCGAGCAGTCCGCCGCCGGCCTGCTGGAGGACTGGCCGCCGTACGACCCGGTGTTCGACCCGATCGACCGGGTGCTGCTGCCGCGCGCCGACATCGCCACCGAGACCCTGGTGGCCGGCCTGGTCGAACTCGGCTGGGAGGTCGACGACGTGACGGCGTACCGGACGGTGCGCGCCTCGCCGCCGCCGGCCGAGACCCGCGAGGCGATCAAGGGCGGCGGTTTCGACGCGGTGCTGTTCACCTCGTCCTCGACCGTCCGGAACCTGGTCGGCATCGCCGGCAAGCCGCACAACGTGACCGTCATCGCCTGCATCGGCCCGGCCACCGCCAAGACGGCGGAGGAGCACGGCCTGCGGGTCGACGTGATGGCCCCGGCCCCGTCCGCGTCCGCGCTCGCCCAGGCGCTGGCCGACTTCGGGGCCACCCGCCGGGACGCCGCCACCGCGGCGGGCGAGCCGGTCTACCGGCCGAGCGAACGCCGCCCCGGTTCGCGCCGCAAGGCGCGCTGACCCTCCGTCAGGGGGAGGCCCTCCGCCTCCCCCTGACGTCTTTCCGTGACTCAGGGAGCCTTCGAAGTGTCCGCCGAATTCCCGTCCGTCCGCCCGCGCCGCCTGCGCTCCACCCCCGCGATGCGCCGCCTGGTCGCCGAGACCCGGCTGCACCCGGCCGAGCTGATCCTGCCGGCGTTCGTCCGCGAGGGCATCGCCGAGCCGAAGCCGATCACCTCGATGCCGGGCGTCGTCCAGCACACCCGCGACACCCTGCGCCGGGCCGCCGTCGAGGCCGCCGAGGCGGGCGTCGGCGGCATCATGCTGTTCGGCGTCCCCGAGGTGCAGGACGCGGTCGGCTCCGAGGGCACCAACCCCGAGGGCATCCTGCAGCTCGCCATCCGCGACGTGGTCTCCGAGGTCGGCGACGCCCTGGTGGTGATGTCCGACCTGTGCCTGGACGAGTACACCGACCACGGCCACTGCGGCGTCCTCGCGGCGGACGGCTCGGTCGACAACGACGCCACCCTGGAGCGGTACGCCGAGATGGCCGTGGTGCAGGCCGACGCGGGCGTCCACCTGGTCGGCCCGTCCGGGATGATGGACGGTCAGGTCGCGGTGGTCCGGCGGGCGCTGGACGAGGCGGGCCACCAGGGCGTGGGCGTCCTCGCCTACACCGCGAAGTACGCCTCCGCGTTCTTCGGCCCGTTCCGGGAGGCCGTCGGCTCCTCGCTGAAGGGCGACCGCAAGACCTACCAGCAGGACCCGGCGAACGCCCGCGAGTCGCTGCGCGAGCTGGAGCAGGACCTCGCCGAGGGCGCCGACATGGTGATGGTCAAGCCCGCGATGGCGTACCTGGACATCCTGCGCCGGATCGCCGACCTCTCCCCGGTGCCGGTCTCCGCCTACCAGGTCTCCGGCGAGTACGCGATGGTCGAGGCCGCCGCGGCCAACGGCTGGGTGGACCGCGAGCGGATCATCCTGGAGACGCTCACCTCGATCCGCCGGGCCGGCGCCGAGCAGATCCTCACCTACTGGGCCACCGAGGCCGCCCGCCTGATCCGCTGACCCGCAGCACGCGCCGAAGGGGGCGGGCACCGTTCGCGGTGCCCGCCCCCTTCGATTGCCGACGCGGCGTCAGCCCAGGGCGATGATGCCGCCACCGCCGCCGCCGGCCGCGGTGGAGGTGGCCCAGCCCCCGCCGCCGCCCGCGGTGAGGATGTGGTCGGTCGCGGCGAAGCCGCCACCGCCGCCGGCCACGAACGGCTCGTCGGCGGAGACGACGCCCTTCCCGCCGCCGCCGACCGCGACGGACGCGTAGGCGGGGGCGGCGACGCCGGCCAGGGCGAGCGCGGCGGCGGTGGTGACGGCGGCCTTGCCCAGCTTGCTCTTCATGAGAGTTCCTCTCTGCGTCGGATGCTGGCTCTACGTCAGCACAGGGATGCGGCTGATGGGGCGCTGCACGCGCCCACCGGCGCTCCGATCACCCGATCGCGCCGCGGACGACCGGGTGCGGCCGGAGACAGGGAACCGCCGGGCCCGTGGGGTTGGCCCCGGACCCGGCGGTCGGCTGTGGCTGGGAGATCAGCCGATCAGGTGGCTGACGCCACCGTCGCCGCTGCCCTGGGTGGTCTGGCCGACGTTGCAGATCTGGGTCGGCTTGTTGTCCAGGACGGAGGCCTCGACCGGGACGACGATGCCGATGAGGGCGCCGACGCCGATGTTGTGGATCTCCGGCAGGCAGATGTTCGGGTTGTCCAGCACGTGGTTGTTCGGGCTGTTGTCGCCGTGGGTGCCGGTGGCGTTGGTGCCGCCGTTGCCCTGGAGCGAGGCGGCGGAGCCGTCCGCGTCGCCGATGGCCATCGCGGGGGAGGCGGTCATGGCGAAACCGGCGGCGATGACGCCGGCGGCGGCGAGAGCCTTCTTGATCATGGGGTCATTCCTTTTCGGATCTGGTGGAGTGGAGCATTGCCCCTGCGCGTGGCTCGCGCCGGGGCCACCGCCCGGCCGGGGGAACGGACCGGGCGGGTCGTGCGGTGCGGGGCCGGGCCCCGCGTCCGGGAAGTGGCGGTGCGTCAGCCGATCAGGTGGGAAACGCCGCCGTCACCGTTGCCCTGGGTGCTCTGGCCGATCACGCAGGTCTGCTTGGGCTCGTTGTTGAGCGCGTCGACCTCGACCGGGACGGCCACGCCCAGCACCGCGACGCCGATGTTGTGGATCTCCGGCAGGCAGATGTTGGGGTTGTCGGCGAAGTGGAAGTTCGGGCTGTGGTTGCCCCAGGTGCCGGTGGCGTTGGTGCCGCCGTTGCCCTGGATGGAACCGGTCGCACCGTCCGCGTTGCCGATCGCGACGGCGGGGGTGGACACCGCGGCCAGCGAGGCGGCGGCCAGGCCGAAGGTCGCCAAAGACTTCTTGAGCATGATGGAGATACCTCTCTGCAATGCTGTTCGAGGGGTGCTGCCCCGTCGTCGTCGGGATCAAAGAATGGCGAACGGGAAAGTTACGGGGGTTCCGGGGAATTTCGTCGAGGATCGTCGGTTTCGCCCCGCGCCGGTCCGACTATTCAGCCGTTTCGGTTAACTGCCGCTATCTGCAAGGGAGCTGGGTCGTTCGCCAGGGTGCGCGCGACGCGTCCGAAGTGTTTTTGCGGTCGCCCGCAGCGCGAATAAGTCGTACGGAATTAACGACGTACCGACCTACTGGCGTACCGGAACAACCGGAATCCCCCGAACGAACGGCGAACACGATGAAGCTCCCCAAGCGGGCCACGGGCGCCCTGCTGCTGGCGGTCGGCGCCGGCGTGGCGGCGGCCCAGGGCGTGGCCCAGGCGGCCCCGAAGACCCCGGCCGAGGTGGCCGCGATCGAGAACGGCCTGGCCACCCAGGAGGTGCCGTTCAGCATCCCGCTCTCCACCGCCTCCTCGGCGCTGCCGCTGCTCGCGGACGGCGCCGAGATCCACGGCGGCATCCCGACCTCGCCGCTGCTGCCGCCGACCGAGACCGGCCAGGACCCGGCCCAGCCGATCCCGGAGCACGTGCTGCCCGCGCTCAACGGCGGCAAGCTCGGCCCCTCGCTGGGCGCCACCCTGCCGCTGCCCGAGGCGGACAGCGGCGCGGCCCTCGGCACCGTCGGCCTGGACGCCCCGGCCGCCCCGCTGAACCTGGGCGGCCCGGCGGTCGGCCTGGGCCGCCCGGTCACCTTCGTGGAGGGCGAGGGCGGCCGGCTGACGGACGCCGCCCTGACCCTGGACAAGGTCGACCCGCACCTGGTGACCGCCCCGGTGCAGGCGGTGCCGGGCGCCAAGGCCGAACTCGGCGGCGCGCAGGACCAGATCTCGGTCACCGACTCGGTGAAGGCGCTGGCCGCCACCACCACCTCGATGAGCGGCATGATGCTGAACCAGGCCAACCCGGTCGGCACCCTCACCGGCGCGCTCGACCAGTCGGGGATGTGACGGCCCGTCACCGACGGCCCGCCCGGCACGCCGACGGCCCGGCCTCCGCGAGGAGCAGCCGGGCCGTCCGCGTGCCGGGCGGGCGTCGCCTCAGACCGGCAGCGCGCCGAGCAAAGGGCCGACCAGCGGCAGGTCCTTCGCGCCGCCGCCGGCGGACAGCGGGGAGGTGAGCGGGGCGGTGCCGACCGGGGCGAGGCCGTTGTCGGGGACGACCGCGACGCCGTTGTTGAACACGTCGGCGGAGGACTTGGCCCACGGGTCGAGCCGCAGTGCCTTGATCGGGGCGACCGCGTAGCCGAGCGCGGCGGTGGTGCTGCCGAGGGCCTGCTGCGTGTCGGTCTTCTGCAGTTGGGTGGTGGGCAGCGCGAGCCCGCCGAGCTGTTCGGTCTCGGCGTGCGCGGTCTGGGCGGTGACGCCGCCGAGCAGCATCGCGGTGCCGAGCGCGGCCAGCGCTCCGGTGGTCTTCCGGGACATCGGCCATTCCTTCGGTGTGAGGGGAGCGGGGACGAACACTGCCCCCCGGCCGGAGGGCCGAGGGGCAGTCAGCACAGGGGTTTGCCGGTCAGCCGGGGCAGCTCAGCAGTCGTCGCCCACCGGGGCGGGCGGCACGTCGGCGTTGACGCAGGTGTTGCCGAACGCCGGGTTCAGCAGGCCGATCACGTTGATCGAGTTGCCGCAGGCGTTGATCGGGACGTGCACCGGGATCTGGATCAGGTTGCCGGAGAGCACGCCGGGGGAGTTGGCGGCGACGCCCTCGGCCTCGGCGGAGGCGTTGGCCAGGCCGGCCGAACCGAGGACCAGGCCGGCGGCGGCGGCGGACAGGACGGCGACCTTCTTCAGGTTCTGCATGGGGGTTGATCTCCTAGATCACAACAGGGAGTTGATGCGCCGCACCGCGCGGGTGCGCGGTGCGACGCGGCACCGCGTCGGGCTGATCAGCCCTCGTTGACGCAGATGTTGCCGAACGCCGGGTTCAGCAGGCCGATGATGTTGATCGAGTTGCCGCAGATGTTCACCGGGACGTGCACCGGCACCTGGATCAGGTTGCCGGAGAGCACGCCCGGGGAGTTGGCGGCGACACCCTCGGCGGTGGCGGAGGCGTTGGCCAGACCGGCTGAGCCGAGGACCAGGCCGGCGGAGGCGACGGCCAGGACCGCGGCCTTCTTGAAGTTGCGCATAGCGTTCTTCCTCACGTTCTGCCCGACGGTGGATGGTCGGGTGTCGGGCGATCGCATCATCGCCCGCTGTTTTCCGGATGCGCGGTGAATGTCACTCACGCGGCCCACGGTCCGCGTGTCGCCCGTGGGCCGGGCGGTGCGACCGCCGGACCGGCAGCGTCAGGCGTTGACGCAGGTGTTGCCGAAGGCCGGGTTCAGCACGCCGACGATGTCGATGGTGTTGCCGCACAGGTTGACCGGGATGTGGATCGGCACCTGGATCAGGTTGCCGGAGGCGACGCCGGGGGAGTTGGCGGCGACGCCCTCGGCGGTGGCGCCCCCGGCCAGGGCGGCGCTTGCGGAGCCGAGCAGCAGGGCCGCGGTGGCCGCGGTGCCGAACGCGCCGTAGGCGAGCTTGCGCATGATGGAGCCTCATTTCTCGTGCGGTGGAGCGGGGTTCGCCAGGAAGAACGAACCAGTGCGGCGAGGGAAACGGGCGAGTTCGCCGTTGGTCGGAGCCGTTCACCCGAATGCTGCGGCTACTCCGGACGAGTGATTGCCGGTGCGCCCTCCGCAACTGATCGGGAGCGGCTTCGTTGGGTGAGTGCACGTCCCGTGTGCTTCCTTCCGGTAGCCCGGCGCGGCAATTGGAAGATCTGATTTATCGAGGAGACTCATATGAGCATCAAGAAGGCTGCCGCGGTCGGCGCTGCTGTCGTCGGCATCGTCGCCACCGGCGCGGGCTCCGCCATGGCGAGCAGCACCGCCGAGGGTGTCGCCGCCAACTCCCCCGGCGTGCTCTCCGGCAACGCGATCCAGGTGCCGGTGCACGTGCCGATCAACCTGTGCGGCAACACCATCGACATCATCGCCCTGCTGAACCCGGCGTTCGGCAACGCCTGCGTCAACGCCGGCTGACGGTCGGCCCCGAGCCGGCGGAGCCGCCGCCCACACCCCTGCGGGGTGCGGTCGGCGGCTCGACTGCGTTTCGGGGCAGTGTTCCTGACGGCTCGTGACAATCCCGGCCGGGGCTTGTCACGAGTCTTGTTGTGTTACCTGTCAGTACCTAGCATGTGAGCCTGCCTCATGTTCACCGGGCCCCGGCCCGGTTCCCCCATGCTCCGCGCCGCCCGGTACCCGCCGGGCGTTCCCCCACCCTCGCAAGGAGTCATGAGTGTCCAGGACACCAACGGTCCGCCGCAGGTCACCCGCCCTGCTCGCCACCGCCGCGCTGCTGGCCGCCCTCGGCCTCGGCTCCGGCCTCGGCACCGCGGGCACCGCCCGGGCCGCCTCGCCCGGCGCGGGCAAGCCGGCCGCGATCGTCGCGCTCGGCGACAGCGCGATCTCCGGCGAAGGCGCCGGCACCGACACCAACGACGACTACGTCCCCGGCACCGACAGCCCCACCAACTACTGCCACCGCTCCACCAAGTCCGAGATCTTCGTGACCCAGATCCCCGGCGTCACCCCGATCGACCTGGCCTGCTCCGGCGCCCAGACCGGCGACCTGGTCAGCGACCCCGAACTGGCGAAGATCACCGGACCGGGCAGCGGCGACTTCGGCGAGCCCAAGCAGGACGTCCAACTCGCCGCCACCGCCGCCGACTACGACGTGAAGATGGTCGTCGTCACGATCGGCGCCAACGACGACTTCGACTTCGCCGGCATCATGATGTCCTGCCTCGCCCAGTACTTCCCGATCCCGCAGTCCCAGGGCTGCCGGGACACCATCGGCAGCGCCGAGATCGCCCGCCGCGCCGCCGGGGTCAAGCCCAAGGTGACGGCCGCGCTGACCAACATCCGCAACACCATGCGGAAGGCCGGCTACTCGGACGACTCCTACCAGCTGGTCTACCAGTCGTACTTCAACCCGATCACCCCCGACATCCGGCGCAACGACTACGCCGGCAAGGTCGCGGACGGCTGCCCGGCCTTCCCCGAGGACCTCGCCTGGGGCCACAACTGGGTCGTCCCCACCCTGAGCGACGCGCTGCGCGAGGCCGCCTCCGGCGTGCCGGGCGTCCGCTACCTCGACCAGCGCCGGGTCGCCTTCGGCCACGAGGTCTGCGCGGAGTGGACCAGCTCGCCGTACGAGTTCACCAACGGCGACGTGATCGACCTGTCGGAGAGCACCCGCAACGGCTGCGACACCCCGATCTCCATCCCCGGCCTGTGCATGAACAACGTCCGGCAGTCCTACCACCTGCGGGTCGCCGGGTACTCGGCCGAGGCGAACTGCCTGCGGCAGTTCTACCAGCAGCCCGGGCTCGCCCAGGCGTTCTGCTCGCTCAACCAGCAGAACTGGACGTCGATCACCGCGCTCACCCCCGGCAAGCCGTTCCCGGACACCCCCGAGGACGGCGCCTGGTACCAGCTCACCAACCAGGCCGACGGCAAGGTGCTCGACCTGTCCGGCGGCGGCACCTACGGTGACTCCACCAACGGCCGGGCCGCGATCACCTACCCGGCCGGCGGCGGGCTGAACCAGTCCTTCGTGTTCGAGGTCAAGGCCGGCGGCTCCTTCGAACTCGACTTCAGCGGCAACCGGGACATGTGTCTGGACGCCTCCGGCGCCTCCACCGCCCCCGGCACCCAGCTCCAGCAGTGGCGCTGCAACGGCGGCGGCAACCAGCACTGGATCCTCCAGCCGGTCGGCGACGGCACCTACAAGCTGGCCGACTCCCAGGACCCGACCAAGCTGGCCACCGCCTCCGCCAAGACCGACGCCAAGGGCAACTCCCTGGTCCAGCTGGCCGCCGACAACGGCTCCGCCGCGCAGCACTGGCAGCTGACCAAGCTCGGCATCGTCTACCTGCACGGCTGATCCGGAGCGCTGACGGAGGGTCGCCCGCGATCCGGGCGGCCCTCCGTCAGCCGGTCACGCCCAGCCGGGCGGCCGCGCCCGCCGGCACCGGGTACGGCCGCTCCGGCGGCAGCAGCCCGGCGTCCCGGGTGGCGTGCAACTCCCGGGCCAGCGGCGTCAGGTCCTCGATCCGCACCAGCCACTCCTCGGCGTAGCGCCGTACCAGCTCCCCGCCCAGGCCCAGTTGCAGCGACCGGTGCGGCAGCGGCCGCAGGTGCAGATCCCGCTCGGGATCCCACTGCACCCGGGCGGGGCTGCGCCGCAGCACCCGCTGCCACTCCGCCTTCGAGGCGTGCAGCCCCGGCTTGTAGCCGCTCAGCACGGCCGACTCCAGGGCCTCGTCGAATCCCCGACGGCTGATCACCACGCCGAGGATCCGTTCCTGCCCGGGGCTCCGCGCCCAGTCGCTGCGGTGCATCAGCCAGCGGAACGACGGCTTGATCCACGTCATCCGGTCGTGGCCGAATGCCTCCGGGAACCGCCCGTCGGCCACCGCCGGGTCGCCGATCTCCGGCCGGAACACCTGGTAGACCGTCACCGTCTCCTCGTCGTACCGGGCTCTGACCTGCCTCGTCGGCACCTCTTCCATGCCCTCATCCTGTCCCGGCCCCGCCGTTGCGCGCCCGCGAATTTCCGCTCGCCCGGCCGGCCGCCGGGCTGCGGCGGGTGTGCGGGCCACGGATCCGACGACTCCTCGATTGGTCTAGTCCTGTCGTTGACAGCGGCGGTGGCGCGGCCCGACCATGTGAGCCGTCCCACAGTGCTCCGCCTGGAGGTTCCCGTGCCCAGCCCCTCTGCGGCCGACTTCGTCGCCGCCGCCCACGCCGCCATCGACAAGGTCAGCAGCACCCAGGCCGAGGGCGTCGCCCGGGCCGCCGAGCTGATCGCGGACGCGCTGGCCGCGGACGGCATCGTGCAGGCGTTCGGCACCGGCCACTCCGAGGCGTTCGCCATGGAGATCGCCGGCCGGGCCGGCGGACTGGTGCCCAGCAACCGGATCGCCCTGCGCGACGTGGTGCTGTTCGGCGGCCGGCCGGTGGAGATCCTGGCCGGCTCCGAACTGGAGCGCGGCACCGAATCCGCCGCCCTGCTCTGGGAGCTGACCGACCCCCACCCGTCGGACGTCTTCCTGCTCGCCTCCAACTCCGGCGTCAACGGCTGCGTCGTCGAACTCGCCCGGCTGGCCAAGGAGAACGGCCACCCGCTGATCGTCGTCACCTCCGCCGAGCACACCGCCGGCGTCCAGCCCAAGCACCCCTCCGGCCTGCGGCTGCGCGACTACGCGGACGTGGTGCTGGACAACGGCGCCCCGTTCGGCGACGCCGTCCTGCCGATGGCGGGCGGCGGCCGGGCCTGCGGCATCTCCTCCATCACCGCCGCGCTGCTCGGCCAGCAGATCGTCGCCGAGGTGATCCGCCGGGTCGAGGAGGCCGGCGGCGTCCCGCCCGTCTACCTCTCGGCGAACATCCCCGGCGGCGACGAGCACAACAGCAAGCTCGAAGCGCTGTACGCCGGCCGCATCCGCCGCACCGCATGACAGGCCGTCAGGACGCGTCGGCGGAACCACTGGTGCTCGGCCTCGACGTGGGCGGCACCAGCACCCGCGCCCTGGTCGCCACCCTGGACGGCCGGATCCTCGGCACCGCGCACGGCGCCGGGGGCAACCCGGTCGCGCACGGGGCGGAGACCGCCGTCCGGGAGATCGGCGGGGCGGTCCGCACCGCACTCGGCGCGCTCGACCCGGGCCGGGTCGCCGCGGGAGTGATCGGCCTGGCCGGCGGCTCGCTCGCCCCGCCGGAGGTCCTGGCGCTCTGGCCCGCCGTCGGCCTGACCGTCACCCCGCGGCTGGTCGGCGACGCCGAACTCGCGCACGCCGCCGGAACCGCCGCCGCCGACGGCACCCTGCTGCTCAGCGGCACCGGCGCGATCGCCGCCGAGATCCGCGACCACGCCCTGCGCCGCACCGCCGACGGCCACGGCTGGCTGCTCGGCGACCGCGGCTCCGGGCTGTGGCTCGGGCGGGAGGCGGTCTCCGCCGCCCTCACCGCCGTGGACCGCGCGCTGCCGCACGACGGGCCGTCACTTCGGCTGCCGGGCCTGGCCGGCGCGATCGCGGAGGCCCTGGTCGGGCCGGACGGCCTGGGGAGCGAGCCCCGCTCCGCGCTGATCGCCGCCGCCCATGCCGAGGCCCCCGCCCGGCTGGCCCGGCTGGCCCCGATCGTCCTGGACCGGGCCGCGGCCGGCGACCCCGCCGCCGTCGCACTGGTGGAGCGCGCCGCCGACCACCTGATCGACACCCTCGCCCTGGTCCGCGAACCCGACTCCCCGCTGCCACTGGTCCTGGCGGGCGGCCTGCTCGCCTCCGAGACCGAGCTCGCCGTGCGGCTGCGGCCCCGCCTGGCCGCCCGCTGGCCGGACGCCGCCGTCTCCACCGCCCGCAACGGCGCCGGCGCCGCGGCCTGGCTCGCCGCCCGGACCCTGGGCCGGGGGACGGCGGAGCTCCACCGCCGGCTGACCGCGTGACCGCCTGATCGCCCGGCCGCGTGACTGCCTGGCCGCTGCCGCTCAGCGGCAGGTGATGGCCCCGGGAGCGAGGCGGTCGGCCGGGTCCCGGGGCCGCGTGCCGTCCGTCGGGCCCTGGGTCGGCCACCACCCCTGCCGGGCGATCCGCCCGCCCGGCAGGGCGATCTCGGCCCACACCCACTTGCCGGAACGCTTGCGGATCACCCCGTGCGCGAGCGCCAGTTCGGCGATCAGCAGGACGCCCCGGCCGGACTCGGAGTCCTGGTCGGGCCGGCCGGCCACCGGAAGGGCGGGGGAACTGTCGTAGACCTCGATGACGGCCCGGTGGTGCAGCGGGTCGGCGTGGACGCCGACCGTGACGGCCCGGCCGGTCGCGTGGCGGACGGCGTTGCCGAGGAGTTCCGAGGTGACCAGGTCGACCGTCAACTGGGTGTCCTCGTCCAGCGGGCCGCCGCCCCAGGCGGTGATGAGGGCGCGGACCTTGCGTCGTCCGGCGGCGACGGTGGCGGGTTCGCGGGGCAGGGAGAACCATCGACGGTGCACGGACACGGCGGACTCCTCACGCGGATTCGCTCGATGAACGCTCGATGACGGGAGACTCGGCAGCCGATATGAGGGTATGTCAGATCCAAGCATCTCTAGACAAGCTGAAATCTCTAGAGATGTCAATGCACCAGGGGGTGGACCGTGCGTAGGATGTCTAGAGAGGGGAAGGAAGCCCGCCGCCATGACCAGTCACCCCCGCGCCACCCAGCCCAAGTACCAGCGGATCGCCGAGGACCTCAAGCGCGACATCGACTCCGGCCGCTACCGACCCGGTGACCGGCTCCCGGGCGAGAACGACCTGATGGTGACGTACGGCGTGGCCCGGATGACGGCCCGTCAGGCGCTCGGCGTGCTGCAGACCGAGGGGATCGCGGAGGCCCGCAAGGGCGTGGGCGTGTTCGTGCGGGAGTTCCGGCCGATAAGGCGCCGGGGCATCCAGCGGCTGTCCGGCCGGAACTGGGGCAGCGGCGCCTCCGTCTGGTCCGCCGACATAGCGGCCCGCGACCTGACGGTCGACCAGCTCACCGTCGACGAGCGGGAGGCGCCCGAGCAGATCGCCGCCGTCCTCGGCCTCAAGCCCGGCGAGTCCGCCTGCGTGCGCAGCCGCCGCTTCGTGCTGGACGGCAAGCCGGTGCTGCTCTCCGAGTCCTACCTGCCCGCCGCGCTGGTCGCCGGCAGCCGGATCACCGACCCGGACACCGGCCCCGGCGGCACCTACGCCCGGCTCGCCGAACTCGGCCACAAGCCGGTGCACTTCCAGGAGCACATCCGCTCCCGGATGCCCGCCGGCGACGAGGCCGAACGCCTCGCCCTGGCCCCCGGCACGCCGGTCTTCCTGGTCCACCGCACCGCGTTCTCCGAGGACGGCCAGGCGGTGGAGTTCAACGCCATGGTGCTCGACTCGTCCTCGTACATCCTCGAATACGACTTCGACGCCTGAGGGCGGCACCCGGGGGCGACGCCTGACGCCGGGGTGCGGGTGCGACGTCCCCGTCCCCGGCCGCCGGTCCGCTGTGCACAGGCTGTGGACGGCCGGGCCGACGGGCGGGAGGTTGTCCACAGGGCTGTGGACGAGCGCCCGCCCGCCGGATCCGCTGCCGGGTGTCAGCTCTCGTACTCGGCGACCACTGTGGCGCGGGCCAGCGCGTGGAAGCCGAGGGTGCCGCTGATCGCCGCCGCCGAGGTGTCCGCGTCCAGGCCGAGCGAGTCGACCCCCAGGGCGTGCACGGTGAACACGTACCGGTGCGGGCCGTGGCCGGGCGGCGGGGCCGCGCCGCCGAAGTCCCGGGTGCCGTAGTCGTTGCGGCCGTGCACGGCGCCCGCCGGCAGGCCGGGGAACTCGCCGGTGCCCGCGCCGGACGCCAACTCGGTGACGCTCGCCGGGAGGTCGAACAGCAGCCAGTGCCACCAGCCGCAGCCGGTCGGCGCGTCCGGGTCGAAGCAGGTCACCGCGAAGCTCCGGGTCTCCGCCGGGAAGCCGGACCAGCTGAGCTGCGGCGAACGGTTCCCGCCCTGGTAGACCTGCTCCTCGCCCAGCCGGCCCCCGTCGGTCACCTCCGAACTGGTCAGCGTGAACGTCGGGACGGGTCGCAGGAAGGCGTCCGGCAGCGGCGGCCTGGCAGCGGTCATGAGTGTCTCCCCGTGGGTGGGCGTCGATGGGTGCCCGGCGACCCTAGTCAGTGCCGGGACGCGCGCCAAGCTCCGTTTGCCGAGCCTTTGCTGACGGCGCCTCGTGCGGCGACCCCGATATTCGCTTGCGCGGAGCCGTTATTGGTAGAGACCTTTGGGGGTTGCCGCCTGCCGCCTGCCGCCTGCCGCCTGCCGCCTGCCGCCTGCCGCCTGTCGCCTGTCGTCGAAGCCGAAGGAGCCCGCGCCGTGGACGGGATCTTCGCCCGGGAGTACCGGGCCGTCACCGCCTGCTTCACCGCCCTGATGTTCCTGACCGGCTTCGCCGCCCTGGCCGTGGTGCCCACCCTGCCGACCGCCACCGCCGACCTGCACGGCGTCGCCCTGTTCCCGCTCGTCGCCGGGTGCTTCGTGGCCGCCAGCCTGCTCGGCGGCGTCCTCGGCGGCACCTGGTCGGACCGCTCGGGCGCCCGCGACCCGCTCGCCGCCGGCGTGGTGCTCACCGTGCTCACCCTGCTGGTCTCCGCCGCCAGCACCTCCATCTGGCAACTCGCCGCCGGACGCTTCCTGGACGGCCTCGCCGCCGGCCTGTCCGCCGTCGCCGTCAACGCGGCCATCGGTCAGGCCTACCCGGAACGGCTCCGCCCCCGGGTGCTCGCCCTGATGAGCGCCTGCTGGGTGATCCCCTCCCTGGTCGGCCCGCCCGTCGCCGGACTCGTCTCCGAACTCTGGTCCTGGCGCGCCGTCTTCTACGGACTCGCCGCCCTCACCGCGCTGCCCGCCCTCCTCCTGGTCCCGGTCCTGCGCCGCCACGCGCAACCCCGCACCCCCGACGACCGCCCGCCCCGCCCGCCGCTGTTCATCGCCGCCGTGGTCAGCGTCGCCGCCGCCCTCGGCCAGTACGGCGTCTCCGGCCGGGACGCCCGCCACCTGCTGTTCGTCGCCCTCGCCGCCGCCCTGCTGATCGGCTTCGCCCCCCGCCTGCTCCCCGCCGGCACCTGGCGCGCCCTGCGCGGCCTGCCCACCACCGTCCTGCTGCGCGGCCTCTCCTCCGGAACGTTCTTCACCCTGGAGGCGTACGTCCCGCTGCTGCTCCTCACCGAACGGCACGTCGACCCGGTCGTCAGCGGCTTCGCCTTCACCGGCGCGGCCATCGCCTGGGCGGCCGGCTCCTGGGCACAGGGCCGGCTCCTCCAGCACGTCCCCCGCCACCGGGTGGTCGTCCTCGGCGCCCTGGTCATGTCCGCCGCCGTCGCCCTCGCCGTACTCGGCACCCACCCCACCGTGCCCGCCCTCACCGCCGCCCCCGCGATGCCGATCGCCGCGCTCGGCATGGGCCTGCTCGCCCCGGCCCTCACCGTCCTCTCCCTCGGCCACAGCCCCGCCGGCCGCGAGGGCCACACCAGCAGCGCCATGCAGACCAACCAGAACCTCGGCCAAGTGGCCGTCCTCGCCCTCGCCTCCGCCGTCCTCAACACCTGCCTCAGCCTCGGCACCACCCAACTCGCCGCCTACGCCGCCGCATTCACCCTCCTCACCGCCCCCGTCGCGCTCCTCGCCCTCCTGGCCGCCCGCGCCCGAGCCGCGTAGCCGCGTGCTCCGCGGGTTGTTCCTGGGGTGCCTCGCTCAACTTGCGTGCGTTGCGGTCGCGTTCGCCCGCGCTCTGCGGGAGTGCCGTGGCAGTGTCGGGGCGGCTCAAGTCGGCCGACTGTGCTCGGGGCGTCCTGTCCGGCGGAGGGGCGCTCACCTGCTGTGCTGCTGCGCCTCCGGCCACGTGGCCGCCCGCGCCCGAGCCGCGTGCTCCGCCGGCTGCGTCTGGGGCGTCGCGCTCAACTGGTGGGCGTCTCCGCAGTGTTCGCCCGCGCTCTGCGGGAGTGCCGTGGCAGTGTCGGGGCGGCTCAAATCGGCCGACTGTGCCCGGGGCGTCCTGTCCGGCGGATGGGCGCTCACCTGCTGCGCTGCTGTGCCTCCGGCCACGTGGCCGCCCGCGCCCGGTCCGCGTAGCCGCGTGCGCCGCCGGGCTGTGCCTGTGTCGTCCTGTCCGGCCCAGGGGCGCTCACCGGCTGCGGCGCTGTGCCGGCCGCCGCGCAGGTCGGCCAGAATCTCGGCCAAGTGGGTTGCCCTCGCCCGAGTCGCTCAGCTGTGTGTTCTGCCGGCTGTCGCGTTCGTCGGTTGTTCCTGGGATATCTCCCTCAACTGGTGGGCGTCTCCGCCGTGTTCGCCCGCGCTCTGCGGGAGTGCCGTGGCAGTGTCGGGGCGGCTCGAATCGGCCGGCTGTGCCTGGGGCGTCCTGTCCGGCGGATGGGCGCCCACCTGCTGCGCTGCCGTGCCTCCGGCCACGTGGGCGCCCGCGTAGCCGCGGGCGCCGCTGGCTGTTCCTGGAGTGCCTCGCTCAACTGGTGGGCGTCTCCGCCGTGTTCGCCCGCGCTCTGCGCGAGTGTCGCGGGGGCTCGACCGACCGGCTGTGCCTGTGTCGTCCTCTTCGGCGGGGGGCGCGCTCACCGGATGCGGTGTCGTGCCGCCTGCTGTTCGGGACGGCCAGAGCTCCGGCCACGTGGCCGCTGCCTGAGCCCTGGGGGCGGTCCAACTCGGCCTCTGTACGGCCGGGTTCACCCTTCGCCGCTCCGGGTCGCGCTCCGCGCCCTCCTGGCCGCCCTGCCGTGGCTCGGTGAGTTCCGCAGGCTGTCGGTTGGCCCCGTTGTCCAGGTGCTGGCGTTCCGGTGGTGCCTCGGCTTCGACCGTTCCGCAGGCCCGGAACGGCATCCCCGTTGCCACGAAGGCTGCTCGCTCAACTCCCGCGCCGACGCTCCGCGTTCGGTCGGGTGGCTCAGTTGCCTGCCGCCCGGGCGAGCTGCTCACGCTGTGCCGTGGTGATCTCGGAGAGGTCCTTCTCGGCGAGCGCAGGGTAGGCCAGCAGTGTGGCGCGGGCGGCTTCGAAGACGGGTCCGCCGCCGGCCAGGGCCAGGTCCTTCGCGGCGAGCCGGATCGGGAAGTCGGCGGCCGTGGTCGTGATTCGCCCCATGATGCCCGCCAGCGGCCCGGCCGACAGCGCGCCGCGCGCCAACTCGTCCGGGACGCCCAGCCGTTCGGCGACGGCCAGGGCCTCGCCCGTCGCGGTGACGGACGCGACGACCGCGCCGATCACCACCAGCTTGAGCGCGGCGCCCCGGCCGGGGCCGCCGCACCGCACGACCTGGCCGAGCCGTTCCAGGACGGGCTGGGCGCGGTCCAGCTCGGCGTCCTCGCCGCCCGCGTACACCACCAGCCCGCCGCTCGCGGCGGGGCCGACGCTGCCCAGCACCGGTGCGTCCACCATGCTCACACCGTCCGGGAGTTGGGCGCGCAGCCGGGCTACGGCCTCGGGGCCGATCGACGACATCTCGATCCACAGCGTGCCCGGTTCCAGGGAGGGGACGAAGCGGGCCGCGACCTCCTCGACCGCCGCCGGGTCGGACAGCATCGTGACGACGATCCGGGCCCCGCGCACCGCCTCCGCCGGCGTGGCGGCCTCGGTGAGGTCCCCGGCGCGGCCGGGCGTCCGGTTCCAGACGGTCAACTCGCGGGTGATGCCGGCGAGTCGGCGGGCCATCGGCAGGCCCATCCGGCCGAGTCCGAGGAAGGCTGTGCGCTCCGTGATCTCCATGACCGCCACGCTAGAGGCGGGCGGGGCAGGCGACAAACGAATGTCTCGCATGGTAGCCATGCATGATGGACATGGCTTGGCTCGACGTCTTCCGCACTGCGGCCCGGCTCGGCTCGTTCACGGCCGCGGGCGAGGAACTGGGGTTCACCCAGTCCGCGGTGTCCCGCCAGATCTCCACTCTGGAGGACGAGTTCGGCGCACCGCTGTTCGACCGGCTGGCCCGCGGCGTACGGCTCACCGAGCACGGACGGGCGCTGCTGCCGCACGCCGAAGCCGTGCTCGACCGGCTGGACGCCGCCCGCCACGACCTCACCGCCCTGACCCGCCTCACCGCCGGCCACCTGCGTCTCGGTGCGTTCGACAGCGCCAACGCGGCGCTCGTCCCGGCCGCGCTGGCCGCGTTCCGCGCCGCGCACCCCGGCATCGCGCCGACCCTCACCGAGGGGCTCTCGGCGCAACTGCTCGACCTGCTCGCCGACGGCGCGATCGACCTGGCCCTGGTCACCGCCTATCCGGAACACCCGTACGACACCGACCGGTTCGAGCTCCACCGGATCGCCGACGACCCCGTCCTGGTCGCCCTCCCGCGCGGCCACCGGCTGGCCCGCCGACGCCGCCTCCGGCTCGCCGAACTCGCCGAGGAACCCTGGATCGCCGCCAGCCGCCGCCTCGAATCGACCCTGCTGGCCTCCTGCGCCCGCAGCGGATTCCGACCCCGCGTCGCATACGAGGTGGCCGGTTGGACGGCCAAACTCGGCCTGGTCGCAGCCGGGTTCGGCATCACCCTGATCCCGTCCCTGGCCGCCCGCGCGGCCCGGCCCGATCTCGCCCTCGTCCCGCTGCACCCGGACGACACCCCGGTCCGGCACGTCCACACCGCGACCCGCCGAGGCCACCGCCCCACCCCGGCGGTCACCGCCTTCCTCCCGCACCTCCGCACCGCAGCCGACGCAGCCCCTACCGTGTCGGGGTGACCGGAGCCCCTCGCGCCTTCCGCTACCTCGGCCCACCCGAACTGCTCGCCCGCGCCGGCCGTCACACCCTCGGTCGCGCCGTCCGTACCCCGACCGAACTGGCCGCCCGGCTGGCCGAGTCGCCACCCGGCGAACGCACCGATCCGTTCACCTACGTGGTCGACCTCACCGGCACCCTGTGGCTGGCCCCGCGCCGCAGCGAGCACGTCGCCTGCGCCGGCGGCGCGGACGTCCTGGCAGCGGGAGAGATCCGCTTCGCCGTTCAAAGCACCGGGCGCTGGGCGGTGGCCGAGATCAGCAACCTCTCCACCGGCTACTGCCCCGACCTCGACTCCTGGTCCGCCGTCGCCACCGCCCTCGACCACGCCCACCTGCCCCGACCCGACGCCTTCACCTACGCCTTCCTCTTCCGCCGCTGCCCGACCTGCGGCCAGCTCAATCTGGTCAAGGACGACGACCTGACCTGCGCCGCCTGCGACAACCCCCTCCCGGCGGAGTGGAACCTCACCACCCCACGCCGACTGCACCGCTGAATGACCGTCCGGACCGGACGCCGCGTCAGGGCGGCGTCCGGGTGTGCGGCCGGCGGTGTCGTCCCCCGGCCGTAGGGTGCCGCCCATGAGCGACCGTTTCCGTTCCGGCTCCGGGGGGTCCCACCCGTGGTGCGAGCTTCTCCAGGAGTGGAGCCGTCTCTGGCTGGCGCCTGACGCGTACGAGGTGGAGCGGCGCTTCCCGGCGGAGGCGCATGCGAGTGGTTGGCTCGGGACGAGCGGCGCGGCCGAGGCCGACATCCAGGCGCTGGAGCGTCGGCTCGGCGCACAACTCCCGCCGAGCTACCGACAGTTCCTCGCGGTGAGCAACGGCTGGTCGCACGTGAACGACACCGAAGGAGCGGTCCTCGCCACCGCGCAGGTCGGATGGCTCCGTGACCTCGACCCGGACCTGGTGGAGGCCTGGGGCGACGACGAAGACTTCCCGGCGATCCCCGATGACGAATACATGCAGTACGGCGAGGACCAGGACTGCGTGACGGTGCGCCGGACGCACTTCCGAACCGCCCTGCAGATCAGCGCCTGGGGCGACAGCGCCTTGCTGATGCTCAACCCTGCCATCGTGAACGCTGAGGGGGAGTGGGAGGCATGGGCGTTCGCCAACTGGTACCCCGGCGTGTTCCGTTACCCCTCGTTCTGGGATCTCATGGTCGACCAGATCAAGTCCGACTACCCGGATGCGGACTGGGCTCGACTGGGACTGTGACCGAGGTCTGCCCGCTCCGGTCACCCGTGAGGTCGGTACTGGGCAGGTTCGGCGTGCGCCCACGGGCCGGTTGACTCCTCGCGGGGCACCCACAGGAGCGGCTGGGCGGCGCGGCAGGTCGCTTCGACACCCGCGTCCCAGGGGAAGCGGCCCTGCTTGTCCGGCCAGAACATCTGGGTGACGGGCAGCGGCGGTCGCTGGTAGAAGTCGACCCCGGCACCGAAGAAGCTGAGGTACCAGCTGGGGTGGACCGGCCGGATCGCCACCGAGAATCCGCCGCCCAGGACGTCGTTGCGGCGCTGGTCCGGTTCGAGCGGATGCCCGGACCGGATCTCGTGGGCGAGGACGTTGACGATCCGCATGCCGGTCTGCGAGGGGAGGCCGAAGATGCTGACCTCGGGGCTGCGCAGGGTGTGCCACAGTCCGATCGAGTAGGACCAGTCGCCGGGCAGTCCGCCGCCGGCGACTCCGTTGACGTGCCAGTCGTGGTCGCGGATGTTCGCCGCGATGCGGGTGTCGCGTGCGTCCCACGCGGATTCGTCGCCGGTGCCGTCGCAGAGCAGGCAGCCGCAGTCGGGGAGGTCCATGGCGGTGAGCCTACGGTGGCCGATCGCGGTCAGATCACTGCGGCTGCCCGCCGGGGCTCGACGGTCGCGAACGCCGGTTCCGGCGCGCACCGGCACCCCCGTGGCAGCGCCGGAGTGATGACCCATCAACTTCGGCGGCCCGCACCGCCGGTGGGCGAGTTCGCGGCTGGCACGCCACCGGGTGCTCCGCCGGTGCCCCCGGTGTGCCCCGACGGCCCTGACCGCCACGGCCCTCCGACCGGCCGTCAGAAAGGAATGCGGGTCAGGGCCAGACCAGGCAGTACAGCTGGTGGCCGGCGTCGTGGAGGCGGTTGGCGAAGTCCTGCCACTCGTGGAGCATCTGGTAGATGACGAAGGCGTCCCGCGGGCCGCGGCGGTCGGGGACGGTGGACCAGATGAACGCGGCGGCGCCGAGCTCGGTCTCGTCGGCCTTGCGGAGCGGTTCGACGACGGTGTGCGGGAGCTGGACCACCGCGTAGTCGGGGTGCAGGACCACCAGTTCGAGCGGCGGGACGTGGTGCAGGGGGACGCCCTGGATGCCGGTGAGGACCATCGCGCTCATGGTCTCGGGCTTGATCTTGGTGGAGAGGTGCCCGTTGCCGGAGCCGCTGGTCTCCATCAGGTCGCCGAGCCGGCCGAGGGCGCCGAGTTCGCCGGCGTCGAGCCCGAGGCCGCCGGGGCCGAGGGCGGTGGGGACTCTGGCAGCGGTGGCGCGGTCCGGTGCGCCGAAGTACTTGTAGGTGACCCCCACTCTGCCCTCGCCCCTCCTTCCCCTGCCCGCTTCCCTGCCCCCGCCGGTCTCGGCAGGCCTGCGGGTGCGCTCCGCGGCCTCGTCGAAACCGTCCTGCCTCTCGGACACTCGGACCATCCTCACCGGAACTCGCCGGAATCGACAGACCCCCGCATGTCCGGCTTTCCCTCCGGACATGCCCCTTACCCGTCTGCCGGCGTGCTACACGAGCGCGCGCTACTCGACCTTACCTTCGCCACAGCCAGTGAGGGGAGCAGCACACGGATCATCGTTCCAGATGATCGGGCCCGACATGCAGAACGCCAGGACACGATTTGAGACCATGTGCGGGTAAGAGAGGCTCCAGGCCACCCCGCGGACCCAACGGATGAGCGAGCAGATGAGCTACCCGTACGAAGCACCCCAGTCCCAGTCGCTGTTCGAGCGCGCCTTGGCGGTCACCCCCGGCGGCGTCAACTCGCCGGTGCGGGCCTTCCGCGCGGTCGGCGGCACGCCCCGTTTCATGGTGTCCGGCAGCGGCCCGTACCTGACGGACGCCGATGGCCGCGAGTACGTGGACCTGGTGTGTTCCTGGGGCCCGATGCTGCTCGGCCACTCCCACCCGGCGGTGATCGAGGCGGTGCAGCAGGCGGTCTCCCGCGGCACCTCGTTCGGCACGCCCGGTCAGGGCGAGGTCGAGCTCGGCGAGGAGATCGTCGCCCGGATCGCCCCGGTCGAGCAGGTCCGCCTGGTCTCCAGCGGCACCGAGGCGACCATGTCGGCGATCCGGCTGGCCCGCGGCTTCACCGGCCGCGCGAAGGTGGTCAAGTTCGCCGGTTGCTACCACGGCCACGTGGACGCGCTGCTGGCCGCCGCCGGTTCCGGCGTCGCCACCTTCGGCCTGCCGGACACCCCGGGCGTGACCGGGGCGCAGGCCGGCGACACCATCGTGCTGCCGTACAACGACCTGGACGCGGTGCGCGCCGCGTTCGCCGCGCACCCCGGCGAGATCGCCTGCGTGATCACCGAGGCCTCGCCCGGCAACATGGGCGTCGTCCCGCCGCTGCCCGGCTTCAACCGGGGCCTGGCCGAACTGTGCCGGGAGAGCGGCGCGTTGTTCATCTCCGACGAGGTGATGACCGGCTTCCGCGTCTCCAAGGCCGGCTGGTACGGGCTGGAGGCCGCCCGCGAGGGCTGGGCGCCGGACCTGCTGACCTTCGGCAAGGTGATGGGCGGCGGCTTCCCGGCCGCGGCGTTCGGCGGCCGCGCCGACGTGATGGCGCACCTCGCCCCGGCCGGCCCGGTCTACCAGGCGGGCACGCTGTCCGGCAACCCGGTCGCCACCGCCGCCGGCCTGGCCCAGCTGCGCCACTGCACCGACGAGGTGTACGCGACCGTCGACCGGGTCGCCGCCGAGGTGTCCGGCCTGGTCACCGAGGCGCTCTCCAAGGAGGGTGTGGCGCACCGCCTGCAGACCGCGGGCAACATGTTCTCGGTCTTCTTCACCGACCAGCAGGTCACCAACTACGACGAGGCCCGCCGCCAGCAGGCGTTCCGCTTCAACGGCTTCTTCCACTCGATGCTCAGCCAGGGCGTCTACCTGCCGCCTTCGGCGTTCGAGTCCTGGTTCGTCTCGTCCGCGCACGACGAGCGCGCGATCGAGCGGATCGCCGCCGCCCTGCCCGCCGCCGCCCGCGCCGCCGCCGAGGCCACCGAGGAGTCCAAGTGACGGATCAGCAGACGGACCGCCGGGCGGCCGACCTGACGGACGGCAAGAAGGACGGCAAGAAGGACATCACCGTCGTCCACGTGATGCGGCACGGCGAGGTGCACAACCCGGAGGGCGTGCTGTACGGCCGGCTGCCGGACTACCACCTCTCCGACCTGGGGCGGCAGATGGCCGAGCGGGTGGCCGACCACCTGAAGGACCGTGACATCACCTACGTGGTGGCCTCCCCGCTGGAGCGGGCGCAGGAGACCGCCGAGCCGATCGCCAAGGCGCACGGCCTGACGGTCGCGGCCGACCCGCGGCTGATCGAGGCGGAGAACGTCTTCGAGGGCAAGACCTTCGGGGTCGGCGACGGCTCGCTGCGCAACCCCTCG
The DNA here is from genome assembly GCF_042734615.1 of Kitasatospora sp. NPDC059646. Classification (NCBI taxonomy): domain Bacteria; kingdom Bacillati; phylum Actinomycetota; class Actinomycetes; order Kitasatosporales; family Streptomycetaceae; genus Kitasatospora; species Kitasatospora sp. NPDC059646. The sequence continues at coordinate 53,020 of NZ_JBHWDS010000053.1, forward strand.
TACTGGAAGTACCTGACCAACCCGTTCAAGCCGTCCTGGGGCGAGCCGTACATCGACCAGGTGGTGCGGATGATGGGCGCGATCGCCGGCGCCCGGGACGCGGCGCGCGGGCACGAGGCGGTGTGCGTCAGTCACCAGCTGCCGATCTGGATCCTGCGGTCGTTCGCCGAGCGCCGCCGGCTGTGGCACGACCCGCGCCGCCGGCAGTGCTCGCTGGCGTCGCTGACCAGCTTCACCTTCGAGGGCGACCGGATCGTCTCGATCGGCTACCGCGAGCCGGCCCGCGACCTGCTGCCGGCCCATCTGGTGGGCAAGGGCAAGAAGGGCGACAAGCCGGTCGGGAAGAGCTTCGGGGCGTAGCCCGCGCCGGTCCGGGACGTTGCTCACACCGGTCCGGGACGTTGCTCACACCGGCGGCCGGGAGGTAAGCCCGGGGGGCGGCAGAATGCCCGAATTAAGACGATCATAAGTGGAGTATGCGCAGGTCACGGGGGGTCCGGCCGACAACGCCGGACCCCCCTAAAACGGGCCGAAGAGCCATGCGAAACTTTTCACATGTCACGGACGTCCAGCCGCCGCTTCCGCCTCACCGCCGCCCTCGGCGCGGCCACCGCCCTGGCCCTCGCCGGGTGCTCCAGCTCCGGCTCCGCGGGCGGGGACGGCTCGGTCGGCTTCATCACCGGCAAGGGCGGCATCGACACCGCCGCCGTCGGCAGCCGCACCGACGCCCCCGACATCAGCGGCACCGGGCTGGACGGCACCGGCACCCTCCGGCTGGCCGACTACCGCGGCAAGGTGGTCGTCCTCAACATCTGGGGCTCCTGGTGCAGCCCCTGCCGCGCCGAGGCCAAGGGCCTGCAGGCCAGCTCCGAGAAGTACGGCGACAAGGTCCAGTTCCTCGGCATCAACACCCGGGACACCGACCCCGCCAACGCCGTCGCGTTCGAGAAGAACTTCGGGGTCACCTACCCGAGCATCTACGACCCGGACGGCACCCAGATCCTCAAGTTCCCCAAGGGCAGCCTCAACCCGCAGTCCATCCCGACCACGATCGTGATCGACAAGGACGGCAAGCTGGCCGCCCGCGCCATGCACGCGCTGTCCGGCGAGGACCTCGACAAGATGATCGAGCCGGTCCTCGCGGAGTCGAAGTGAGCACCGTCCTGGCCGCGGCCGGGGTCGGCTACAACGAGACCGTGGGCAGCGGCGCGCTGATGCTCGCCCTGCCGATCGCGCTGGCCGCCGGACTGGTCTCGTTCTTCTCGCCGTGCGTGCTGCCGCTGGTGCCCGGCTACCTCAGCTACGTCACCGGCTTCTCCGCCGCCGACCTGTCGGACGCGCGCGGTGCGCGACGGGGGCGGATGCTGGCCGGCTCGCTGCTGTTCGTCCTCGGCTTCGCGGCGGTGTTCGTCTCCGGTGGCGCGCTGTTCGGCTCGTTCGGGAACACCCTGCAGGCGCACCAGCGGGTCATCTCGATCGTGATGGGCTGCCTCACCGTGCTGATGGGCCTGGCCTTCATGGGTCTGCTGCCCGGCTTCACCATGCGCGAGCTGCGCAGCCACCGCCGCCCCGCGGTCGGCCTGGCCGGCGCTCCGCTGCTCGGCGTGGTGTTCGGGCTCGGCTGGACGCCGTGCATGGGCCCGACGCTGGGCGCCATCCAGTCGCTGGCGTTCAGCCAGGCCAGCGCCGGGCGCGGCGCGCTGCTGATGACCGCGTACTGCCTCGGCCTCGGCGTACCGTTCGTCCTGGCCGCCCTGGCCTTCCGCAAGGCGCTGGGCGCCTTCGGCTGGGTCAAGCGGCACTACCAGTGGGTGCTGCGGATCGGCGGCGGCATGCTCGTCGCGGTCGGCCTGGCCCTGGTGACGGGGGCGTGGGACGCGCTGGTGAACCAGCTCCAGTACCTCACCGAGAACTTCTCGATCGGAATCTGACCCGTGAGCGACACGAAGACCAGCCCCCAGCCGGCCGACGCCCCGGACAGCCCCGACGCACCGGACGGTCCCGACCCGAAGGCCAACCCCTTCCTGGTGGACACCGCGGCCGCGGAGCGGCTCAGCACCGCCCCCGAGGAGGAGACCGACACGCAGGTCGGCATGGGCGTGCTCGGCTGGGTGCGCTGGTTCTGGCGGCAGCTCACCTCGATGCGGGTCGCCCTGCTGCTGCTGTTCCTGCTGTCGCTGGCCGCCATCCCGGGCTCGCTGGTCCCGCAGGAGGGGCCGGACACGATGAAGGTCGTGGCGTGGAAGGAGGCCCACAAGGGCGTCACCCCGCTGTTCGAGCGGCTGGAGCTGTTCCACGTCTACAGCTCCAGCTGGTTCTCGGCGATCTACATCCTGCTGTTCGTCTCGCTGGCCGGCTGCATCCTGCCGCGCACCTGGCAGTTCGTCGGCGTGCTGCGCTCGCAGCCCCCGGCGGCCCCGCGCAACCTGACCCGGATGCCGGTCTACGCGGCCTGGCACAGCGCCGCCGACCCGGAGGCGGTGAACGCCGCCGCGTACCGCCTGCTGAAGAAGCGCGGCTTCCGGACCGCCGCGGGCAAGGGCTCGGTCGCGGCCGAGAAGGGCTACCTGCGCGAGGTCGGCAACCTGCTGTTCCACTTCTCGCTGTTCGCGCTGCTGGTCGGCGTCGCCTGGGCCGGCGTGGCCTCCGGCACCGCCAGCAAGCTGGTGCTGGAGGGGCAGGGCTACTCCAACACCACCACCCAGATCGACGACTTCTACGGCTCGCACTACTACGGCGTGAACGACCTGGACGCCTTCGGCTTCAAGCTGGACGGCTTCACCGCCCGGTACCAGGAGAGCGGCCCGCAGATCGGCACCGCCCGGCAGTTCACCGCGAACGTGCGGTACTGGGTCGGCGACGACTCGACCAAGCTGAAGAAGTCCACGATCGAGGTCAACCACCCGCTGGAGATCGGCGGGTCGAAGGTCTACCTGATCGGCCACGGCTACGCGCCGGTGGTGACGGTCAAGAACGCCAAGAACGAGATCGTCTACCGCGGCCCGACGCCGTTCCTGCCGCGCGACGCCAACATGACCTCGCCCGGCGTGATCAAGGTCAACGACTACGGCACCGACGCCAACGGCAACAAGACGCAGCTGGCCTTCCAGGGCTTCTTCCTGCCGACCGCGCCGGAGAACTTCGAGAAGACCGGCCCGGTCTCGATGTTCCCGGCCGCGGCGGACCCGATGCTGGTGCTCACCGCCTACGCCGGCGACCTGCGCACCGACAGCGGCCTGCCGCAGAACGTGTACCAGTTGGACGACAAGGCGATGACCCAGCTGAAGGTCGGCGACGACATCGCCCGCGCCCGCCTCAAGGTCGGCCAGGGCTGGGAGCTGCCCAACGGCTACGGCACCATCACCTTCGACGGCTACCAGCAGTGGGCGACGTTCACCATCTCGCACCACCCCGGCAACTCCGTCGCGCTGGTCGGCGCGGTCGCCGCGATCCTCGGCCTGATCGGCTCGCTGTTCGTGCAGCGCCGCCGGATCTGGGTCCGGGCCACCACCGCCCCCGACGGCCGGACCCTGGTCGAGGTGGCGGGGCTGGGCCGCAGCGAGTCCGCCCGCACCGCCGAGGAGCTCGCCGAGCTCGCCGTCGAGCTGCAGGACGACGCCCCGGCCGCCGAGGAGCCGTCCGGCGGCGACACCGACGACTCCGATACCGACGACGCCGTACCCGCCGCTGCCGACTCCTCGGCCGCAGCCACCCCCACCGCCCCGGAAACCAAGGAGTAGACGGTGCTGCTCGCGCAGGTCGACCCCCAGTTGGCCGACATCTCCAACAAGCTGATCTATTCGGCGATGGCCGTCTACACCTTGGCCATGTTCGCCCAGATGTTCGAGTGGACCTTCGGTGCGAAGGGCGGCGTCGCCGTCCGCTCGCGGCAGCAGGCCACCCTCGCCCAGACGGTCAGCGACTCCGCCGAGGCGGCCAAGGGCGTGCGCAAGGTCAGCGTCACGGTGGCCTCGCAGGGCGGCGGCACCACCACCCTGACCCGCACCGCGCTGGCCGACGCCGGCGCCACCACGGTGACCAGCGGCCGCGGCGACGACGGCCCGGCGGACGGCGTCGGCCCGGCCGGCGGCAGCGAGAAGGCCGACATGGCCGGCCGGATCGCGGTCTCGCTGACCGTCCTCGGCCTGCTGCTGCACGCCGGCAGCGTGCTCACCCGCGGCCTGTCGGTGATGCGCTGGCCGTGGGGCAACATGTACGAGTTCTCCGTGGCCTTCGCGCTGATGATGGTCGGCTCGTACGTGGTCCTGCTGGCCACCCGGAAGAACGTGCGCTGGCTCGGCCTGCCCGTGGTCATCGCGGTCCTGCTGATCCTCGGCATCGCCGTCAGCGTGCTGTACACCGAGTCCGAGCAGCTCGTCCCGGCGCTGCACTCGTACTGGCTGGGCATCCACGTCTCCACCGCGACGATCTGCGGCGGTGCCTTCTTCGCGGCGTTCGTCGCCACCGGCACCTACCTGCTCAAGGACCGCTACGAGCACCGCGTCGCGGCCGGCCTGACGGTCCGCGCCGCCAACCTGATGGACCGGCTGCCCGCCGCGAGCACCCTGGACAAGCTGTCCTACCGGATCAACGCCCTGGTCTTCCCGCTGTGGACGTTCACCATCATCGCGGGCGCCATCTGGGCCGAGGCCGCCTGGGGCAAGTACTGGGAGTGGGACCCGAAGGAGACCTGGTCGTTCATCACCTGGGTCGCCTACGCCGCCTACCTGCACGCCCGGGCCACCGCCGGCTGGCGCGGCCGCAAGGCCGCCTACCTGGCCCTGCTCGCCTTCGCCTGCTGGCTGTTCAACTTCTACGGCGTCAACATCTTCATCACCGGCAAGCACTCGTACGCCGGTATCTGACGTCCCGTCACCCGCACCACCGACCCCACCCGAGTCGACCCCCCGACTCACCCCGAGAACCACAAGCCGCGAGGAGGGCCGCACCATGGAGTGCGACGAGGTCATCATGACCGTCCGAATCACCGCAGCGGAACGTGCGCTGCTGCGACGGCTCGCCCAGGGCCACCACAGTGACGTCTCCGAGGTCGTCGCCGACGGCCTGCTGGACGTCCTGCCCACGCTGCACTGCCCGGCGGACGCCCACCGGCTGCTCGCCGCGCTCGCCACCCCGGCGCCCTGCGCGCTCACGGTGTGGCTGCCGACCGAGCTCGCCGACCTGCTCACCATCGCCACCGCGCGGGTCGCCCAGTCCACGGGCGTCCGCCTCGGCTCGTCCTGCATCATGCTCGGCGCCGCGGTGCGGCTCTGGCTGGCCCAGGACCCGCAGCGGCTGGCCGCCAACCTCACCACCATGCACGCCGGCCGCCCTGCGGCGCTGGCCGCGGCGTAGCAGCAGCAGAAGCAACAGGGGCTCCGGAGGCACTGCCTCCGGAGCCCCTGGCGTTCGCGCGAAACCTCAGGCGGCCTGCTGCCAGCTGACCGGGGAGAAGTACGGCGGGCGGCGCTCCAGCCGGGACCAGGTGGCGATCGGCTCGACGGCCTGCTGGGCGGCGGCGACCGCCGCCGCCTGCGCGGCACGGGCGGTCAGCACCGCGGTCAGGGCGGCGAGCTCCTCGGCGGACAGCGAGCCGCGGACGACGCGTACGAGAGGTTCGTTCATGGTTCCGGTTTCTCCCCCGGGCTGGCGACTGGACGGTGGCGGCGAGTGCGGCGCACCGGTTACATCGGCGGGTTGCCGTGCTTGCGGCTGGGCAGGTCGGCGTGCTTGGTGCGGAGCATGGCGAGCGAGGAGGCGAGGACGGCGCGGGTCTCGGCGGGGT
>NZ_JBHWDS010000054.1:0-58637 GCF_042734615.1 Kitasatospora sp. NPDC059646
GTTCAGCATCGGCTAGCAGCGCACACCCGCCCGTGCCCGGCCCACCCCTCGGGGCCGGGCACGCCCCTCGCCCGCCCGCCCGCAGCCCCTCGTGCGGCGGGCTCCCCGCTCACAGCGGCCCGAAACGTCGATCGACCGGTCGAAGACGCGATGCTTGGCATCGGGTGATCTCGTGCCGCAGACCCCGCCTCGCCTGCAGCGTATGCCGACGACTTCGAAGTTAGTGTGTGCAGTTGAGGGGCCACGCTGTCGGCTACCGGTTCCGCGGGAGGAGATCATGGCCGCCGGTCAGGCCTTGGGTTGTTCCGCGCGCCGCGACTTCCTCGGCGGTTCCCAGGATCACCGAGTCGAGACGAGCGGCACACGCCGGCTCCGGGCGGCACCCTTTCTCGGGAGAGCGGAGGAGGGAGATTGCCTGCCCGGTGTCCTGGCCTCTCCTTCTGCGCGAACGACCGAGTGCCTGCCCGGCCGGTGGGTCCCATCGGCTCGCACTGTCCCGCCATGAGAGGAAGACCGTGCCGGTCCAGCAGCCCCCCGTGCCGATCCTGATCAGCAACGTGCGTGTCTTCGACGCGATGAGTTCCGGGCCCAAGCCGACCCCGCCGACGTCCGTGCTCATCCAGGAGAAGAAGATCACGGCGATCGGCACGCCGAGCCCCCCGGAGGGGGCCGTCGTCATCGAGGGCGGCGGGCGGGTGCTCATCCCCGGCCTGACCGACGCGCACGTCCACCTCTTCGCGATCGGGACCTCCCTCGCGGGCCTGACAACCGGTGCCACCGGCACCGGCTACTACACCGCGCTCGCCTCGGCCGAGCAGATGCTCATGCGCGGCTTCACCACCGTCCGGGACATGGCCGGCGACGTCACCTCGCTGCGGCACGTCCTGGACGCCGGAACGTTCCCCGGCCCGCGCATCTACCCCAGCCAGGCCGCGATCTCCCAGACCTCCGGACACGGCGACTTCTCCCCGGTCTACGAGGACGCGGACACCTTCGCCTGCGGAGCACACGCCCGCGCCCAGCAGATCGGGTTCCTGCGGGTCGCGGACGGGCGCGACCAGGTCCTCGCGGCCGTCCGCGAGCAGTTGAAGAAGGGCGCCTCCCAGATCAAGGTCATGGCCGGCGGCGGGGTGTCCTCCGCCTACGACCCGCTGGACGTGCTGCAGTACACGCCGGACGAACTCGAGGCCGCGGTCGAAGCCGCCACGGACTGGGGCACGTACGTGGCCGCGCACGTCTACAACGACGAGGGCGTCCGCCGCGCGATCGCCGCGGGGATCAGGTCGATCGAGCACGGCCACCTCGTCGCCGGCGCCGAGACCGTCCGGCTGATGGCGGACAACGGGGTGTGGCTGAGCACCCAGCCCTTCCTCGAAAGCGACCACGAGTACCCCGACCCGGCGAACGCCGAGAAGAACAGGCGGGTCTGCGAGGGGGTGGCGAACACCTTCCGGTGGGCGCGGGAGGAGGGCGCGAACGTCGCCTTCGGCACCGACCTGCTGCTCGAACCGGAGAAGGCCGGGCTGCAGAACGAGATGCTCACCCGGCTGTCCACCCACTTCGGCTTCGAGCCCGTGGAGGCGCTGAGGATCGCCACGTCCGGCAACGCCGAGCTCTTCCGGCTCTCCGGCGAGCGCGACCCCTACCGGGCGGCCCCCCTCGGCCGGATCACCGAGGGCGCCTGGGCCGACGTCCTCCTCGTCGAGGGCGACCCCACCCAGGACCTCACCGTCCTCGGCGCCCCGGACAAGAACCTCGCCGTGATCATCAAGGACGGCCGCATCCACAAGAACCTCCTCGCCTGACCCGCGACGCCGCGCTGATGGCGCTACGGGTCGACCGAACCACGGCCCGGCCCCACACCGGGTAGGAGGAGGACTACCCCTCTCCGGCCGACGCCGCCCCGACCGGCCGAGCGGCCCACCCGCGGAGGGCCGGCCTGTCGGGGGCCGGGGCGGGCAGGCCGGCGGTCGGTTCCGCGGCGTACCGGCGGACCCTGCGGCGTCCGGCGAGTGCGGCGTTGGCCTTCAGCAGCGCGGGCACCAGGCCGTAGACGGCGGCGGGGACGAGGATCGCCGTCAGGACCAGGGTCCGCAGGTAGACCGGCAGCGGCGCGAGCACCGGTCCGAGCAGGACCGACAGCAGGGTGATGCCGGGGTAGATCGCCAACCAGGTGATCAGGGCCCGGCGGTGCACGGACGGGGGCTTCACGGCTGCTCCTCGAAGACCAGGGGAGCCCGGGCGGGCTTCCGGATGCCTGTGCATGCGACGATGCGGCCGAACGGGCCCGGCGGGCAAAGAACGTTGCTCTTCTGTCAAGGTGGGAATCATGGACGGCACCGCCGATCGCCCCCTGGACTCAGTGGGGCCCCGGCTGCGGGAGCTGCGCCGGGCGCGCGGCGCGACCCTGGCCGCCGTCGCCGAGGCGACGGGAATCTCCCCCAGCACCCTCTCCCGGCTGGAGTCCGGCAAGCGGCGCCCCACCCTGGAGATGCTGCTGTCCCTGGCCGGGATGTTCGACGTCACCCTCGACGGCCTCGTCGGAGCCCCGCCCACCGGTGATCCACGCATCCACCTGCGCCCCCGGACCGTCGACGGCATGACCGTCGTCCCGCTCAACCGCCGCCGGCCGGGCGGAGGCATCCAGGTCTTCAAGATGCTCGTCCCGCCCACCTCGCGGACCCCCGCGCCGCGCACCCACGAGGGCTTCGAGTGGCTGTACGTCATCGAGGGGCGGCTGCGTCTGGTCCTCGGCGACCGCGACCTCGTCCTGGCGCCCGGTGAGGCGGCCGAGTTCGACACCCGCACCCCGCACTGGTTCGGCACCGCCGACGGCCGGGCCGTGGAGGTCCTCTCCATGTTCAGCGGCCAGGGCGAGCGCGCCCACCTGCGGACCAGCCGCACCGACGCGCCGCCCCGCGGCGCCTAGCCGCACGGCGCCGCACACGACCCCATGGTGTGACACCAGCGACAGCAGGGCCCCTGACGCGCTCGGCGTCTCGACGACTTGAGCCGCATCGGGGGCCCTGCCTTCATGGCCGGCGAGCGGCGATCGCTACGACGCCGGCTTCCGAACTCAGTCGATCACCAGGACAGTCGTGCCGGTGAGGGAAGTGATGCCCGTGGTGGCGCACCTCTGCGCGAAGTCGGGGGCCAGGTAGGTGATGGTCTCGTTGAACACGTCGCCGGTGAAGGGGCCGCTGGTCACGGTGCCGGTGCGGGTGACCACGAGGTCCAGCCCTTCCTGTGTGGCGATGACGTTCACATCCGCGGTCGATACGGAGCCGTTGTTCCACGTGATGGACAACGTGTCCTGGCGCTGGCGCAGCAGGTCCAGGCAGGACCGGGCTCCGGTCCGCGACCCCGTGTCGGTTCCGCTGGTGATCCCCGGCGCGTTGACGACCAGGCAGGTGCTGTAGTGGTAGTTCCAGGCGTAGGTGACGGTGCTGGACGTGTCGGTGAGTCCCGGTGTGTACGTGGCGTGCGCCGTGCCGGCGCAGTTGGCGGTGCTCAGGGTCCGGGGCGAGGCGTGGGTGACACCGCCTGAGCCGATCGACAGGGCGCCCGTGAGGCACGACACCGCCACGGTGGCGAAGAGCTTCTTGAGTGCGGCCATGGAGTCTCGTCAAGCAAGCCAGTCCACGGGCGACGCCGCCGGGGCTCTCACCGGTCGGCTTCGCCCGCCCGCAGGGTGAGGCGCGCGGGGAAGGTTCCGGCGGTCTCCAGGACCACTTCGCCCGGGACGGAGGTCGAGGTGGTCGCCACTCCACGCCGGGCCAGCCGCCTGCGCGCCGCGTCGAGGTGCCCGGTGGCAAAGGCGACCGCGAACAGGCCCCTTCCGCGGGTGCGCAGATGCCGCGCCAGCGGGCCGTCGTCGCTCTCGGGCGCGAGCAGACGGACATGCCGTCCGTCGGGCAGGGTCCAGCGGGCCCAGTGGGCGCGCAGGTCGGTGTCGTGCCCGTGGCGCGGTGGGGCGCCGAGCAGGATCGTGTAGGACGGCACCGCCTCGGCGAGGCTCTCGGCCGCGACGTCCACGCCCGCGACCCCGTGGATCGCCCCGGGTTCCGCGTCTCCTGCGGGAGGGCTGTCGTACCGGTAGGGGTCTCCCTCGTACTCGACCAGATTGGGCAGCCGTCCGGTGCGGAACGTCTCGCCCTGCCCGGCGACCCACCAGCGGTAGTAGGAGCCGTCGCTGTCGCGGGTGGCCTGGCCGAGGGGCGGGGCGAGCTCCAGGCCGGCCTCCGCGAGGTCGGCCCAGGTGCGCACGACGTCGTCCGCGCGCAGGCCGAAGGACTTCCAGCCGTCCCCGGAGGCGAGCAGTTCCAGGCCGCGCTGTCTGGCCGTGCCGACGCCTCGGTGCGGGTCGGTGATCGCCTGGATCTCCAGGTAGTGCCCGGGGAAGAGCACGACGCGGGTGGCGGTGCCCCAGCCCGCTTGGCGGCGCTCGCCGCCGACCGGCAGGCCGAGCGTTCCGGAAAGGAAGTCGCAGGTGCCGTCGAGCGACGAGACCATGAGCGTGACGTAGTCGAGGCCGGTGACGGGCATGGAACCCTCCTGGTAGGACCGGGCCGGTGCTCAGGACACCCGGCGGGCGCAGTGCACGCGGGTGACGTACGGCAGTCGGAAGCGCGAGCGGCCGCGCAGGTCGGGGTGGGTGTCGACGAGGCGCGCGATGTCCTCCTCCAGACGCGCGCGGCCCTGCGCGTCCGAACGGATGTGGAAGGAGTGGCTTCGGTAGAGGTCGAGCAGACTCTCCCGGTTGTGCTCGACGGTGAAGGGGAAGCTCCGGCGGCTGAACGCGCCGAAGTGCTCGTCGGGCTCCGGCGGGCCGACGGTGGTGGCACCGGTGCGGTCGTAGGGGCGCAGGACCTCGGTGAGCGCCCGCACCCAGGGCGTCGAGTCGTCGCGCAGCTGCCACATGACCACGAAGCGGCCCCGGGAGCGCAGCACGCGGGCGATCTCGGCGTGCGCGCGCGGAACGTCGAACCAGTGGTAGCACTCGGCGGCCACCACCGCGTCGACACACCCGTCGGACAGTGGCAACGCCTCGGCCGTGCCGTCCAGCACGGTGACGGCAGGCATGCGACGGGAGAAGGCCTCCCGCATCCGCGCGTCCGGGTCCACCGCCGTGCAGCGGTGCCCGAGGGCGTCCAGTTCGCGGGCGAGGATTCCGGTGCCGGCCCCGACCTCCACCACATCCAGCGGCTGGCGGCCCAGCGCCCACCGCAGCGCGGCTCGCGGATAGCGCGGGCGGGCACGGTGGTACACCTCCGCCACCTCGCCGAACGACAGCGCATAGCCGCCGCCCTCCGGCTGTGGCTCGTGGCGGCCCGTGGGGACAGACCCCTCGCCGCCGGTGCCCGGGAACGGATCTCCTCGCATTCCGGCCTCCTCGGACTGCTTTCGGATCCGAAGGACCAACATAGCCCGGAAGCAAGGTCGAAAAAGCACCGATCAGACGGCTCGTCGCAAATTGTCCGATTCGCAGCGCCCGGCTACACGGCGGCCAGCCGGTGCCGCGCATCTGCCCTCCTCGACGGGTGTGGGTGCGGGACGCGATCAGCCGGTGACGGTCTCGGCGTGCCGGGTCAGCGCGTCCAGGAGCGCGATCTGCTGCTCGGTCAGCTTGCCGTCGGTGCGCGCCTTTTCCTGCTTGCGCAGCCAGGTGCCGGGCCTGAAGGCGGGGTCGTCGCCGAGGCCGGTGCGGTTCGCGGGGCCGTCGAGGGTGCCGCCGGCCTTCAGGTAGGTAAGGAGGCGCCGGTAGGAGCGGTTCCAGTCCGGCTCCAGGCGCCACAGCTCGTCCAAGGCATCGAGCTTGGCCACCTGGTCCTTGGTGAGGTTGTCGGCCTTGCGCTGGCGGCGCATCCACGCGCCCACCGCGTAGTCGTCGAGCTTCGCGGTCGCGGGGATCGCGAGGTGGCCGTGCTGGTGGTGGAAGGCCTTGGCGTACGCGAAGCCGCGCCCCCACGCGTTGGCGTTTTTCGACCAGATCATCCCGAGCGCGTCCAACTCCGAGATGCGGGCCGCATCCAGCAGGCCCTGGCCGGCCAGGTGGCGCTGGCGGGTGAGCCAGGAGATCAGCTCGGTGTGCTTGGCCTTGTCGGTGGGGTCGAGGTGGCCGTGCTGCAGGTGGAACATGGCGGCGACCGCGTGCATGCGCTGCCACTCGACCGCCCGGGGGTTGAACGCCCGCAGTTTGACGGTCTGCAGGATCTTCGCGGCGTGCCGGCGGGCGTCGATCTGGAGCCACTCGATCGGCGACTCCACCGGGACCGGCTGCTCTCCCTCCCCGGCTTCCCCGGCCTTGGCGCGCTCGCTGTCGGTCGGCGTGGCCGCGGTGGTGTGTGCGGCGCCCTGCGAACGCGCGCCGCGCAGCTCGGTGATCCGGCCGACGACGCGGGCGTCGTGCGCGGCCAGGGCGCGCAGGACGCGCCAGATGGTGCGGAAGGAGCTGGCTTCGATCTCGGCGTCGGCCTCCGCCTTCACCGCCTCCGCGGCGTCGTGGACCTCGGCCGGGTCCGCGGTGGCGGTGTCGTCGCCGACCGCCGGGGTCGGCAGGTAGACGGGGATGATGATCCAGGAGACCTTGCCCTGGCGGTAGGACTGGCGCAGCGCGCGGCCGACGGCCTGGACGATGTCGATGACCGAGCTCTTGGGGTCCGCGAAGCAGATGGCGTCCACGGCGGCGACGTCGATGCCCTCGGTCAGGAGTCGGCTGTTGCAGAGGATGCCGCACTCCTCGCCGTCCTCGCCGGTGTGGGCCTTGAACTCGGTGAACGCGGCGCGGCGGTCCTTGAGCCGGTCGGTGCCGGCCACCGCCTTCGCCCAGATCCGCTCCGGACGCTCCGCGTCGGGCAGCAGCTCCGAGGCCTCCAGCAGGCTGCCGGCGAACTCCCGCGCTCCGGCCACCCGGGAGTGGAACGTGATCACGCGGCGCAGTCCGAGGTCGGCGACCGCGCGCAGCACCGCGACCTGCAGCGCCAGGCGCAGCAGTTCCTCGTTGGAGCGCTGGGATCGGAGATCGGCGACGGCGGGGAGGTTGAGCAGCTCGCGCAGGTCCTCGTCGGTGACCACGGGCACGAGGACGCGGTAGTCGGCGAGGTAGCCGTGCTCGATGCCCTGCCCGAGGGTCCAGGTGAACACGGTCCTGCCGAAGATCCGCTCGTCGTCCATGGAGCACAGCGCAGGCAGCTTCTCCGCGCCCTCGGCGTCGGTGTCGGCGAGGTCGGCCAGGCCGTCCTTCGCGCTCCGATCGTCCGCGATCCTCGGCGTCGCCGTGAAGTACAGCCGGCGCAACGCCGGGACCTGCGCGTCGTCGTGGACGGCCGCCCACGCCTTCCCCTCCGCGCCTGCCGTGCGGTGGGCCTCGTCGATCACCATCAGATCCCAGACCGGAAGGCCGAACTGCTGGTGGGCCTGGACGATCCGCTCCAGCGAGGCGTAGGTGGCGTACACGGTGACCGGCTCGCCCGCCTTCGCGGAGGCGACCAGGTCGGCGATCCGCGCGGCCTGGGTGGTCACCTGGGCGTGGACGCGCCCGCCGGCCTCGGCGCTCTCCAGCGCCTCCTCCCGCGAGCAGGCCGCGATGGCCAGGCCGCGGCGACCGCCCCGCAGCGACCAGGCTTCGGCGGTCTGCTCCAGCAGCTCGATCGTCGGCACCAGCACCAGCACCCGGCCCCTCGCGGCCAGGCGCCGGGCGCAGCCGGCCGCGATCAGGGTCTTGCCGGAGCCGGTCGCCGCGATGACGGTGGCGCGGCCGCCGTCCTTCACCTCGCGCACCGCGGCCGCGACCGCGTCCTTCTGGAACCAGTGCAGCGGCAGCGGGTTCATCGCCGCCGCAGCGGTGCCGGACGGCTGTGCGGGGACCGGCTGCCCGGCTGCGGCGCGGAACGCGGCCGGCGCGTCCTGCTCGGCGGTGGCGGTGGTGGTCTCCACGGCAGTGCTTCTCCTTCGGAGGCTGAGACGGCTCGCAGGGCGGGCGGGGGGGTCGGGGCGGGCGGGCCCTTCCCGGGGCAGGTCATGGACGGGGAGAGGCCGACCGAACTGTCTACTGCTGGGACGGCACCCAGCCGCGGACTTCGAGGTAGGCGATGTCGGCGTCCTCGACGGCGCGGCCGGTCTCCACCAGCCACGCCTTCATCGCCTCGGTGACGTCGCCGTGGTGCTCGGCGACCCGCTGGGACCACTCGGCGGCGTCGAACCCGCCGGTCGAGGCAGAACCGTAGGTGCGCTCGTCGGTGCCGTCCGCGCGCGGGATGAAGCCGCGGCGGATGCCGCCGGAGTCCTTCTCCGAGCCCGCGCTGTAGACGTACTGGTCGGCCTTCATCCGCACGGTGAAGGCCAGGCGGCCACCGGCCTGGCCGGTGGCGTGGACGACCGGGGCGAGGTGGCTCGCGCCGGACTTGATGGCCTGCTTCCCGGCGCGGCCGGCCATCGACTCACCGGGCTTGCCGACGACGTCCTTGCCCCGCACCCGCGCCTTCTGGCCCGTCTTGGTGGTGCGGCGCTTGGTGTTCGCCTCCGCGATCCCGGACAGCGCCTCCTCGTCGCGCTCGCCGCCGCGCACCGCACGGACGACCTGGCGCAGCGCCCCGACGAACGCCGCGCCCTTGCCCTTGGTGAAGAACTGGGAGATCAGGCTCGCGTCGCGGCGGAGGATCTTGGCGACCTGGCGCTTGGTGTAGCCCTGGTCGAGCAGTTCCTGGGTCAGGCGGGCGGCCTCGTTGGGGTTGTTCGGGTCGGCCGGGCTCACTGGTCAGCTCCCTTCTCGGCGAGTTCGGCGCGGCCCAGGCCCCGCAGCTTCAAGTACTCCTCCTGAGAGGTCGGGTGCTCGACGGGCCCGGTGAGATGGCCCTTGAGGAGGTAGTCCCCGGGCTCCCCCCGGTAAGGCCACGGCTGGCGCTCCGTCAGGGCGATGCCGTCCGTGCCGAAGTACACGACCGTGCCGGGCTTCGCGTGCAGCGCGCCGGCGTGACCAATGACCTCTTTGCCCTGGCGGTACTTCATGTCCAGCAGCGCCGCCCGCGCCCCCGACCACACGTACGCGGCCCACTCGGGGTGCGCATACGGGTCGCGGGAGAACCCGGCCTGCCGCTGCCACGTCACCACGCTCTCGTCCTGGCCCAGGATCTCCACCCCGGCCGGCAGCGCCTCGCCGAGCGGGGTGGTGCCGGAGACCAGGCGCGGGCGCTGCGCGAACCCGCCCAGCCCGAACAGCAGCACCGAGCGCACCGCGCGGGAGGCGAGGTAGGCCGCCTGCCGCTGGCGCTCGTCGCCGTGCAGCTTCGAGAGGTTGGTCAGGTCCGCCCAGGCCGCCTTCAGGCGCTTGCCCCACTCGTCCAGCGGCTTGCCGTCCTCGAACAGCAGGCCGCCCAGGATCTCGACCTTCCACGGCATCAGGTGGTTGGCGAGGGCAAGGTGGACCTCGGCGCCGCCCGCCCACGTCACGAAGGTCTCCCCCGGCGTCGAGGGGTAGATCCAGGCACGGTCACCGGTGACGGGGGCGGGCAGCAGGCCGACGTGGTTCCAGCCGGCCGGGACGGTGACGCGCACGTTCCAGTGCGAGCAGGACATCAGCGCCTTCGTCTGCTCCGCCTCGCTCATCGCCGCGAACGCGGCCGCCGTGATGCGGCGCGGAATGCCGACCGGGGACTTCCACAGGTGCTTGGCGTAGGCGAAGGTGCGGTCGTACTCCACCAGCGCGGGCAGCTGCTCCGGCACCCGCGGCGGCAGGATCAGCTCCGTGCGGCCCTGCCCGCCGGTCGCGTGCAGCAGGCCGCGCAGCTCCTCCGACAGGACCGGGTAGCCGCCCGCCCACTTCCCGGTGGTGGGGATGGTGCGCGACCACAGGTCACGGCCGGTCTGGCTGGGGGAGCCCATCAGCACCGCGTCGTCCCAGTGCCGGCGCAGCGCCTGCCACAGCAGCGTGAACGCCTGGCGGCAGGTCACGACGTCCGCGCCGTCCGCATCGAACCACTCCCCCATGCTCCGGATCTCGGTGCTGGCGCTGTCCGGCGCGCTCGCGGGGGCGTAGCGGCCGACGGGCTGGCGCTGGTGGACGAAGTGCCCGGCAAGCTTGTCCCGGCCCGAGCCCACCGCGGTCGTCCACCGCTCGGAAGGGGTGTTGAGCCAGGCCGCGACCGCGTCCTTGAGCGTGGAGTAGCGCTCGGCACCGTCGTGCCACGGCGCACCGGCGGTGATGTAGACCCGCTCGGTGCCCGGCGCGGTCGCCAGGACGGTGTCCAGGATCTCGCCTGGGGTGCGGGCGCCTAGGTCGAGGCGCACCACGCGGTCGCGCACCGCCAGGTCGCCGGTCGCGGCGTCCAGGAACACCGTGGCGCGGGCCTGCTGGACGAAGTTCGGGCGCTTGGAGACCAGGCCCGTGGTGACGGCCTCGAACCGGGCACCGGCAGGGCCCCCGGGGAGGGCGGGCAGCTCGCGCGGCCCGGCCTCGACCGCGGGACGCGGCACGGCAGCGACCGACGCAGCCGACTGCACCGGATCAGCGACCGAAGCGACCGGAGCCACCGATTCGGTCGGCGCAACAGCAATGGGCGAGGCCTGGACGACCGGCGCAGCGGACGCGGCCGAAGCGGGCTGCTCGACGACGGTAGCCGGGCCGGTCAGCGCTGGGGCGACCGCGGCCGCCGGCTCGGCGTCGACCGGCGCGGCCTTCGGTGCCACAACGGGAGCGGGCGCGGCGGGGGCGGCCTGGTCGTCGGCCTTGGCCGCGCGAACGGCGGCCGGCGTCGGGTCCAGCAGCGGTGCGATCCTCACGACGTCGCCGACCGACAGCCCGGAAGCCTTCGCGACGGCATCCGCCTTCGCGGCCTCGTACCCCGCGAGCCCGGCAACCCGGCGCGCACGCTGGGCGGTGAGCTTGTCCAGCTCCTTCTGCGCGGCCGCGACCGTCTTCTCCGCGGCCGCGATCTCGGCGCGCAGCTCGCGCAGGCCTGCGAGCTCGGCGGTGTACGTCTGGCGGTCCATCAGGGTGTCACTTCCCGTCCGTCGCGTCGGTGTTGGCGTCGGTGCCGGTGGCGAGGGGGCGGGCCTGGCGGGCGAGGGCGAGCCAGCCGTCCGGGCCCTGGCTGCCGTGGATCTCAGCCAGCCCTGCGAGCAGGAACGCGTAGGCGCCGCGCTTCGGCGCGCGGGGCTGGGAAGCACCGGACTCCCACTTCGCGAACGTCTCCCGCCGGACCTCCAGGGCGTCAGCCACCTCGATCTGCGTCAGGCCGGCCGCCTTGCGCAGCCGCTCCCGCTCGGCCGGCTCCGGCAGGTCCCCGCCATCCCGGGCCTTCGCCAGCAGCGCATCCACCGCCGCGAAAATCTCAGACATCACATACCTCCTATCCGAAACGGTAACACAGAACTGCGCTTAGTGTGAACATATCTACTCGCACAAACATCTCACCGGTTGCCGCATAGGGGACTCATCTTCCCGGGGCGGCCCCTCTATGCGGTGCCGCCGCAGGCCGAAGTGACCTGTGACAGGTGACCTTGACTGTTTGCCATGCGATCTTGACCACCAGTAGGTTCTTGCCACCTGATCTTGACCGGTGCGGGGGAAGCGGCGGGGGTTGCTGCGCGGGCGTACGGCGATGCCGTGCTGTCGGAGTTTGAGCTGGGCTTCGTCGAGGCCTCGTCGGGATGATCGACTGTGGTTCGGGACCACCGTTGGAGCCGGAATTCAGGTGCACGCATCGCGTCGAGCGGATAGAACTGCTCTGATGATGATCTTCCACTGCGTCGAGTGCGGCGCGGCCCTGACACCTGCGCTGACGCCGCTGCCCGCTGTTCCAGAGCCCCCGCCCTTCGAGCAGCCGAGGCCGGGGGCCCGGGGACCGGAAGCGACGATCCCCCGGGGGCACTACGCGATCGAGACCGACCCGTGGGGTGCCCCGTACGAGCCCTACCCGGACGACGAGGATGGCCCCGCTCAGCGCCGGGCGGGCGGGAAGTCCGATATGCGTGGCTCACTGAGGTCCGCCGGACCCCGGGGCAACATCGTCCTGCATCCCGATGACGCGGCAGGCCTGACGATGCTGGTGGACACGAGCATGGGGTGCTGCGGCGGCCCGTCCGGAGACCAGGGCCTTAATCGCGCGTGCCGGTGCGGAACACCCGTCGCAACGCTGGCCGCCGACTGCACCACCGTCTACGAGCTGCACCTCGACGCGAACAGCGTGCGGGCTGACAAGGTGCCTGACTGACGGCGGCCACGCGCGTCGGCGCCATCGCGCCGATCAAGATCATGTGGCAATCGGTCAAAGCCGCCTGTCAACGGACACGAAGCAGTTCCGGCTGCGCCCACCAGTGCCCGACTCGACGCTGGGAGTCGTGACGTCGTGGGCACTGCCTCAGCCGATGCTCACCGAGCCGGTGAGCAGCCCCGTGCTGCCCATCGGGTGGGCGGCGGAGCCGAAGTGGGACGGCTACCGGGCCGGTCTGTTGGTCGGCCGCGGCGGGGAGGTGGTGCTGCGGTCCCGGCGCGGCGCGCTGATGGCGGCGGCGTTCCCGGAGATCGTGCGCGCCGCCCGGCAGTTGGGTGAGGGGTTTGCCCTGGACGGTGAGCTGGTGGTGTGGGAGGGCGGCCGGTTGGCGTTCGATCGGCTGCAGCGCCGGCTCGCCTCACGCGGGGCCCGCGCCGCGCAGGCCGCGGCCGAGTGGCCTGCGCACTACGTGGCCTTCGACCTGCTGCACGACGGCGAGCAGGACCTGGCCCGGTGGCCGTATGCGCGGCGCCGGGCCGCGCTGGAGGAGCTGTTCGCGGGGTTGCCGGCGGCGGGGCCGCTGGCGCTGTGCCCGTCGACGACCGACCCGGCACTCGCGCGGGAGTGGCTGAGCTGGACCGCCGCCGGACTGGAGGGCCTGTGCTTCAAGCGCCTCGACGAGCCCTACCTGCCCGGCCGGCGGGCATGGCGGAAGTACAAGGTCCGCGTCACGACCGAGGCCGTGATCGGCGCGGTCACCGGCAACACGGCCGCGCCCGGCACGGTGCTCCTCGGCCGCAGGGACCCGGAGGGTCGGCTGCGCTACGTCGGCCGCACCAGCCCGCTGAACCCGCTCCTGGCCCGCGACGTCGGCCGCCGGTTGACGCCAGCACAGGGCGCGCACCCGTGGGCCGGGCGGACGTTCTCGGCCGGCTGGGGCAGCCGCGAGACCCTCGACGTCCGCCTGGTCGAGCCCGAGGTGGTGCTGGAGGTCTCCGCCGACACCGCCCGCGACAACGCAGGGCGTTGGCGCCATCCCGTCCGCGCCCACCGCGTCCGCACCGACCTCGCACCAGCCGACCTACCCCCACCCTGACCGGCGGGCCGACAAGTTTTCGAACTAGTATTCGAGGCGTGAGCACCGTCCCTGTTCCGCGCCGCCAGGGCGATCCCGCCCTGCGCGGCCTTCGGACCGGTGACGCCCAGACCGCCCCGGCCAAGGTGATCGACGAGCCCTGCCGGCCGGACCGGCTGGAGCGGTGGCAGCTCGTGTGGATCCGCCTCGGCGGCCGGTGGCGGCCGGGCGTGCTCCTCGCCTGGCGGCGGGCCCTCGGCGGCCGGTGGTGGCTCGCCCTGGTCCAGTGGGACCGCGACACAGCCGCCTGGTTCTACTACGAACACGCCACGATCCGCCCGCTACCGGCCCGACGGAAGACGTGAACGCCGCCCGCCGGCAGCTTGCCGCGGTGGCACCCTCCGGGGGCTCCCACAGCCCCGCTGTCCTGACTCCCCGCCCCGTCCGGCTCCCGGAAGCTGGTTGGCCTTCAGCCGCCGGACCGCGGCGCGGGCGGAGCCGGCGCCGCGATCTCCCGGCCGTCCAGGAGCACCACCGTCGCGCCCCGCTGGTAGGCCTGCCACAACGAGGCGAACCAGGTGCTCTGCTCGCTCTGCAGGAACGGCAGCCACTCCTCGAAGGTCCGCCAGGCGAACGCGTCGTGCTCCCCGCTCAGCCGCACCGGCGTCCCGGCCGGCACCGGGGCGGCAGCGAACGCGAAGTCGACGACCGGCGGCCACCCGCCCGCCGCGCAGCGGTAGTCGACGGCCAGCGGGCGCGGCGGTGCGGCGGGCCGGATGCCGGTCTCCTCGGCGAGTTCGCGCAGGGCGGTGGCCAGGGGGTGTTCGCCGGGGTCGGCGAGGCCCGCCGGCGGCTGCCACCAGGCGGGGTGTCCGGGGTAGGGGCGGGCCTGGTGGAGCATCAGGATTCGCTGGTCCTCGTCGGTGAGAAGGACGGAGGCGGAGAGGGCGTGCGGGGGCAGGGTCGCGGCGAATGCGGAGGGCTCCAGGGTCTCGGTCACCGTGCTCGTCTCCCAGGTAGTGCTGGTGGGGGTGTTCAGCGGGCGAGGGTGACGGTCAGCTCGGTGTTCGGGCAGGCGGCGGCGAGGCGGTGGAGGGTGTCGGCCTCGGCCTGGTCGACCGACAGGCCCCAGCGGGTCTTCACCACCGTCCAGTCGGTGACGTAGGTGCAGCGGTAGGCGTCGGCCGGCGGCAGCCACTCGGTGACGTCCTTGTCGGCCTTCGACCGGTTGGACTTCGCGGAAACCGCGATCAGCGCCCGCGGCTCGTCGAGGTCGTTGGCGTAGGCCTGCCGCTCCGCCGCAGACCAGGCGGAGGCGCCGGAGTCCCAGGCCTCGGCCAACGGGACGACGTGGTCGACGTCCAGGAGCTTCGCGTCGTCCAGCACCAGGTCGTCGTACTTCGACAGCCACGTGCCGCCGGCCAGCGCGCAGTTCGCGCCGACCTCCGGCGCGGTGACCGCCTCCGCGAGCAGCACCTCCGCCCTCGTGTTGCAGCCGTTCCTGTCCGCGTCGATCCAGTGCCGGAACGCAGTACGCACATACCCGGTACGGTCCTCCGCCGCGACCGGCAGCGCGTCGATCGCCCCGTACAACGACGTGGTGACCTCCTTCCCCACCGCCCGATGCCGCGCCGCGGCGGCGGGGGCAGCCGCCCCCGGAGCGGTGGTGCCGGCGGCGCCGGCCGGGACGGCGAGCAGAACGGCCGCCGCGGCGGACAGGGCGGCGGCAAGGACGGGGCGAATACGCACGGGAAAGACTCCACGAGGGCCGAGGACGGGCAGCAGCACCCGGCCCAACCGCCCCGCCCCAACCGGCGTTGCGGCCCGACCCTCGAAGATCACCCGGAGGGGGTGCCCGGGTCTCGGCCGGCCGGAACCGCCCACCGCGCAGACAGGTTGAGGGCCCGGTCGCTGCGGCCGGGCCCGATCCGTCCTTCAGGTCATCAGGTTGCGGCGCATCAGTCGCCTTCGGGGAGCCAGGTGAACGCAGCACGTTGAGCTGACCACGTGGCTGCGGTCCAGATCCCCACTGCCAGGATCGCCACGATGCTCAGCAGCCACCCCAGGACGGTCCACGAAATCTGGGCGCCGACAAGAGGAGCCGTCAGTGGGCCCGACAGCCACAGGTCAACCAGCAGTCCAAGCAGGGCTGCGACAAGCAGGGGGGCGAGCAGCGTCCATGCGGCCACGGAAGCGAACAGGCTTCGTCGACCCGTCAACATTCCGAGGGGGCCGACGGTACGGCTAAAACGGACGAACTCTGCGAGGCTGTTGAGACCGATGGCAAGCCCGATGAAGAGAACCGCGCACGAGCCGAACAGCGTTATCCACGTCCCCCTGCTGTTCTTCAAGAGCGCACCGGTCAGCCACTCACCCCCGGGGGGTGAGAGAGCCGGGCTCAGTGACAGGTGCTGACGTGCGAGCCTGGTGAGATCGGAGACGTCCAGATTTTCTCCGCCGTACGACATCAGGACAATGTATGACGCACCACCAGGGACGGATTCTGCCGGAACAGCTCCCTTCTGAAGGATGATTGAGTTCTGCTGGCCGTACCAGTTTACGAGCTCTGACAGCCGCGGGTCCCGGTCGGTTCGGTGGAGGAGTTGAGCGCTCTCCGGACAGGGCAGGTGCATGGCCTGTTGGACTTGTGGGCAAGGTGCCTGCAGAACAGCCGTCCCCTTCGTCTCACCGCTGCCCGGGAGGAGCTGGAGAGAGAAAGCGCCCACGTTGTCAGGAAGCGCGTTCAAGAAGGCTGCGGAATGGGTGCCGTCCTTCGGCTGCTGTACTACCAGGACGCTGGTGCCGATACGCGCGGCAGTTGCCTTTGCAGCGATCATGGGCTGTCCGATTCGGCTGGAGTGCAGCTGCACCTGGCCAATGAGGCCGATCGCGATGACGATGCCGGCAACCAACCGCGCGGTCACGCCTGGGCGTTCGGTCAACCAGCGGCCGGCGACCAGAGTGCCCGTCCAGCCTCGCCGAAAGGCTGTGCGGTTCAGCAGACGGCCGGTAGAAGCCATCAGCAAGGAGATGGCCGAGGGCAGCGTCGCCAGGGTGAGGAGCACGCCTGCTGCGTAGACGACCAGGTAGAGTCTTGGATTCTGCGGGGCGAGCAGGCCTGGGGCCCGCGTTGCTGTAAGGAGGCCGACCGGCAAGAGAGCCGGCCACCAGCGAGGAGCACGGCGCTGCGCTTCCGGGCGTGTGCCACTCGTTGCCCGACGCCGCTTCTTCTGCCGCCGGTGCAGGAGAGTCACGCCTGCCAGGACAGCGGCTGCCGAGGCCACCGTGGTCAGGGCCAGATTGGCCGAAGCCGCCCGTAGGTCCGCAACCGGTAGGGGCATGTTCACGAACGGGAGCGAAACCTGCGTCCACGCCACGGTTGCGAGAATTCCTGTTCCAAGAACGGCACCGACCAGGGCCGGCACCCCCGCCTCACCCAGGTTGACGAGGGTCCGGGATCCTCGCCCTGCTCCCATGGTTTCGAGCAGCGCCGTTCGACGATCCCTTGCCTCGCCCCCGACCCTGGCTGCCACAATCAGCAGCACGAGAGCAGGAAAAAGGAGCAGAGAGGTGATCGCGAGCGTGAAGAGTCCGATCGAGTCGTTGAAGAGTTGATCGCCGAAGAATTGCCCTTCCTCGCCGTACCCTGTGATCGGAAACATCCGGTCGAGGTCGACCAGATCAGAAGGCGGCCTCACGTAGGCCAGCCGCTCGGTGGGAGAGCTGAGTCCTACGTCTGTGATTCGGCCGGCGTCGCGGCCGAGTCGGGTCGAGATACCTTCTTCAGCCCCGGCCTTGGCCAGCGCAGGTGAGAGAATTGCTTCCCCTGGCAATGGCCAGGAGTCCAGTCCCGGCGGCAGCGGAGCGTCGTTCCGCAGCGGAACGATGGAGACGACCGAGTATTGAAGCCCCTGGACCGTATCGTAACCGGGGGCCCACAAGGCGACAGGTTCGTTCCCAGCACCGTCCTGAGCCATACGGGGATTGCGCTGTTCACTTCGGTTCTCAATGCCTTGATACGCAGCGGACACCGCTACGAGCGAGCCAGTGCTCAGCGCCAGCGCACCTGCGGCAACGAGCAACGCGATCATGCGAACGATGCCCGCCCTGGCCCCTCTCCCGGCAGCGTTTCCGACACGCAGGAGCTGCAGAGCGAGATGGAGGTTCTTCACGCGGCATCGCCGCCGGCGACGCCGAGCTGTCCGTCCGTCAGCACAAGCTGTCGGTCGGCCCTGTCGGCCACGGTCTGATCATGAGTAACGACCAGGAGCGCACAGCCCCAACGTTCGGGCACGGTGAACAGGAGATCGCAGACACTGTCCCGGTTGCGGGAGTCGAGCGCTCCGGTGGGCTCGTCGGCCAGCAGCAAACCGGGCTTGTTGACCAGAGCACGTGCGACCGCGGTGCGCTGTCGCTCGCCCCCGGAGAGCCTGCCCGTCGGCGTGCCCTGGTGGGGAACTCCCAGGCCCTCCAGGAGCGACGCGGCGGTCGTGTAGGCCTCGCCGCGAGATTGGCCAGAAAGCAGCGCTGCGAGAGCGACGTTCTCCAAGGGAGTCAGTTCGGGCAGCAGCTCTCCCGACTGGAACACCACACCAATGTGGTTGCGGCGGTGTCGCGCCAAGGCCTGGCTGCGGAGCTTCGTAATGTCCACCTCGTCCACCCACACCTCGCCCGCGTCGGGCCGAACCAGGCCGAGCGCGGCCATGAGCAGGGTGCTCTTCCCGCTTCCGCTCGGTCCCGAGATCGCCACGGATTCGTTGACGCTGAGCGCGAGGTCGACGCCGGCCAACAGGGTCCGACCAGCGATCTCGTACCTCAGTCCCGCGAAGCGCAAGATCGGGGCCGCTGGTCCCTCGGCCCCTGTCTTTCGCGCTGACGCGCCGGCGTCTGCCCTCTGGTCAAACACGTGAACCCCACCCTTGGAAATGTGCATCGGGTCGGCCGCGGTTCACGGCCGACCCGACATGAAATCCGATGCCTATAGCAACGGCAAACTAACGGTTGCTACGTCAGCCGATTCAGGCAACCCAGCCGGCGCACGTGTCGCTGTCCCACTGCTCCTGGCGGCAGGCGCGGATGGTGAAGATGCGGCTGCCGTCCGAGGCGGACACGGTCGTGCCGGAACCGCTCTTGTTCCAGAGGTTGAGCGTGGTGCCCGCGTTGGCCTGGCGCTTGTACTGGCCGTAGGCGGCGCGACTGTCCGCGGAGGTGTCGCTCACGTTCATGGTGTCGTCGGTGGCCGAAGTCGTGCTGGTGAAGGCCGTCGACCCCGCGGTGGAGGAGGTGAGTGCGAACGCCGGCGCACTGCCGATCACAGCTCCCAGGCCGAGAACCACTACCGCGGTTCGCACGGCCAGCTTCTTGGTCATATTCCCACCCTTTCGTATAAGGACACCCAGGCGGCGTCCCGAGGTAGATCCAACACTTCGATCGGTCCGCATGTGAACTTCATATGATTAACATGGCTTGATTGCCACCCTCAATCACCCCAATGACCGAAATTAATCGGGTGCATAGCGGTCAAAGTACAGTAAATTACTAGGATTAAGGTCGTTTGCCGAATAGTTAAGACAAGTGGCCTTTTTTCGAAGACTATTCATCGAATTCTGCTGCCATTTACATTCGGGAAGCACTGAAAATCGATTCTTGTTCTCCCCGGGACCACTGCCCTCGCGCCCTGCGCTGGTGGGCCCACCACAGTGAGTCGAACCGGGCGCTCTACTCCGGCTGCAGGAACGGGGAGCCGCTCTTCGCAGGTCTTCCGGGCGAGCGCGTCGTGCCCCGTGCTCAGCCGCACCGGCGTGCCGACCGGCACCAGGTGGGCCGCGAACGCGAAGTCGATCATCGGCGGCCAGCCGCCGGCCGCACAGCGATGGTCGAAGGCCAGCGGGCGCGGCGGTGCGGCGGGCCGGAGGCCGTTCTCCTGATGCACCGGGAGGTGGGTTGCCGCGCGGGCCGTATCGGCTGCGGACCGCAGGCGAGCACGGCCGGCTCCCGCCGGCCGACGGGCTCGGTGATCCGGCCGACCACCCGAGCGTCGTGCGCGGCCAGGGCACGCAGGACCCGCCAGATGGTGCGGACGGAGGACGCCTCGATCTCGGCGTCGGCCTCGGCCTTCACGGCAGCCTCGCCGGCGTCGCGGACCTCGGACGGGTCTGCGGTCGCGGTGTCGTCGCCGACCGCGGGCGTCGGCAGGTAGACCGGGATGATGATCCACGCGATCTTGCCCTGACGGTAGGCCTGGCGCAGGGCACGGCCGATGGCCTGGACGATGTCGATGACGCTCGACTTGGGGTCGGCGAAGACGATCGCGTCGACGATCAGGTCGATGCCCTTGGTCA
Source organism: Kitasatospora sp. NPDC059646 (assembly GCF_042734615.1). Taxonomy (NCBI): domain Bacteria; kingdom Bacillati; phylum Actinomycetota; class Actinomycetes; order Kitasatosporales; family Streptomycetaceae; genus Kitasatospora; species Kitasatospora sp. NPDC059646. The sequence continues at coordinate 19,626 of NZ_JBHWDS010000054.1, forward strand.
ACAGCCGGCTGTTGCAGAGGATGCAGCATTCCTCGTCGAGACCGCGCCCGGCCTGGCGGAAGCGCGGACGGCCGCTGCCGCCCGTTGGGCCGGGCCGGCGAAGTCTCAGGCCTGGTCGGGGGGCGGGGTACCGCCGGGCTTCGCGCTCCGCTGTCCGCCGGCTTCCTCACCCCACCGAGTTGTAGGTGCCGGCCCATCCGGCTGCGGTGCGGTCGCCTCGGGTGAATGCCACAGCGCCGGTCATGCCAGCGGACGGATCATCGGGGACGGGATCCGGGTAGGGCAGGTCGGCGCGCGTGCCGGTGCTGGTGTGTCGGGTGTGGGCGGTGCCGTTCCAGATGATCATGGTGGCTCCGCGTGGGGCGTGGATGCGGGCGTGGTCGGTGTGGAGGGTGATGGTGGTTCCGGTGGTACGGGTGGCGAGGAGGTTTCGGTAGTCGGCGGGTGCGAGGCGGCAGTGGGTGGGTGGGGTGGTGCCGGGCCAGTCGGGGGCGTCGATGCCGCGGGCGCGGGCGGCTTTCCACATCTGGGGCACGAGGGTTTGGGCGTGGGCGGGGGTGGCCATCTGTTCGCACATCCACAGCAGGCGGCCGGCGCCGCGGGTGGGGGCGAGGGTACGCCAGCGGATGCGGTGGGCGAGGTCGGCGGCGACGGTGGCGGTCCAGGGGTGGACGGTGGCGAGAGGGCCTTGGGCGCCGAGCCAAGCGAGGTAGCGCTGGGCGTCGTCGAGGACGGGGGCCATGGAGTCGGCGGGGATGCCGCGGATGTAGGCGGGCCGGCCGCGGAAGGCCTGGGGTGCGCGGGCGACGAGGAGCAGGACGGCGCGGGCGAGGTCGCCTGCGACGGGCTGCCACTCGTTCTCGTCGTCCTGGTCCTGGTCCGCGTCGGGTTGGCCGAGGGTGCGCAGGACGTTGTAGAGCTCGGCTTTGGCGCGGTCGGTGAAGGGGGCCTGTTCGAGGGTGGGCAGGCGGGTGGCGAGGGTGGTGATGAGCAGGTCTTCCGCAGCGTCCGGGTCGGTGGGGACGGGAAGGTGCGCGGTGGCGTCGGCGAGGGTGGAGGCGAGGTCGGCGTCGACCATGAATCGGCTGGTGAGGCGGCCGAGTTCGGTGGCTTCGATGCGGTCGTCGCCGCCGTCGGGGTCGGGTGTGCGGAGGAGGTAGCCGGCGTCGGTGAGGAAGTCGGCGGCGTCGTGGAGGGGGTCGAAGGGGTGGTGGCCCTGGTGGAAGGCGAAGGTGCCCTTCCACCAGTTCTCGGCCTGGGTGAGGGCGTTGATGCGTAGTTGGACGGCTTCGGCGAGCAGGTGGTCGGGGAGGCGGTCGCGGATGCGGGAGGTGACGGTGTATCCGGCGGCGAGGCGGGCCTGCCAGTGGTGGCGCTCGCTGGGGGCGGTGAGCAGGTAGGCGTGGCCTTCGCGTTCACCGGCGCCGATGCGGCCGGCGCGGCCGAACATCTGCTGGACCATGGACACTTCGATGCGGCTCATGCCGATCTGGGTGTCGCGGACGATGACGGCGCGGGCGGGCAGGTTGACGCCGGCGGCGACGGTGGAGGTGGCGACGAGGACGTCGGCCTGGCGGGTGCGGAAGGCATGTTCGGCATCGCGCTTGTGGGGCCAGTCGCGGTAGTGCAGGCGCACCCCGGCCTTGGTGCACAGGCTCTCCACAAGGTCGCTGTCGTCCGGGTCGGCACCGGTGGTGTCGATGCCGCGGTCGTGGGCGAGGGCGAGGGCGGTGGTGCGCACGGAGCGTTTGCTGCCGCAGAACACCAGGACGCTGCCGCCGTCTTGGGTGTGGTGGCGGGCGAGGTCGACGGTGCGGCGGGTGCGGGCGTTGTTGCGGCTCGCCCAGTCGGCGGCGTCGGCCTGCGGGGGCATGGTCGGCAGCTGCCAGGTCAGGCGGGTGGGGCGCCAGGGTGAGCGGACGAGGCGGGCGCCGAGCCAGTGGGCGAGTTGGTCGGCGTTGGCGACGGTGGCGGACAGGCCGACGATCCGCACCCGGGCGGCGTCCTCGCGGACCCGGGCGAGGAGCGCTTCGAGGACGGGGCCGCGGACGGGGTCGCCGAGTAGGTGGATCTCGTCGACGACCAGGCAGCCGACCTCGGCGAGGGCGGTACGCAGGGATCCGGCGCGGCAGATCGCCTCGAACTTCTCGGTGGTGGCGACCCACAGGTCCGCCTCGCGGATCAGGTCGGCATCGACGGCGGCCTCGCCCGTCAGGCGCACCACGCGCAGTCCGGCGCGGCGCCAGGTGGCGAGGTCGCGGTCGAGTTCGTCGGTCAGCGAGCGCTGCGGCACCAGCCAGGCGGCTTTGCGGCCGCGGTGGTGGGCGGTGAGGGCGGCGACCATGCCGATCGCGGTCTTGCCCGCGCCGGTGGGAGCGACGACCATGACGTGCTCGTCGCCTTCGGTGACCGCGGGGACAGTGGCGGCCTGGACCGGGTTGAAGGACGGGTGCGGCAGCAACGGCTTCCAGGCTTCGGGGACCAGGTCCTCGATCGGCGTGAACGCCTCGAGGTCGCCGGCGGGGAGTTCGTCCAGGGCGTCCCACTGGGCGGCGAACGCGTCCCGGGCCGCGTGGGCGGCGGGGCCTGTGGCCGGGGTCTCCGTGCCGCCCGGCCAGGCCGCCAGCTCGACGCGCGTACCGAGATCGGACACCGTCGTGACGACCTCGTCCTCCACCCAGTGCGTGGCGGTGCGCACCTTGGCCCCGAGGGCGGTGAGCGTTTCGCGCAGGGCATCGAACCGCTCCCCCGCCGGGACGATGGCCCGTACGTCGTCGGCGGCCCGCAGTGCCGCCTCGGGTGCGTTCCAGGCGGGGTCGGTGACTTTGCCCCACCACAGGGCCCGCGTCTCTTTCTGGGCGGGTAGGGGCAGGTCTTCGGGCCACTCCGGGCCCGCCGGGGCGGTCGCGGGTCCCGGGGAGGGGCGGGGCAGGCGGATCGGGGTGACGCTCACCCCGGGTTCGGTCGAGTGGGGACAGGTGTCGAGGCCGGTCATGAGCCGCGCTGCGGCGCGGGCGGTCATGGCGGTGGCGGTCCCCGTACGGCGGGACACAGGGACGGTGGATGTCGCGGGTGCGGGGAGTAGGAGTTTGTCGTAGGTCTTCACGCCGAGGTCGGCGAGCGTGAACGCCGCCGGGCAGGCAGGGCAGACCACGGCGACGTAGCGGTACTGGCGGCCGCCGGACTCGTAGGGGCGGCGCAGCGAGTGCAGGGGCCCGGTGCATCCGGGGCACGGGCGTGGCACCGGTTCCTGGTAGGTCCAGCCAGGTTCGGTGAACCGCTGCTGCAGGCCGGTGGTGGGCAGGTCGCTGCCCCACCTGTCGCGGATGAGCTGCGGGACCGTCAGGTCGTTTGTGCCAGTGTCTGTTTCGTGCACAGCGCTTACTGTGCCAGTGCCGGTGGGGACAGTGCGGGGCTTTGCCGACGCGGAGTGGCGGAGGGTGTCGTGGGTGGTCAGCCGCGCGGGAGTAGTATGCCGAGTTCGACCATCGCGGGGGATGCGGGGCCGCCTTGGGAGCGCTCGGTTTTGGTGCCCTTGACGGTGGGGGCGATGGTGCGGGGGTCGACGGCTTCGGACGGTGCGCCGGTGGCGTAGAGGCCGTCGGGCTGGGTGTCGCGGTCGTGGGGCAGGAGCCAGAACACCCTGCGGCGGAAGGTTCCGGAGGCCCGGGAGGCGCGGGCGCCGGGGCCGAGGACGGCGTAGCCGACCATGCGGCCGGCGCTGTGGTAGGGCGGTTTGCCCTTGCGGGAGTTGAGTCGCTCAAGGGACTGGCGGACGTAGTCGAGGTGCTCGGTGTCCTCGAGCCAGACGATGTCGGTCTCGTGGGCGAGGTCGGCGGGGTCGATCAGGGCGCTCACGGCTGCGGCTCCTCGTCGGCCAGGAGGCCGATCCCGGGGTAGTACTTGCGGGAGTTGGACAGGACCATCTCTTTCGGGGAGGTCATACCCAGTGTCTCGCGCACTCGTGCGGCGAATGCGCGGGCGCTTGCGGGGTTGGCGCCTTCTTCTGCACACCAGCGGCTGTAGGCGCTGTAGAGCTGGGACTGCTCGGCGCGCAGTCCGTCGGCGATCTTGCAGGCGTCGGTGAGGAAGCGGCCGGTGCTGTCCTCGGTCTCGGCGTAGGCGTTGGTGGCGAGCTGGACGCTCTGCGGGCCGGCGAGGTCCTTCTCGCCGGAGAAGTAGCGGCGGGCGCCGGCGACAAGCCAGGCGAGGATGCCGGGGCCTTCCTCGGCTGCGAGGAGGCTGGCCAGGTTGTCGATCTTGCGGTCTTCGGCGACGACGCGTTCGAAGGGGATCAGGCGCATGCGGCGCCAGAAGGAGAAGCCACCGGTGTTGACCTCGGGGCGGTGGTTGCCGAGCAGCCACAGCTTGTGGGTCGGGGTGAAGGAGAAGAAGTCCTGGCGCATGCGCCGGGCTTTGATCTTGTCACCGCCGGTGAGCAGCTTGAAGCGGCCCTCGTCGAAGCGGTCGCCGGGCTTGAGCTCGGAGCACAGGATGATGCGCCGCCCGTGGAGCTCGGCGAGGTCGGTGGGGTGGCCGTCGAAGGCCTTGGCCATGAGGAAGCCGGGCGGCGCGGCATCCGCGTAGTCGCCCATCAGTTGGAGCATGACGTCGAGGAGGACGGACTTGCCGTTCTTCCCCTTGCCGTACAGGAACGGCATGATCTGCGCGCCGACGTCGCCGGAGATGGAGTAGCCCAGGCACAGGTGTAGGAAGTCGATCATCTCCCGGCCGGCGGCGTCCGTGCCGAAGGTGTCTTCCAGGAAGCGGAACCAGCGGGGGGTGGGCATGTCGACGGGGGCGACGGTGGTGGAGCGGGAGTGGCGCTGGGTCCGCGGGTCGGGCGGGACGACCAGGCCGGTGCGCAGGTCGACGACGCCGCCGGGGGTGCACAGGGCGTACGGGTCGGCGTCGAGGGCGAAGGCGTGCATCACCATGCCCGGGGCGGCTTTGGCCTGTTCGAGCATCGCGGTCATGCCGCTGGTGGACAGGGCGCGCTTGCGGTGCCGGCGCAGTTCGCTGGTGGTGTGGAAGCCGGTCGGGTCGTGGAGTGCCAGCTGTTCTGCGAGGTCGCCGGCGGCCCACAGGACGGTGTCGGTCTCGTCGATCTCCCAGCGGTGTCCCGCCCATCGGTACCAGCCGAGGCCGGGCACGTAGCGGTAGTCGCCGCCGTAGAGGCGGACGAAGAGCTTGGCGTTGCCCCGGTCGCTGAGAGAGTCGGGCAGCAGGCCCGTTGCGGTGAGGACGGGTGCAGTCGATGCCGCGGGGCGGGGCGCGGGGTTGGGCGATGTCGGGGTGACCACTGGCAGTGTCGGCTCCGCGCCGGTGCTCGACGGTGCCGGAGCGGGGACCGGATGGTCGAAGAAGCTGCCCTGCACCACGGTTACGGCACCTGCGGCGCCCTGTCCCGGCAGGATCGCGGTGGCTGCGGCGGGTTGTGCTTCGGCGGCCAGGATCTGCTGAGCGGCGGCCATCGGGTCGAACTCTCCTGTCCCGGGGGATGGGGTGGGGTTCATGAGCGTCCTCGGGGGTGCAGCGGGCGCCGGGCGCCTGCCGCCAGTGCGGAGCGGATGATCGACTCGGTGCGCCGCTCCTGGTGGGGGCGGGCGTTGTGGGCTGCGCTTTTCAGGAGTTCCTCGGCGCGGTCTTCGGTGAGCAGTCCTGCGGCGGCGAGGCCGCCGGCGGCGAAGGCCGCCCGGTTGAGCTTCTCCGAGAAGCCGGTGCCCTCGGGGGCTGCGGCGCAGTCTCGGACGTCGTCGAGCAGGGTTGCGAGGACGCGGGGCACTCCGTGGGCGCCTGCGTGGGCGCTGACGGCCTGGCGGGCGCGCGGCGGAGGGGCGGCCGGCGCGGCGGTAGAGGGCTGGTCAGCGTGGTGGGTGCGCAGGAGTTCCGCGGCGAGCCAGCCTGGGAGGGGCGCTGGGTTCCTGGTCTCGCCGAGGGCGGTGTAGGTGCCGGCGGTCGTGCGGGTGCCGGGGGCGATGATGTAGCCGCCGTGGGCGCGGACGTCGACCTGCCAGGCCAGTGCGCGGGTCTTTCCCGACCCGGAGGAGGAGCGGACTGCGAGGTGGGGGTGTGCCTGGTACCAGATGTGGGTGCCCCCGGAGGGGGTGCGGACCCGCAGGGTGCCGGTGTCGTCGGCGGGGCTGGGGTGGCCGCGTAGGGCAGCGAGCAGGGCGATGGTGTGGAAGCCGTTGGTCAGTCCCCGGAGGTCGACGCTGTCGGGGATGTCGATGCCCGGCAGGAGTTTGCTGCGGTCGGGCACCGTGGTGGCGTGTGCGTCGACATCGATGACGACGAGGCCGGCGGGGCCGCAGGCGATGCCGACGCCGAAGGCCGGGTTGGCCGTCCACCAGGCGGTGACGGTGGCAGGGTCGGTGGTGGCGGCGCGGAAGCCGTGGCACCAGCGGCCGGCCCTGAGGCAGGGGCAGCCGTCGGCGGTGTGTCCTCGGGCAGCGCAGGCGTTGCAGTTCGCGGCCGGGATCTTGCCGCCAGGGGTGAGCGGGTGGACGGGCCAGCCCCGGCGTGCGCACCAGTGGGCGAGAGCGGCCGGACGCACCGGGACGGCGCTGGTGGGCGAGCTGGCCGGCACCTGTTGTCCCTCCCCGGTTCTGCTGGCCCGCACGGGGCCGTTCTTCAGTCGCTGGCACGTTTGCGCTGCTCAGGGCGGCCGGAGCGACTGAAGCGACTCAGTTTCCAATATGGGCCCACACCTTATCCGAGGTGGAGGGACGCTCGTGCGGATCTGCCGATTCCTTGTCCGGCGACCGAGGGGTGGACGAGCGACTGACGACCTTCGGTCGCTCGAAGCCGCGATCCGTTAAAACACCAGGTCAGAGGCCCGACAGTCGCCGTTCAGCGACTGAAGCGACTGAAGGTCGGGTGTATGAACGCGTACGCGCGCACGCAAATGTCGCCATATGCCCAACTCAGAGTCGCTTCAGTCGCTGACCTGCCCTGATCACGCCTCTGACCTGCAAAAACAGGCAGCGACCAAGGCCAGCGACCGAAGCGACCGATGCCCACCTCGGTCGCTCCGACACCGCACAGCGACCGAAGCGACCCAACCCCGAAACAAGACCAACCAACAGACGCGCCGGGCGTGTCGACCGGAGGCGACACCAACACGCCACTGCACTGGCAAGCGACCGAGGGCAGCAGCCAGCGACCGAAGAACTTCGGTCGCTGACACCAGGCGCTCGACAAAGAAGCAGGCCAGAGGGCTTGATCCGGAAAACAGCGACTGAAGCGACTGAAGGTCGGGTGTATGAACGCGTACGCGCGCACGCAAATGTCGCCATATGCCCAACTCAGAGTCGCTTCAGTCGCTGACCTGCCCCGATCACGCCTCTGACCTGCAAAAACAGGCAGCGACCAAGGCCAGCGACCGAAGCGACTCAAACAACAGCCTCACAACGAAGAGCTCGATCTCACCGGCTTCAGCGGCCCGAGAAGCAGTCCTCGTCTACATCTGCCGTCGTGACCCCCGCCACGAACCCTGGGTCGCCGTCGAATAGGGCGCGCCAAGGCGGCGGAGAGGTGAAGGAGGCCGATTCAGGTCGCGCTTCGCCCCCAGGCCGCGCCCGCTTCCCGTCCCGGCGCGCGCGGGGTAGGAGCAGTTCGAGGGCCGATTCCGGGGACCCGGACCGGGCTATGTCGTCGATGGAAACTAAGGCAGAGAGGTTCTTCTCGCACTGGCCAAGGAGGGGCGCCCACGGGCTCGGAGCCCAGTGATGATCACGATCGTTAGTCGGTGACAGCGCGCCGCCCGGCCTGTTCACAGGTCCATGGGAGGTCCGAAGTCCTCTGGTCAACATCGACTTGCCCTGAACACGTCCGAGTGCTTTCGCATGTGCGGCAACGTGTCTGGCCGGTCGGCGGCGGAGCTACCGCGATCGTGTAGTGCTGAGAGGGTGCCATCCGATTCGGTGCCCGGTCGGTTCTGAGAGCTCATGATGGCCAACCCTTCCCAGACCGGTTCAGCACCAGCACCGCACCCTGCACCCCGCCCCGGGCGCCCCTGGAGGCGCTCGACCCGTCGGTCTTCTCCCGCGTGCTGGAGAGAGCACGCGCCGACCGTCGGCTGCCTTCCGAGCGGATCTGCTCGCTGTACCAGGCCGCGACGGCCTCGATCTTCTCCGCGACGGCGGCGGCACCGTCCCCGGCCTCGTCCAAGTCGGCGGTGAGCGGATCAGGAAGTACGGGTTCGTGCACGGGAGAGCCGCCTCGGTGTCAGGCTGCGCCGGCCCTTCCGGCGCAGCCCGAGCCTACGGTTCGTCACCGGTGCCGGCCGGGGCTGTCGGTGCTCCGTCGATCACCATGCTCGCTCCACAGGCAAGGCGGCGCTCGCGCGGTTCTTGCCGCATCCTCCGCCGATCGTCGGACGCTGCTGCGCCTCCTCCTGAACGGGGCTCAAGATTCGCTCAAGTCGGTTTTGCCGCCGCCTGCTTCGCGCACTCATGAGGGCATGGAGCCCCACAGCGACTTCTTCGATATCCGTGCCCGGGACGCGATCCGCTGGTTGATCGCCGACCGATGGTATGCCGCTCTTGGAAGGATCAAGCGAGGGCGGAGGCGGTTCCCCGCGCTGGCCTCGGCAGGGTGCGTGCTCCTGGCGGCTGCGGTCCTGTGGCATTGGGGGGGCACGTGGTGGCGGATGCTGGTGCCCATGGCGCGACCGGAGTGGGATGGCTTGCCGGCCGATCTGCGTGCCCAGGCCGAAGGGCAGTTCAGGCTCTTCGCCGTGCAGGCCACCGCGGCGATCGGCGGTGTGGTGGCGCTCGCCTACACCGCCCGCAACTACCGGCTGTCTCGACGCGGCCAGATGACAGACCGGCTGGTGAAAGCTCTGGAGCGGCTGGGGTCGGCCGAAGAGTACATCCGGTTGGGCGGCGTGCTCGCACTGGAGCAGATCGCCCACGACGCCCCGGACCAGGCGCAGCACATCGTCCAGATCCTGCAGGCATTCGTTCGCAGGCACGCCCCGCGTGCCGCCTTCCGGAAGCCCGAGGAAGGAGGCGGGGAAGCGCCCTCTCCTGAGCAGAGCGTGCTCCCCGAAGTACCGGCGTCGGATGTTCAGGCCGCCCTGACCTTGATGACCCGCCCATTCCTCGCACGCCGTCCCCGGCTCGTCCCGGAGCTCATCGAGTCCGACGGCGACGTCCTGGGCGCACCGAACCTGAACGGTCTCCACCTTCAAGGAGCCGACCTCTCGGGAGCCTGGCTCAAAGGGGCCCAGCTGGACGGTACCAACCTCACGAGAGCCCGGTTGGACTCCGCCAATCTGTCCCTCGCCTCTCTATCAGACGCCCGGCTTCAGCTGGCTTCGCTCGGGAAGGCCAGCCTCGCACGGGCCAAGCTGTTCGACGCCGATCTCGAGTCCGCCAGGATGGATGGCACCGACTGCACCAAGGCCTCCTTCATCGGCGCCAACCTCACAAGGGCAACCCTCCGGGCCGACCTCACGGGTGCCTTCTTCCACGAAGCCAATCTGAAAGGAGCGGAGCTGGGGGACACGGATCTGACGAAGTGCCACAGCCTGACGGCCGAACAACTCGCCGCGGCAAAGCTGACCCAGGCGACACGGCTTCACGCTCACATCGCCGACGATCCACGGATCCGTGAAGCCATCGCGAACGATCAAGCCGCGAAAGCCGAGTTGCAGACGCGCCTCCGGCTCAGGCAGGCCGCACCTCTCGAGAATCCGGACGCATCGGCCGCCCCGCATCCCACCCCTGGCGAAGAGCCCACCTGATCCCGCCGAGAGACTTCCAGGACATAGGTTGATGCCCTGTCAGGCCGGGTCCGGAAGGGGCGGGCTGTGGCGGGTCGGGATCTGCGGGCGCTGTTCGGGTCGAACGAGCGGGTGGGCACGGACGAAGCGTTCACCAACCGGGAGCGGCAGTGGGCGCAGGTCTCCGCCGCGATCTCGGAGCACCTGGGGGCGGATCGCCGCGCCGGGCTTCGACGTCCAGGACCTGGAGGCGGCCCGGCGCAACGTGCTGGTGTTCCACGGGAACGGCGGGATCGGGAAGTCGACGCTGTCGCGGAAAGTGGAAGCCGCACTCGGCGGGGCACCGGGGCGGCCGGCGCAGTGGGGCGAGCCGTCGTGGCCGCAGGCGCCGGTACTGCTGCCGGTGCGGATCGACCTGGCCCGGTCGGCGGGGATGGACTTCGAGCACCTGGTGCTGACGCTGCGCATGGCGTTCGCCGACCTGGACCGGGCGACGCCGGCGTTCGACCTGGCGCTGCTGCGGTACTGGGGGCACAACCACCCCGGGGAGAGCCTGGAGGAGTACCTGCGCCGGGCCGGGCTGGTGCACCGGCTGGCGAAGGCGCTGCCCGGCCAGCTGCAGGGAGCGCTGTCGAAGGCCGCGGAGGAGCTGGCCCTGCCGGGGGCGGTGGGCTCGGCGGTCGGACAGGTCACCACCGCGGTGGTGCGCGCGGTCCGTGAACGCCGTACTGCAGCCCGGGCGCTCGCCGGCTGCTCCCGGCTCGCCGACCTGCTGGAGGCGGAGCCGGACCTGGACGCGCTGTCGTTTTACCCGCACCTGCTCGCCTACGAACTCGACCGGCTCCCGGCGAAGAAGAAGGTCGCGCCCGTCGTGCTGCTCGACACCTTCGAGGACGTCGGCGACCGCACCCACCGCGACCTGGAACGCCTGATCCAGCGGGTGATGTGGCTGATGCCCAACGCCCTGTTCGTCGTCACCGGCCGCAGCCGACTCCAATGGGCCGACCCCGCGCTCCAGGGACAGCTCGACTGCACCGGACCCACCGCCTGGCCGCAGCTCGCCGCCCACCTCCCCCGTCCCCGCACCAGCCCTGCCGCCGTCCACGGCACCGACGCGGCGGACCACGGCCGGGCCCCCGACGCCGACGGCGTGGACGGCGGCCAGGCGGTCGAGGCCGACGGCGTGGACGGCGGCCAGGCGGTCGAGGCCGACCGGCAGGTGCTGATCGGCGATTTCAGCCCGGAGGACCGCGACGACTACCTCGCCCGCCGCCTCACCCACCCCGACGGCCGGCCGCTCATCGAACCCGAGCTGCGCGCCGTCATCGCGGAACGCTCCCACGGCCTCCCGCTGTACCTCGACCTCGCCGTCCAGCGCTTCCTGGAGATCCGCCGTACCCGTGCCCCCGAGCCGGCCGACCTGGACCACGACTTCCCCGCGCTGCTCGCCCGCACCCTGCAGGACCTCACCGAGCCCGAACGCCACGTCCTGCGCGCCGCCTGCCTGCTGGACGCCTTCGACATCCCCCTCGTGACCGCCGCCGGCCTTCCCCGCGAAGCCCCGGCCCGCCGGCTGGTCGAGAGGCCGCTGGTCCTGGAACACCCGGCCGGGCTGTGGCCCTACCACCTCCACGGCGTGGTCCGCTCCACCCTGCGCCACGCCGACGACCGCACCGACGACAGCTGGAGCGAACAGGACTGGCACGCCGCCGCCCAGCGCGCCTTCACCGCGATCGGCAACCGCTGGACCACCAGCGCCCACACCGACGCCGGTGCGAACGGCGCGACTGGCACCGCCGGCACGGGCCCGGGCGGCCGGGATGTGCTCGTCGCGTGCCTGCGCCAGGGCCTGCGCCTGGCCCGCGACCACCGCCTCGACCTCGACTGGCTCACCGAGGCCGCCTGGGCCTACATCGGCGACTCCGTGTGGGAGCCCCTCGCCCCGCCCGCACCGGCCCCGGCCCCGTCGCCGTCGCCGAGCACCGCGCCGCCCCGGGACGGCGACGCCGCAGCCGAGCCGACGCCCGCCGACATGCTGGTCGAGACGCTCTCCGCGCTCACCCGCCGCCAGCACGAACACCGCGCCCGCACCGTCCAGCGCCTCGCCGCCGTCGTCGACAGCCGCCTGCTGCCCGAGGACCTGCACCTGATGGCCCTCTACTACCTCGCCAAGGCCCAACGCGACCTCGGCCACCGCGCCGACTCCCGCCACGGCATGCAGACCGTCGCCGACAGCGCCAGCCGCCTCGCCCCGGCCGCCCGCCGGGGCCTGGTCCACCTCCTGCGCCTGGCCGGCGACTTCCCCGCCGCCCAACAAGCCGCCCAGCACCTCGGCTGGAAGGGACGGCAGCACCGCGTCGAGGGCGACCTCCACTGGCCGCACGGCGACATGGCCACCGCCGCCGCCTCCTACCTCGCCGCCCGCACCCAGGCCGAACAGCACGCCGTCGCTGGCGAAGCCGCCACCTGCCAGGCCCAGCACGCATTCGTCCTCGCCTTCACCGACCCGCAGGCGGCAGACGACGAGATCGACCTCGCCGAGCAACTCCTCACCGGACTCGACCTGCGCGCCACCACCCTCACCGTCCGCACCGCCCATCTCCTGCGCGACGCCGGCGCCGACAACCTCGACCAGCGCATCGATGCGCTGCGCACCGACACGCGTGCCTCCGGCATCACCGCCGCCCAGGCCGCCGTCGAACTCGCCGCCGCCTTCCACTGCGCCGTCCGCAGCGACGGTGCCGGACACGCCGCCGCCGTCACCCGCCTACGCGAAGTCGCCCGCGGAGGCGACTACTCCTACTACACCGACATCGCCCACTACATGGCCGGCCTGACGCCCGGCAGCCCCTCGACCGCCCGGTGGAACGACGCCGAACACACCGTCCGCACCCGATGGCACACGCTGGTCACCGACCGGCAGCAACACCTCGCCGCGCCATAGCGGCCTGCCATCCGGCGACCGACGCCCGTCCCACCCCGTCCGTTACGGCGCGGGCGTGGCGAGGGTGTCGTCGATCAGCACCTCCGGCGCCGGGTCGGAGGCGGACCGTGCGGGCTTGATGCCGTCCAGCGCTGTCCCAATGGCCTCGTAGACCCTCGCCGACGACTCCTTCTTGTAGTCGCCGTCGAGCCAACCGGGGTGGGCGTTTTCGTCGAGCTCCTTCATGTAGGTGATGACCTGCGTCCCGGTCAGGTTGACGCGGACCAGGCCGCGAGCACCGCGGTCCCCGTCCAACTCGTCGATGCCCACCTTGTCGAGGGAGCTGTACGGCTTCGTATCGCTCCACAGGCTCTTCGGCATCAGCAGCGAGATGTTGGCGATCCCCGCTGCCTTGGTTAGTCGCGCGTCCTGCGAGGCCGGTGTGTGCGTCTGCAGGCCACAGGCGGTGAGGAGGAGGGAGCAGACGGCAAGCGCGCCCAGGCGCAGCGGGACCCGAGTAGTGGTGATCACGCGGACATGATCGCGGTCGAGGCAGCGAAATCCGCGTCTTCCCCATCAAGATCACCGGAAAGAGGATCGCCCGGTTTCCCACGTTGACGGATCGTTTCTCGGCGCGGGCGGCCGGGCTGCCGGAGCGGCGGGCGGTGGCGGCCGACGGGGCCGCGACACGCACCATCGCGTCGTACGGCTACACCCCCCGACCGGCACGACCCGTAGCCCGTGCCCAGCCCGGGGTATGCCCGCTCCCCGCGCACGCCCGCCCGCGTCGCTACGGGGTGTCGCCCGCCCAGTCCCACCGTCGCGGGTCGTCGGGGCGCGGCTCGTAGTGGGCGCGGCCCCCGCCACCGTAGTGGCCGAGCTCGGTGATCAGCGCGGCACCGCATTCGAGCATGTCCGCTTCCCAGCCGGTGACGTCCAGCAGCAGCCCGTCCAGCGGACCGCCCACCAGCTCCCGGTAGTCGTGGCCCGGGCGCGGACCCGGATCGTTGTGCTCGGCGCCGTACACCCGGCCGCGCAGCAGCTGCTCGTCATACTCGCCCACCAGGCCAGCGTGGCACCTCCGACCGACAGCGCGCGCAACCGGCGCCACCGGTAGGCGGCATCCGTCATCGCGACCGACAGCACCGGCACGGCGGCCGCGGACGCGGCCGGACTGTGACGGCGGCGACCGGGCAGAGGCGCGCTCCGGCCGGGGCCGCCAAGGGCAGCCAGCGCACTTCCGTGGCCGAGCAGCGCGGCGGCCGGCTCCTCTCCGTCGGCGACCAGGCCGCCGGGCAGCGGGTGCTGTGCGTCACCGGGCCGGTGACAGCGCGGATCACACACACCCGGCTGTCGGGGTCGACGAGCACCGCGCACGCCCGCACCGGGATCGCGGCGGGCGGCGCGGGGTCAGTCCTTGTCGGGTCGGCCGAGGCTCCAGCCACCGACTGCGGCAATCGGTCCGCGCCACAGCGCCAGGGTGTGCCTGGTGCGGCCGGCCTGGTGGGTGACGTCGCGCAGGTGCAGAAAACGCTGGTCGATCTCGCGTCGGCGGCGCCCCGTGTCCGCGGCGGAGTCGAGATGGCCGACGGCGTCGCGGACGATGCGGCGCAGCGTGTCGTCCTGGTCGCCGAGTTGACGCAGGTACAGGCGCTCCCACGTGTCGGTGGAGATCACCGTTCCGGTGACGAGCGCGCCGTCCAAGACCAGGGTGACGGTGATGTCGCGGGCGGCGACGTCCTCGTGCTCGACGCCCAGGCGCAGGATCTCCAGGTGCGGGTCGACACGGCTGTCCTTCTGCAGCAGCATCCGCAGGGCCAGCGGTACCGCGTCTCGCCACGACATGCTGCTGCTCCCCTGTGTCTCTGCCGGTGGTTGGTTCTCCACGGTAGGTGGGCGGGGGTCGGGATGTGAGGCGTTTCCCGTAGCGATCGGCTCGTGGGTGATAGCGCCGCGGCGGGATGTTGTCCGCGGGGAGATATGTGCGGCTGGGTGGGGGCTTCGGGGGGCTGAGAGCGGCGTCCATCGGTGGGGAGGACGTCCCGTGGGTCTCCGGGCAACGGGTAGACCGGACTTGGGGTGGAGGGCCTCGATGAGGGCCATGTGGCTGTCGTCGTCCAGCACTGGCCGGAGGGCGGTGGCCTGTTGGCCGCAGTCGCGACCAGGGCACAGCGAGGTTCTCGGCGGAATGACGTTCGATGCGGTGCGACGGTGCCCTGCGTGTTGGTCGTGGTCAACACGCAGGCACCGTCGCAGCGTTAAGTGCCGTGGTCCTGGTTGGCTGTTTTCGACCCCGCGCGGGTGTGGTTCCCGCGGATTGGTTGTGCAGTTCCGGTAGTACGGGAGGAGCAGGAGCGGCCAGCGGCTAAGCGGCCGCTGGTCACGGTGCGAGGTCTCCTGGCGCCTGTGAGCGCGGGGCCGATGTGCTGGCCTACCCAGGCGCGTTCGAGCCGGCGGGACTATCCGATCGCCGCGTTGAGGGCGAGCGCGACTATGAACCAGAGGACGGCCGCGGCAAGGTCGACGCCGATCATGGCGAGGGCCTTGGTAGGCGTGGACAGTTCCTTCTTGGCGACCTTGATGTTGGCCAGTGCGGCGCCTGCTCCAATGGCTGCGCCGATGGCACCGAGGAGGAAGGCCAGGGCGAGGCCGAGGGGGAGGAAGGTGAGGAGGAACTGCCAGCCGTTCATGCCGGCGAGGGGGCCGCCGACTGCGCTGTCCTTGTTGAGCTGGGTGGGCTGCTTGGGCATGGGATTCCTTGGGGTTGGAGTCTGATGGGTGGGTGAAGGGCCCGCCGAGCCTGTTTCGTCCGGCGGGCCTGGTCGCAGTGGGTTCAGGGGTTGGGGTTGTAGGTCTTGGAGTCCCAGGCGAGGGTTCCGGACGGCTTGTAGATGACGAAGTTGCAGTCGTCCTGGATCTTGGCGACGGCACCGGGGTTTCCGGCTGTGGCGGAGTTCCAGAGGGAGTTCGCGCTGTTGCCGGGAGTGGTGAAGGTCGGGTCGGGCTTGTAGACGACGAGGTTGCCGTCGGTCTGCATGGTGGCCCAGGCGCCCGGGTTGCCGTTGGTGCCTGTGGCCCAGAGGGCTTTTCCGGTGAGGGTGTTCTGGATGTTGAGGGCGTAGAGGACGAGATTTCCGTCCGGTTGCATGACCAGCATGGTGTGGGCGGAGTAGACGGTGTCGCCGGGGCGGAGGATGCTGCCGCCGGTGAGGGTAGTGGGGAGGGTGTCGACGAAGTTGCTGACAGAGACGTCGGCGACGGCGCCCTTGAAGTAGTTGCTGTTGGCGTTGCCGCCCCGGTACCGGCCGATGACGAGCTTGCCGGTGGCCGGGATGGTCGTGTTGTGGGTGCCGAAGGCGGCGGGGGCGCCGTTGACGAACAGGACCATCTGCTTGGTGGTGGCGTTGAAGGTCGCGGTCAGCTTGGTCCAGGCGCCGGGCTGGACGCGGCCGGCGGAGTTGACAGCTTCTGTGGCGTCGTAGGGCCAGCCGCTCGCGGTGTCGGCGGTGGCCATGGCGAACTTCCAGTAGGCGACGCCGTTGACCAGGCTGGGCCAGATCATGAAGTTGCTGGTGCCGGTGCCGTCCTGGCTGACGACGACGCCTTCGGTGAGCTGGTCGGCGCGGGCCCAGGCGCTCACGGTGAACGACTGCTGGGTGTTGACCTGCAGGGTCGTGTCGATCTCGCCGTTGTTGCCGGTGCTGTTGAGCAGTGCGGCGTTGGCTGGCTCGGCCCGGCCGGTGGAGATCCAGCTGACGTCGCCCGTGACGGTGCCGTTGTTGCGGCCGATGGCGTCGTTGGCGTTGTCGGCGAGCGGGTAGCGGGCGAGCGGCGGACGCAGGTCGCCGACCGTGTTGACGCCGGTGAAGCCGGTCACCACACCGGGGTGGCCGGTGGCGTCGCCGATCTTGCCGGGCCAGACGGTGAGCTGGCTGGCCGAGTTCTGCGCGTACAGGTCCGGAATGCCGTCGCCGGTGAGGTCACCGACCGAGCCGACCGTCGGGTAGGCGGCGGGGTCGATGCCGCTCCCGATGACGGTCCCCTTGGTGGGGTCCGCGAGCGCGGAGTAGTCGATGGCGCAGTTGTTGGCCGGGTTCCTGGTGATCGGGTAGGAGAGGATCTTTCCGGTGCTGCGCTCGCGGGTCCACAGAGTGGCTTGCTTGGTGGTCGTCGTGGTTCCGGCGGCGTTGGTGCAGGTGGTGGTGCCGTTGGCGGGGCCGGGGCCGATCAGGTCGTAGTTGCTCCAGTCGAGGTTGGAGATCTGGGTGTCCTTGGGCGCGAGCAGCTTGATGCTGTTGCTCCCGGGGGAGAACAGCCAGAGCTTTTTGCCGATCACCGCGATCAGGTAGGTCCTGGCGGGCGTGGCGGTGACTTCGTCGTCGACGGATCCGACGGCGAGGATCTGGGTGGCGTTGCTCCAGTCGGTGCCGAGCTCTGCCGGGCAGGTGATGGTGAGGCCGTTGGCGTCGGTGCAGGTGACCACGCCCTGGGTGGGGGTGCCGTTGAGAAAGAACGAGGTACGGGTGGCAAATCCAGTGGTTGAGTTCAGGTACAGGTACATGCGCGGGTCGCCCGCCGGGTGGGCGATCAGGTCATCGAGGTAGACGCCGCCGCGCAGGGAGCCGTGGTGGGTGATCTGGACGCCCTGCCAGTTGCCGGTCGGCGAGTCAACCGCGGATCCGGCGAGCCAGCCCGCGTGGGCGGGATCGATGGTGTTCTGGACGACACGGAGGTTGCCGGTGTTGTCCGGCAGAAGGATGTCAGGGCGTCGGTCGCCAGTGATGTCGCCGTAGATGACGCCCTGGGATGCGGACCACGGGGCGTAGAAGCTGTAGGCGTACGGCTGGCTGTAGTTGCCGGCGTTGTCCTGGGCTTGCATATAGAGGACGTTGGTGCCCCAGCGGGGCGGGGTGTAGCTGTAAGCGGCGCTGCCGTCGGTGCCGGGCAGTAGGACGCCGGTGTCGTTGCAGTGCCAGCCGGTCACCGGGCTGGGGTCGGTGCTGACCCGGAAGCAGGCGGGGCCGGAGGCGGTGCCGCCGGCGGGGGCGGGGTCGGAGCCGGTGATGGTGAACGAGCCGGCGGTGCCGACGACCTTGGTCGGGTTCGGGGAGCCGGAGGGGGGGAAGTCGGTGGAGCTGACGTTCACGCTGGGCGGTGTCTTGTCGACGCGCAACCAGCAGGGGCCGGAGTTCGGGGAGGTGAGCAGGCCGTCGTTGGCGTTTGCCCACCAGCGGTACTGATGACCGTCGGCCAGAGCGGAGCCCGGCACGTTGACGTAGCCGTCACCCCACGCAGGTGCCGGGGTGGACCAGACACCGGGGAAGGTGTTGTCTGTCTCGTCCCAGAGGGCGAAGTTGTCGGTGAGGTTCTGTCCGACCGGCGACCACTGGCTCAGGCCCAACGTAAGGTTCTGGGTAGCGCCGATCCAGCCGGGGGTGTTGCTGCCGTAGCAGTCGCCACCGGCCGGCTTGCCCTTGCCGTCGCTGTTGGCGAAGCCGGGGGACGGGGTGCTGCGGGGCCACCACGAGCTGGGCGTGATGTCGTAATTGGTGGTGATGGAGACGTTGCTCCGGATGTGGTGGCGGTAGAGCTTGTTGTTCTCGTCGCTGGGCGCGATGCCGACGGTCCAGTCACCCCACTTCTGGGACGCGGCCTGCTGCATCTGCGCGGTCACGTTGAAGGAGATCGTGCCGGTTCCGGTGATCGGCGCGGAGGAGTCTGCGACCTTGGTGCAGCCGCCGAAGATGGCGCTGCCGTTGCACGGCTGGTTGTTCCATGTCGTGTTGGCGTCGATGGTCCCGGTCCAGTACAGGCCGAACGAGGTGCTGGTGGTCGGGGAGGACGCGTCGGTGACGTTCACGAGCATCGTGGAGTCGTAGACGGTCGGTGGGGCCGGGGCGCCGCTGGGCTGGGTGTAGATCTCGGGTGCGATCCCGACTCTGATGTAGGCGCGCTCACGGCCGTAGCCGGGACAGGGGTTGGAGCCGCTGCTGTAGCCGCAGTAGCCGACGCCGAGGTCCTGGTCGGCGGTGCTGAAGTACTTGGCGTCGCGGAGGTACTCCTGGACCTGGGTGGCGGCGGCTGCCCTGCTGACGCCGCCGATGGTCGGGTCCAGGTACCACGGGCCGGTGCCCTTGCCGAAGGTGGCGGCATCCGGAATCAGGTCGATTCCGGCGCTGGTTGCCTGCACGGCGATGGGGGCGGTGACCGCGGTATCGCCGGGGCCCGCGACGCTCGACTCCGAAGTGGACAGGACGTTCTGCGTGGTGGCTGTCAGGGAGCGCGGCGCCGTGTCGGTTCCGCTGGGGGCCGACTGCGCGACGGGCACGACGGTGGAGTCCCACTGCAGTGGGGTGGGCGCCTGGAAGCGCACCTTGCCGGCGGTGTCCTTGAAGCTGATGTTGCCGGCCTGGTCGGTCTCCAGCGTCAGGCCGGTGAGGGATACCGGGAAGTGCAGCGTCTTCAGGCGCGGATCGGCGGCCGCGGCCGCGGTGTTGACCACGATGACGTCCCGCCACCCCCCGTTGCTGAGCGCGGTGACGCGCAGGTCGACATCCGGTAGCACATTGGAGTAGATCGCCGTGTCGCCGGAGAGAGTCGGGGCCGGCAGTGTGAACGGCGCGGTGACGGCCAGTTTGGCGCCATCGGCGGCGGTGATGGTGGCGACCGGACCGGAGCCGCCGCCCGACAGTGAGAGCGAGTCCAGGGTGACGACCGGACTGATCGTGCCGTTCGCGTTCCGGTGCAGCGTCGGGTCGAGGTCCGCCCAGCCGTCTGCCCGCGCGGTGCGGACGGCCAGTGAGTTGTCGGTGGTGGTGAGCGTGCCGTTGGGGTTCGCCACCGTCCTTGACGACTCGGTCGTCATCGGCGCGACCACCACTGGCTGACCGGTGGACTTGGCCAGCTTGCGGGCGTCCAGGATCGCCTGTTGTTCGGGCGTGATAGCCGGTGCCTGTGACGGCGAGGCGGACGGGGATGCTGTGGACGTGTCCGCGTGGGCCGCTGGGATGCCGAGCAGGCCAAGGCTGAGTGCGCCGGTCGCGGCCAGGGCCACCAGCCGGTGCAGATTTCTCGTGCGGGGCTTCGCTAGCCGTCCGGTGTGCGGGGTGGAACTTCGGTTGGACATGGATCGGGCTCAAATCTCTGCGAGGACCGTATGTGAGCGTTCCAGATGCTTGCCGGAGAGTGGGGCCATGTGAAATTTCCATGTCCGGAAATGTCCCCACCAAGCCGTTAGATCCTTGATAACGATCCAATGACGGCGAAACGCCCGCATCTGCCGCCCCCTTGAATCGTTACAGGTGAATGCCCTGACGCCGACCAGAGGGCGGCTGCCTGCAATGCTCGACAGCGGCGCCAATGACGCCCCCTGGGATCCCCCGGCCGGCTCGAACAGCTCGGGTCGACTTGCTCAACTGGACCCATGCGGGCATACCGTGACATGGCGTCAGCACCAAATGTAAAGCTTTGGCAAACCCTTGAATCTGTGTCCGTTTTCCACCGTTCCGACCTTTTGGGGATCTTTAGCATCTCCACGATGCGCACCCGACTGCGCATTGGCGCGTGCACATATGCACGCGCGGAGTTCTTGGACAACTGGAGACATCTGTGAGGGTTTGGCGCGCGAAGACGCCAGCAGGGCGATGGCTATGGGGAAGGCATCGATGGCTGGGAGTTTCCACCCTGTTGTCGGTGCTGATGACTCTGCTGGCGATACCGTCTGTCGAAGCATGGGCAGCCACTGACGGATGGATACCCAAAGCTGCGTGGGACAGCGGTCTGACGCCGGTGAGCGGCACTGATCTGGTGCTCGCGAAGGCCGATCCGCCGCCCTTCCCGGTGCCCAGCGACTGGAAGCCCTCCGACCACATGACTGCCGTGGCGAGCGGCAGCGCCGAGGTGACCATCGGGTCCGGATCGGCCGCGGCGAAGGATGCTGCTGCGGCGACGGGCGGAGCGTCGCCCTCCTCCGGCGGCCGGGGTCTGGTGAAGGCCGGCTCGTTGCCGGTTCTGCTGGGAGTGGGCAGCGGCGAATCCTCAGCCCCTCACTCGATGAAGGTCGAGGTGGTCGACGAGGCCAAGGGCAGGGCGGCCGGCGTGGCAGGCCCGCTCGTCACCCTCACCGGCAACCCCGACTCCGCCGCTGCGGCGGGCCGAAAGGTGGCCGTCGCACTCGACCTGAAGGCATGGCCGGCGGCCCTGTGGGCGGACCGCGCCCTGCTGGTCGCACTGCCCGCCTGTGCGCTGACCAGCCCCGACAAGCCCGAGTGCCGAACCCAGACGCGGGTCGACAGCAGGGTCGACGTCACCTCCGGCCGGCTCACTGCCGACGTCACCCTCCCGGCCACCTCACCGGCGACAGGCAAGACCGTCACCAGCGGTCAGGCCTCGACCGGAGCGCTCGCACCGACGGTTCTGGCCCTGACCGCCGGCTCCTCAGGCGCCAGCGGCTCGTTCGCGGCGACCTCCCTGTCGCCGTCGGCGGCCTGGGGTGCGGGTTCGAACATGGGCAACTTCACCTACTCGTACCCCGTCCAGGTTCCCGCGGGCATCGCCGGCGCGGCGCCGACCGTGTCCCTGTCCTACGACTCGTCGGCCGTGGACGGGAAGACCTCCGGGGTGAACTCGCAGTCCTCTTGGATCGGTGACGGCTGGGCTTACGAGCCCGGCTTCGTCGAGCGGTCCTACCAGTCGTGTTCGAAGGACGGCATCGCCGGCTCCAGCGATCTCTGCTGGGGCGGCCAGAACGCCACCCTCTCACTGGCCGGGCACTCGGGTGCCCTCGTCCGGGACGACGCGCAGGGCGTGTGGCACCTGCAAGGTGACGACGGCACGCAGGTCGAGCTGCTGACGGGTGCCCCCAACGGGCTCAACAACGGCGAGTACTGGAAGGTCACCATCGCCGACGGCACCCAGTACTGGTTCGGCCAGAACCACCTCCCGGGCGGTGACGGCACCGATCCGGCGACGAACTCGGCCTGGTCCGAGCCGGTGTACTCGCCCAACAGCGGCGACCCCTGCTACAACTCCGCCACCGGCAAGGGTTCCTGGTGCGCCATGGGGTGGCGCTGGAACCTCGACTACGTGGTGGACACCCACCAGAACCTGATCAGCTACACCTACGTCACCGAAGGCAACAACTACAGCCGCGGCGCCGGCCAGAACAGCGGCACCGGCACGCTCACCCCGTACATCCGCGGCGGCCAGGTGAAGGAAATCGCCTACGGCCAGCGCCTGTCCGAGCAGACCGCCGCCCACGGCACGCTCAAGCCCGGCGCCAAGGTGGCCTTCACCACGGCCGAGCGCTGCCTTCCGTCGGGAACGATCACCTGCGACCCCTCCCAGCGCACCGCCGCGAACGCCGCCTACTGGCCTGACGTCCCGCTGGACCAGCTGTGCACGACCAGCTGCACCAATGCCGGGCCGTCCTTCTTCACCACCAAGCGCCTGACCGGGATCTCCACCCAGGTGCTGGTCGGGACCGGCTACCGCACGGTCGACACCTGGACCCTGAACCACTCCTTCCCCGACCCCGGTGACAGCACCAAGCCCTCGCTGTGGCTGGCCTCCATCCAGCGCACCGGCACCAACGGGCAGGCCGAGGCCAAGCTCCCCGCCGTGTCCTTCACCGCGCGTGAACTCGACAACCGGGTCGATGGCCTGGTCCCTGCTCAGCCGGCCTTCAAGCGCCCGCGCATCCAGCAGATCACCACCGAGACCGGCGGCCAGATCCTGGTGTACTACTCCTCCCCGGAGTGCTCGCGGGTCAACAACCGCATGCCGTCCTCCGAGGACGGCAACACGATGGCCTGCATGCCCGTCCACTGGTACCTGCCGGGCTCGTCCTCGCCGGACCCGGTGAACGACTGGTTCAACAAGTACCTGGTCACCAGCGTGGCTGAGAAGGACGCCGTCACCGGCGCCTCGATGACCAAGAAGACCGCCTACACCTACAACGGCGGCGCGGCCTGGCACCGCAACGACGCCGAGTGGACCGACCCGAAGACCCGCACCTGGGACGGATTCCGCGGCTACCAGTCGGTGGACACAGTTCTCGGCAGCGGCAACACGGGCGAAGCGCCCAAGACCCAGCAACGCGTGACCTTCCTGCGCGGCATGGACGGCGACGTGCTCGCCAACGGCACCCCGCGCAGTGTGAGCGTCACCAGCCCGCTCGGCGGAAGCGTCACCGACAGCAACTGGCTGAGCGGCTCACCGATCGCCACCGAGTTCTACGACCAGGCCGGCGGCCAGGTCGTCAGTATGAGCGGCACCACCAGCAGCGGCCAACGCGTCACCGCGACGCACAAGCAGTCCGGCGGCATGCCCGACCTCGTGGCCCGCTACCCCGCCGACCAGGTCACCACGGTGGCCAAGAGCAAGCTTGCCGACGGCAGTTGGCGGACCACCACGAAGATCGCCACCAGCGACCCCGCGCACGCCAACCGCGAACTGCAGATCGACGACAAGGGCGACGGCACCGCTGCCACCCCGGAGATCTGCACCACCACGAAATACGCCACCAGCAGCAACACCGCGCTGGTGACCCTGGTGAGCGAGAAGAAGTCCGTCGTCGGCCCCTGCGGGACAACGGCGAACTCCTCCAACACTGTCGGCAACACCCGCACTCTCTACGACTCCAAGCCGTTCGGCCAGGCCGGCACTCTCGCCGAGCCGACCAGTGCCCAGACGCTGGACCACTACGACGCCTCCGGCAACCCGGTGTACGTCAACACCGCCACCACCGGCTTCGACGTGTACGGCCGCCCGGTGTCCAACACGCAGGGCGACGGCTCCACCTACGACGTGGACGGCAACCAGCTGACCGGACGCGACCCGGCAGCGTTCGCCGCCAAGTCCACCGTCGCATTCACCCCGGCCACCGGGGCAATACCCACCAAGGTCACCTCGACCGGCCCGAAGGGGTGGACCTCCACCGTCGACCAGGATCCCGGGCGCAACCTGCCGCTGGTCTCCACCGACGCCAACGGCCGCATCACCACACAGCAGTACGACGGCCTCGGCCGCCTGACCGCCGTGTGGATCCCGGGCCGCGCGACCAATCTGTCCCCCAACAACAAGTTCTCCTACGCGGTCAACGGCGTCACAGCGCCCTCGGTCGTGACCTCGCAGAGCATCAACGAGAGCGAGAAATACCTCACCACCACCCAGCTCTACGACGGCCTCGGCCGGCTCCGGCAGACCCAGAGCAACGCGCTGACGACGATGGCCGGACGCTTCCTCACCGACACTGTGTACGACTCGCACGGGTGGGTGACCAAGACATCCGGCGCTTACTACAACACCACCGCCACCCCGAACGGCACGGTCTTCGTAGCGAACGACAGCCAGGTGCCTGCGCAGACCTGGAACACCTACGACGGCATGGGCCGGGTCACCAAGTCGGCCTTCATGGCCTACGCCCAACCACAGTGGTCGACCACCACCGCCTACCCCGGAGCGGACCGCGTCGATGTGACGCCCCCTCAAGGCGGCACACCGACCACCACCTACACCGACGCGCGCGGACGCACCACGGCGCTGTGGCAGTACCGCGGCTCCGCCGTGACCGGCAACGCCGCCGACGCAGACGTCACCACGTATGCGTACACCCCGGCCGGCCAGCCCGCCTCGCGCACTGACAGCCAGGGCAACACCTGGAGCTACGGCTACGATCTGCGCGGCCGGCAGACCTCGGTCACCGACCCCGACACGGGTACCACCCGTAGCACGTACGACGTCAACTCCCAGGTGGCCTCTACTACAGACGCCAAGGGCAACACGCTCGCCTACAACTACGACCTGCTCGGCCGCAAGACCGGCATGTACGCGGGCAGCATCGCCCCGGCCAACCAACTGGCCGGCTGGACCTACGACACCGTCGCCGGAGCCAAGGGCCAACCGGCCTCCTCCACCCGCTATGTAGGCGGCGCCACGGGCAACGCCTACACCCAGGCGATCACCGAATACGACACCAACTACCGGGTCACGGGCAGCAGCGTCACCATCCCCTCCAACGAAGGAGCCCTCGCCGGTACATACACCACCACGAACCACTACACCTCCATTCTCGGGCTGTTGCATTACACCAACCTGCCCGCGATGGGCGGCCTGCCCGCCGAGGAAGTCGACTACGGCTACAGCGACAACGGCCTTCTGGTGGGCTCCGCCGGCCTGAGCACACTGGTGACCGACGTCCAGCACGACGGCCTCGGCCGAACGGTCCGGACCATCCTGGGAGATCCCAACACCCAGGTCGCATCCACCCAGATGTACGATCCGTCGACCGGGCGCGTGACCAAGTCGACCCTCGAGCGCCAGACCGGAACCACCGAGCTGGACGTCACCAGCTACACCTACAACCCCGCCGGCCGCATCACCTCTGTCAGCGACATCCAGAGCGCCACGGCAACCGACACCCAGTGCTTCACGTACGACTACCTGGGACGGCTCACCAACGCCTGGACCGACACCGCCGGCACCAAGACCGCCGCGATGCCCTCCGTCCCCGGCATCGGCGGCTGCATCAACGCCACCGGCCCCGCCATGACCGGCACCCCGGCCAAGCCCAGCGTCGGCGGCCCCTCGCCGTACTGGCAGACCTACGACTACGACCCGACTGGCAACCGCAAGACCCTGATCCAGCACGACGTCACCGGAAACACCGCCAAGGACGTCACCACCACCCAGACCTTCGGCGCGCCGAAGTCCGTCAACACCCCCACCACCGCCCCGAACACCGGCGGAGGCACCGGCGGCCCGCACGGCCTGCAGAGCGCCTCCACCAAGTCGGCGTCCGGAACCGTCGCGACGTCCTACCAGTACGACGCGATCGGCAACACCACCTCGATCACCGAAACCAGCGGCACCACCACGCTCACCTGGAACGGCGAGGACAAACTCGAATCGGTCACCAAGACCGGCGAAGCCAAGGGCACTTCCTACCTGTACGACGCCGACGGCAACCAGCTCATCCGCCGCAACCCCGGCAAGACCACCCTCAACCTCGGCTCCGACGAACTGACCCTGGACACCGCCACCGGCTCCATGTCGGACGTCCGCTACTACAGCGCGCCCGGCGGCCTCACCATCACCCGCGTCACCGGACCCACCGGCGGCGGAACCCTGGTCTACCAGGCCTCCGACCCGCACGGCACCAGCAGCGTCCAGATCAACACCGACGCCGGCCAGTCCGTCACCCGCAGGCCCGTCGACCCGTTCGGCAACCCCCGCGGCACCCAACCCGCACCGGGCACCTGGTCCGGCGACAAGGGCTTCGTCGGCGGCACCCTCGACACCACCACCGGCCTCACCAACCTCGGAGCCCGCGAGTACGACCCCGTCCACGGCCGCTTCATCAACCCCGACCCACTCCTCGACGCAGCCAACCCCCAGCAATGGAACGGCTACGCCTACAGCAACAACGACCCCGTCAACAGCTCCGACCCCTCCGGACTGATGACCAACGCCTACTCCGGATCGGTCTGGAACCTTGACAGCGAGCCGGTCTACCAGAGCGAGACCCCGGCCACAACCGACAGCAACGGCAACGGCAGTGGTGGAAACACCGGAAACGGCCGAAACACCAAGAAGTGCGGGGGTGGCTGGTCCGGTTTCACCTGCCACATAAGCAACGGCGCGAAGCGAGTCCAGAACTTCACCACCGACCACCCCGTCGTCCGCGCAGTGGTGGTGCTGGCCGTCGAGATCGGCGCCGGCGCCATGTGCTACACCGGCGGCGTCGCCGGAGCCATCGCAACCGGCGGCGCAAGCGCAGTAGCAGCAGCCGTCGGCTGCGCCGCGGCGGTCGGAGCACTCGGAGCCGGCGTCAACAACATGCTCGACGGCAACGCCGACCACTCAGTGGGAGGCCTCCTCAAAGACGAGCTGACCGGCGCAGCAATCGCCGTGACAGCCGAGACCGGCCTCGCGCTCGCAGCCCCGGTGCTCAAGAAGGCCGGAGGCGAGGCACTCGAAAAGGTCGGCGATTGGCTCGCGTCAAAGCAGTCAAAGCCAAAGCCGCCGTGCAGTAACAGTTTCCCCGCCGGAACCATGGTTCTGCTCGCCGATGGAACCACCACCAAGCCGATCGACCAACTGACCACCGACGACACCGTCACCGCCACCGACCCCGCAACGGGCACCACACAACCCGAACCGGTCACGGCGACCATCATTGGCCACAACGACACCGAGTTCACCGAACTCACCCTCACCACCCAGTCCCAGACCACGACCATCGTCTCCACCCAGCACCACCCTTACTGGGACGTCACCACCAACCGCTGGGCCGACGCCGGCGACCTCAAACCCGGCGACCAAGTCCTCTCCACCAATGACACAACCGCCACGATCGAAGCCGTACGCACCTACCGGACCGAACCGCAGACCGCCTACAACCTCACCATCTCCGACCTTCACACGTACTATGTGCTGGCAGGAGCCACTCCGGTCCTGGTCCATAACTGCGACCCTCGGCCGGACTTCAATTCTAATCAGTCTGCTGGCGCTCACTATGCAAAGCACGTCAAGGGCGTTGATTTCAGAATTAAGAAGGGCGCTCCGCGCGAGCCGAGGGCAGTGGACCCTGACATGCCCGAGTTCGATGGCCCCGGTGGTCGTGCGGCCTATCGTGAGGCTGCGCGTGATTTCATGGCCGGTGATGGTCCGGATGGTTCAATCAGCGTGACTACTGCCAGTGGAGGCATGCATCGCTTCGATCCGACTACCGGGTACTACGGATACCTTAATAGTGGTGGGACCATCTCCACGTTCTTCCGCCCTGATGACGGACTGTCGTACTTCCGTCGTTCTGCGATGAGCTATCGCTAAAGAAGGTGAGTCTGCCATTGGAGGCCGAGTTGTCGTTCGTTAGCCTTTTCAGAGATGCCCTTCGAAGCTCGGGTCGGCGCCACCCGGAGACTCCGGGGCGTGCACTTGAAGCGTGGTCCGATTTCGTGGAAGACTGTCAAGAGGGATATTCCGCAACTCTCTTTGAGTACTGGAACGACCTGTCAGTGAGAGGCTTCCTGCAGACCGTAATCGAAAGCCTGGGTGCTGAAGGTGCCCCCGAAGCCGCATGGTTCATCGCAGAGGTTGCTGAAATTGACCTTCGCTTCAAGAACCTAATTGAAGGAGGGTTTGATATCTCTGGACGTTGGGGCTGGTGGGAGCAGAAAATTCCGAGATTCTCGGGTGAGAATATGGCGAGAGACGTAAGGGATCAGTTCGGATTTGAGATGGAAGTGCTCTAGCGCTTGACGAGTCCGCGCTGCTTGCATTGGTGGCGCAGTAGTTAAGGATTAGCGTTTTTTTGCTGGCCCATGGCCCCGCCGGATTAGCACCTTCGGCGGGGCCCCTGGGCTATCTGACGGCAACGTCAGCGGACGGGTGCCGCACAAAGCCGCTAGAGCCTTCAGGGAGTGGTAACCCGCCTGTAGCCATGTATCAGGAGGGCAGTGTTGAGGTTCGCGCGCGATGGGATGCGTTTAGTGATTTCCTGACGGTCCGGAAGCCCCGTCAGATTCAACTCTGACGGGGCTTCTTGGGTGTCTGACGGCAGGGGTGACGGCAACGTCAGCGGACGGGTTCTTACACTTGACGGGTCGTCAGGGCTCGCGGTGGCTCGGAGGGCGTTGCCGAGGGTGTCGATGGCTTGGCGCTGGAGGCGGAGTCGGACGGTGGCGGTGACGCCGATGTGGGCGTGTCCGAGGAGTTCCTTGATCACGCCGAGTTCGACGCCCTGTTCGAGGAGCAGGGTTGCGGCGGTGTGCCTGAGATTGTGAAACCGGATGCGGCGGAGCCTGGCCGCCTGGCATAGCGCGGTGACGTGCTGGTCAGTGTGGACAGGTCGGCAGGCGAACCGTCGGGCGCGGTGAAGACGAAGCCGCTCTCCGTTCAGCCCGCGCCGGCAGTCTCCCGCTCCTGGTCCTGCCGTTCGCGATGGCGCTTGAGTGCGGGGACGCACTCGGCAGGAAGAGGCGATGCGCCGTTCCGAGCCGACGGTCTTGGTGGGCAGGCAGTGAGGCCGCCGGTGGGGGTCCGCTGGAGCGTGCGGCGGATGCTGGCGGTGCCGCCTTCCAGGTCGAGATCGTCCCAGCTGTGCAGCGCCATGCTTACATCTATCGTTCATTGGCATTACGTGTAAGCGCGGCTACGCTGCGGGGGTGGAGATCCGTATCATCGACCCCTCGCCGGAGGAACTGGAGCTACTGGCCCCGTTCCTCGAGCGCCACCGCGACTGCATCGTCGTTGACAGCGCGCCGGTGCGGTGGACCGTCGAGACTGCCCGCGCCTACTACCGGCAGCTTCCTCCTCGCGCCCGGGATGTCCTGCGGCTGCTCGCCGCCCCCGGGCATGACGGCGTGCGCGGTGCCGATGAGTTGCGTGCCGAGTTGGGGGCCTCAAACCTGCGCGGCTTCACCGGCTCGTTCCGCCCCATCCTCGCCGAGGGCGAGCGCGCGGGGCGCTGGCCTGCCGGCCTCCCCATGCCGGTCGAATCGATCAAGCGCGGCGGTGCCGTCACCTCCTTTCAGATCACCAATCACACCGACCACCCGGACTTGCTCGACGTCTTCAAGGCGGCCGTCGCCGACCAGGCGTCCGTGGACTGACGGGAAGCCAGGCCCGGGGCCTATGGGCGCTGGTCTGCACGATCCCCTGCCCGTCGACGAGGTGCTTGCATGCCGCCTCGTCGAGGGGCAGGCCCGTCTTCCGGGTCCGAACCGGACGTGCACCGGGTCCGAACCGGACGTGCACCGGCGGCGTCAGCGACGGTGTGCGCCACGCCGATTCGGGCCCGGATGCATCAAAACCCCTCTGACGCCACTATGGTGACGTCATGGCATCTCCATACTCCGATGGAGAGCGGGAAAAGGTTGCGTCGAAGCTTCCGCCGACTCTCCGCCAAGCGCTGAAGACCCGGGCCGCCCAGCTCGGCATCGACATGCAGGTAGCGGTGACTGAAGCAGTCCAGCGGTGGCTCGCCCGCGAGGTCGGCCAGGACGCGACCGTGGACACCTCCGGCGCCGACAGCTTCAACACCTGGCTGCCCGCCGGCATGTACGACACCTTCAAGTCCGAGTGCACCGCGCGCGACATCTCCTTCGTCCAGGGCCTCGCCCAGGCGATCCGCTCCTGGATCGACTCGCACGCTGCGCCGCTGTCGGATCTGGCGATCCCGCGCCAGGTCCGGCGGTTCATCGTCTGCAATCAGAAGGGGGGCGTCGGCAAGACGACTGTTGCCGCAGGCCTTGCTCAGGCCATAGCGCTCGGTCTGCCGGCGACCACCGGGGCGTCGAAGCTTCCGGCCATCCCCGGTCTGCGCACCCTGCTCGTGGACTACGACCCGCAGGGGCACCTCACCGAGCAGTTGGGCTGCAAGCAGATCGCGCCGGGCACCGAGAGCCTGGTGACGCACATGGTCGAACGCGAGCGCGTCGTCGGCTCCCTACTGGACCACGTCGTGCCGATCGCCCCCGAGTACTTCGAGGGCAGGCTGTTTCTACTCCCGTCGTCGTTCGAGGCGTTCCTGCTGGACTCGAAGCTCGGCGGTGTCCGCGGTCCCCGCGAAGCGCTCCTGCAGCGGGCCCTGGCTCCGCTCGAGGAGCACTTCGATGTCGTCGTCATCGACGCCCCGCCGAACCTCGGACTCGCGATGGACGCTGGCATCTACTACGCGCACCGCCGCAAGAACGAGGCCAGGGGCAACTCCGGCGTCGTCATCCCGGTCGAAGCCGAGGACTCCTCCGCGCACGCGTACATGATGCTCGAGAGCCAGATCAACACGGTCTCCCTCGACTACGAGGTCGACATCGACCGCCTCGGCCTGGTCGTCAACAAGTACGACGTCCGCAAGGGCTTCGTCGTCGTCAACGCCCTGCAGCAGTGGGAAGGCCTCCAGGACCCGCCGGTTCTGAGCGTCCTGCCCGACCTGAAGGAGCAGCGTGAGGCGGTGCACCTGAAGCAGCCTCTGCTGCAGTACGCGCCGTCCTCCACCCAGGCGCAGCGCATGCGCGAGATCCGCAGGAGGCTCGGATGAGCATCGCGAAGAAGCTCGCCGGTGGCGGGTCCGCATTCGGCAATCTCACTGCGAGCAAGGGCGGTGACCTTGCGTCGGCAGAGGCCCGCAGTGAGGCGCTGGGGCGGCCCCGCAAGGCGTCGAGCGTCCCCTTGAAGGATGTCGTCTTCAATCCTCGCAACCATCGCAAGACGTACAGCGAGGCGGCGATCGACGAGACTGCGGCGAGCATGCGGGAGGGCGGCCAGATCACCGCCATCACCGTGGTGTCGCGGATGGCGTTCCTGGACGCCCATCCGGGGGTGTCCGAGGAACTCCTCGGTGACGCGTCCTTCGTTGCCCTCGACGGCAACCGCCGTCTGAGGGCCGCTGCCCGTGCCGGCCTGGAGCGGATCCGGGTCGATCTGCAGGACGACCTCGCGCCGACCGCTGCTGCGATGCTCGAAGCTGCGTTGATCGCCAACATCCACCGCGAGAACGTCCCTCCGGTGGAAGAGGCCGAGGCGATCAAGGAACTGCTCGACACGGTCTATGACGGAAACCAGGCCGCCGTGGCGCGCCGGCTCGGGAAGACCGCGGCGTGGGTCGGCCAGCGCTTGGCGCTCCTTCACCTCGAGCCTGAGGTGAAGGAGATGGTCGAGGCGAAGGAGATCGGTGTCAAGGATGCCCGCCGGCTCGGTGCGGCGGCTCGGGCCGGCACGCTGTCGGCCGACGAGCAGGTCGCTCAGGCCCGTGCGGCCCGTGACAAGCCGAAGACGACGGTGGCCCGGCCTCGGAACGAGGCTCGTGTAAACCCGGTTTACCCCACGGCCCCGACGAGCTCGTCCTCGGCGGTGTCGGACGACGGAGTAAACCCGGTTTACCCGGAGGGCCGGGCGGCAGGAGACTCGGCGTCTGCGGCTACTGCGGGTGGCGCGAGCACCTCGCACCACCCGGTCCCCGATGGTTCGCGGGTGCTGACCCTGGCGGTCGATCCTGCGGACCCGGAGGCGCTTGCCCGAAGCATCCACTCGGCGTTGACCTCCCGTCAGGCTGCTGCGGTCGCGCGAGCGCTGATCGAGCTCCTGGACTCCGCGCACAGTGCCGAGGCAGCGACGCAGGCGGTGTAAACCCGGTTTACTCCGCCCTGCCCGTACCTGGAGCTGCCTGGGCGGGCCCCGCACATGTAAACCGGGTTTACACCGACCTTCGGAAAACCGGCGGCAAGGGCGGGCGTCGAAGACTCAGCCGCCCCGTCCGGCGGCCCTTGCCGGGTACCGGATCGGATCGGCCAGTAGACATGGAGAGGCCCGGACCCAGCAATGGGTTCGGGCCTCTCTGCATCGGGCAGCAGTGAGGCGCGCGGCCGCGGCGAGCGCGGCCAAGGCGGCGATCGGGGTTCTGCGGCCCGCTGCAGGAGGATCGTCTTGGCACGGATGGCGGAGGTCACCGAAGTGGTGGAGATGGCGGTCCGGGGCGGAGGCCGCGCGCAGCTGCTCGGGTCGAGGCCGGACCGGAAGGCGGGTGCCTGGTCGCCAGGTCGGGCTTCGCGCCGGGGCCGGACGACGAGCTCGGTGTGGGTCGTGGCGGCCAGGAAGGGCGCGGAGGGGCCAGGGCGATTCAGACCAGCACGGCGCGGGGAGCCGGAGCGGCGGCGGGGGACTCGCACTCCTGAAACGCAGAAGGGCCCGTCTCCTCCGGCGTCGATGCCGGAGGAGACGGGCCCTTCTTGCGCGGCGGTCACCAGGACCAGTTGCCGCACTCCCAGATCCTGCCGTCCGAGAAGCCCAGGCAGGTGCGGAAGGTGACGTCCTTGATGGGGTAGTTGGAGCTGTAGTAGGGGGAGGTGACCTGGCTGCCGTTCGAGCTGCAGTCGATGGCGGGAGTGCGGTACTGCCAGTCGGGGTTCCAGGAGGAACCGGTCTTGACGTGGTACCGGAGCTGGGTGACGGCGCAGAATCCGTCGCCGTCCCAGAGGTCGTTGGCACCGGTGTGGACCTCCACCGTGGTGCCGCTCCAGTCGACCCGGCCCCAGCCTTCGACCTGCCCGTTGTAGTTCATGTAGCCGGTGGGCTGCTTGTTGGCCAGGCCGGTCCAGCCGGAGATCTTGGTCCAGTCGTCGGAGGCATGCGCCGGCATCACGGATCCCAGGGTCAGCACGGCAGTGCCTGCCAGGATCGCGGCGATCTTCTTCACGTTCCTTCTCCTTTTGTCGGGCTTCTGCCGGGGTGGGCCCATCCTTGCTTCGGCGGCGTTCCGCGTCGTCAACCCTGCGCGGTAGAAGGCCGGTAAACCTGAGATGTATACGTCCTTGCGCGTGCGATGGGAGCGGAATGTCCACGCCGGCGAATGCTCGGAGCCGGAAACCACCGGGAGGATCAGCCCTGAACCACCGCTCGCGGCCCGGGCGGTGACGGCGAGTAGGGCGTCGAGGGGCCTCGGTCGTATCTCGTAATTGATCTTGCAGGGTCAAATGTCGTTGAGCTTGCGACGGGCAGCCCGGAAGACTGGTGCCATGAGCTCTCGACGCTTCGTCTTCCTTGATCCAGACGGTACGAGCGCCGGCGGCTGGCTGTATGCGGTGGTTGAGGCGAAGACGGGTGTCTTCTATCAGCAGCAGTACGGCGGAACGGCTTGTCGACAGGGGCAGGTCGAGGGCTTTCTGGTGCCGCTGTTCGGCCCTGATGAGCTGGACGCGTTGCGCGAGCTGTTTGAGAAGCACTTCCGTGGTGCCGGCACCCGGAACTACGAGTGGCCGGGCGACGAGCGGGAAAGGCTCCGGGAGATCATCGGAGCCCTCCGCTACTGGGCTTGCGACGGGACGACCGAGGAGCCGCATGCTCTGCGGCTGGACGAGAGCCGGATCCGTGAGACCGATGAGGCGTGGCTACCGGTGATCACGCCGGACGGCCCCGGAGTGCTGGTGTGGTTCAACTCGGACTGAAGCGGTGTGTCGGTTGGTCACGCGTACGTCCAGGCCTGGGTGGTGTTGATGCGGTCGGTGTCGAGGGCGACGGCCAGGCCGTGGTGGTCGCTGGCGTCGGGTGGGGTGTCGAGCAGGGTGTAGGAGAGGACGGCGGGGGCGAGCGGGGCGGAGACCCAGAGCTGGTCGATCCGGTCGTCGTTGCCGGTGCGGCGGAGCAGGTGCTCGTCGCCGGTCTGCCGGTACAGGTGCCAGGCGGTGTCGGTGAGGCCGTTGGCGGCGAGTTTCCAGGCGACACGGCGGTCCGGCACCGGAGCTGTCGTGGGGTGGAGTGCCGGGTCGGTGAGGAGGGTGCGGGAGCTGCGGTTGTATGGGCGCATGCGGTCCCAGGCCGGGTCCGGGCCGGCGGCGGGCGGGTAGTTGATGTCGCCGCCGAGGATGCAGTAGGGGCCGTGCCGGTAGGTGCGCGAGGCGGCGAAGTCGGCTTCGGCGACGGCCCGGTCCGCGCTGTAGGGGGTGAGGTGGACGCTGGTCACGGCGAGCGGCGCGGGCAGGCCGGGCACCGTGAACCCGGCGACGCCGAATCCGTGGTGGGTCTCCTCGGCCGCGTGGTCGGTGTTCCAGGCGATCCGCCGGCCGAGGGTCTCGCGCCGGTAGAGCAGGGCGGTTCCGCGGCCGGAGCGGGACGGGGCGATGAGTCCGTCCATGCCGAGGTCCTGTTCGGCGCGGACCAGCTGCCGGTGGCCGGCCTCGGCCCACCCTTCGGCTTCCTGGAGCAGCACCAGGTCCGGGTCGGCGTCGGCGAGCCGCTTCGCGAGGAGCGGCCAGCGGTCCTCCCCGTGGCCGTCCTTGTCGAACAGGCCGCCCCGTTTCAGGTTCTGGACGGCGATGGTGAGGATCACGGTCTCCCTCTCCTTCTGGGGGATGTGGTGGCGGTGGCGCCCACCCCGGTGCGGACCGGGGCGGGTGTTCCGGGTCAGTGCGAGGTGTGCGGGCGGCCGTCCGCGGGGCGGCGGCGGGGGAGGGCGTCGGGCGGGAGGCCGATGCCCTGGGCGACGGCGGTGAGGGCCTCGGCCCAGTCGCCGGTGAACGCGACCGCGCGGTCGTCGACGTACCGGGCGGCGCCCAGCTTCCGGTTCGTCACGAGCACGAGGCCGCGCTCGAGCCAGTACGAGCGGGCCCGGGAGGTGTCGACGAGAGCGGGCAGTCCGCTGTGGCGGGTGACCCAGTCCGCGACGGCCGCCAGGTGGCTGTCGGGCCTGGCGGTGCACACGAAGACGGCGCGGTGGTCGGCGAGCAGGCGCAGCGCCTCGATGGCGCCGGGGATCGGTTGGCCGTAGATGAGGCCGTTCTGCCATCCGCGGTCGTGGGCCGCCAGGGTGTCGTCGAAGTCGATGCCGACTGCGTGGCTGGCGGGGCTGTCGGGGGTGGGTGCGATGACGCGTCGCTGCATGCAGTCCTCCGTCGGGGTGGGCTACGGGAAGGTCGGCTGGTTGGCGTCCGGCTCGGGGCCGTACTCGGTCCGGGCCCGGGTGCGGGCGTGGTCGTGGGCGTCGTCGTCCCGGTCGCAGACGAGTCGGCCGTCGGGCAGCTCGGCCCATTCGCGGCTGCCGACCGCGTCGTCGGCGGCGGCCTCGGCGCTGTCGTGGTGGGGGATGAACTCGTCCTCGACCAGGTCCCCGCACACCGAGCAGCGGGCGGTCCAGCACAGCGTGGGGACGGCGATGCCGGCTCCCGGGCGGGCCGCTCCCTCGCGGCGCCAGGCGTGGCCGTGGTGCAGGACGAGGGCGTGGCTTGCGGGCTGGAGCGGCGAGCCGTCGTCGAGGTCGGCGGCCAGGGCGTTGTGTTCGGCGGCGGCCATGAGCGCGGTGGCGAGGTCGGGCATCTCCAGCAGGGTGTTCGGGCCGGTGAGCCACAGCTCCCACGCGCGGGTGGGGGTGCCGGGGCGCAGTCGCTGGTCGGGGTCGACGGTGAGCAGGCCGCGCCGGACGGCCGGGGTGATGGTGGGGATGGCGGTCATCTCGAGTTCTCCTTTGACGGGATCGGTCGGCCCGGGTGCGGGCCGGGCGATCGGAGGGGGTGGACGGGGCCGTGGGGGCGGCCGGGCTACCGGCTGCCGTCGGCCGGGGTCTCGGCGTCCTGGTCGCGGTCGTTCTTCTCGTCGCCCCCGGTCCCGGCGGGCACCAGCTCCTCGATGCCGAACTCCTTGCCGATCGCCGTCCACGGGTCGCCGTCGTCGGCGGTGGGGAAGTCCTCGGCGTCCAGGTCGAGGAGGGCGACGATGTCGCTGATGCTGCGCACCGGCACCTGTCCGTCGTCGCGCACCAGCAGGAAGCTGCGGGTGATGTAGCCGCCTGACCCGGCGGGGGAGGGGACGCACAGCAGGTGGGCGCCGCCGGGCAGGTCGCATGTGGCGGTGCCGTCGGGGTTGCCGGTCCAGTTGTCGGCCTTGGTGAGGCTGCCTCGGCTGTGGTCGAGGCTGTGGGCCTGGGTGGCGGCGCGGTGGGCGGCGTCGGCGGCGACCTCGCCGGCGAGCTGCTCGGTGGTGGGCGCCGGGGCGGGCTCGGTCAGGCGGTAGTAGGGGGTGGGGGTCAGGCCGAGGCGGTCGCGCAGGGGGCGGCGGATCTGGGTGGTGATCTGGTCGGTGGCGCAGGCGGCGACTGCGGCGGCGGCGAGGGCGAGGGCGGCGCGGGTCTCGGTGGGACGGCCGGTCAGGGCGCGGTAGGTGGTGAGGCCGGCGGTGGCCGCGGCGGCCGCGGTGGCGAGGTTGTCGACGGTGTCCAGGACGGTGGTCAGCACGCGGGCGCGGCTGTCGGTCATCGGGCGGGTCCCTTCGGGGCGAGCTCGAGCGGGCCGGGCGGGATGCCCGGCCCGGTGGTGGGTGTGATGCCGGATCAGCGGCCGGCGGAGCCGAGCAGGAACTGGACGCCTGCGCCGGGGGAGTCCTCGGTGCGGACGGTGAGCGCGGCCTGCGCCCGGTCGTGGGGGACATCGATGCCGAGGTGTTGGCGGGCGGCGCGGCGCACGTCGACCAGCGAGGCCGAGGCGCCGTGCTCGGCGACGGCCAGGTCGGCGGCGGCGAGGGCGAGGAGGTCTTCGCGGGCGGGCCCCTTGGGGGATGCTTCGGTGAGCCGGGCGAAGGCTGCCCTCCACTGTTCGCAGGCGCGTTCGCGGGCCACGGCAGGCTGCTGCAGGTGGCTCTCGCCGATCCGGCCACGTCCGGCCACCCAGTAGGAGATCGGGATCTCGAGGGATTCGGCGTACAGGGCCTCGCGGCGGGTCGACTCTCCGAGGTAGAGCTGGTCGTCGGTGACGACTAGGACCTCGTCGGCGGTGGAGATCTTCGCCAGGTGCAGGGCGTCGAGCCGGGCTTTGAGCTGCTCGGCGGCGGCGGGGTCGGCCCACAGGGTGTGGTGCTGGCGCATGTCGACGGCCGGGGCCAGGACCATCCGGCCGGCGATGGTCTCCTGGAGCGCCGCCTCGGCGATGTGCTGCCGGAAACGGGTGCTGCCGCAGATGGTGACGATCGGCGGCAGCATGCCGCCGGGCTCGGCGGAGTATCGGGTGGTGGACGGCATCGGTGTCTTCCTTCCGGAGCGGGGCCGGGGTGGGTCGGCCGGGCGGCCGCGCCGCGCACCGGGCCTCGGCCGCGCCCGGGCGGGGCGCGGCCGAGGTCCGGTGGGCAGCGTCAGTGCCCGGAGGTGTGGCGGCGGATCTCGTCGACCTGTTCGCGGGCGAGGTGGTGGCGGGCGTCGCGGGCGAAGCGGTGCGCGGCGCGCACGAAGTCCTCGGGGACGCGCTGCGCGTCGTCCCGCCGGGCGTTGCGCTGCAGCAGCTGGTCGAGGGGTGCGTCGACGAGGACGGCGATCGTGGGGCGGCTGTACTGGCGGGCCAGCCACAGGATCGGCTGGCGGTGCTCGGCCAGCACGGAGCAGTTGTCGACGTAGGTGGTCTCTCCCCGGCGCAGCCGCATGGTGAGGATCTGCTGCTGCAGCAGGAGGGCGTCGGCCGTGGCCGTCTCGTCGCCGGGGCGGCTGACGGCGGCGCGCAGCCGGTCGAGGGAGACGACCTGGTGGGTGGGGATGTCGCGCAGCAGGGTGCTCTTGCCGGAGGCGGGCGCGCCGATCATCAGGACGAGGGCGCCGTCGGGGACCGGGTCGAGGGTCGGGAGTTGATGCATCGTGGGGTCCTTTCGGGTGGTGCGCGGCGTCGGTGCCCGGTCAGACGGCCGCGATGAGGAGGGCCGCGACGAAGAGCCACAGGACGTGGAAGCTCTGGTCCAACGCGTAGCTGCCTCGGCCCAGGTGTCGGCCGGTGATGCCGTCCTGGGCGGTGGAGGTGTCGACGACGTCCGCGCCCAG
Source organism: Kitasatospora sp. NPDC059646 (assembly GCF_042734615.1). Lineage (NCBI taxonomy): Bacteria > Bacillati > Actinomycetota > Actinomycetes > Kitasatosporales > Streptomycetaceae > Kitasatospora > Kitasatospora sp. NPDC059646. The sequence goes on from NZ_JBHWDS010000054.1 coordinate 57,561, forward strand.
GCTGTAGAACTCGCGCTTCCCGGTCACCTTCGCCAGCCAGGCCAGGGTGGTGCGCCTGTCGGCCCACCAGTGGGTTCCGGCGTCGACGGCCAGGCCGAGCAGCAGGCCCGCGGCGGTGAGGTGGAGGTCGAGGACCAGGGCGGCCGGGAGGAGCAGCACGCCCTTGGTCAGGGTGAGGGTGCTGACGTGCTTGGTGCAGGCCCAGCGGCCGGCTCGCCCGGGCAGCCCCTTGCGGGCCGACTGGCACGAGCTCTGGGTCCAGTGGTCTCCGACCTGGTGGCCGGCGTAGAGGGTGATGAAGACGGCTGCGAACGTGGCGGCGGCGGGCACGGTGTTCCCTCTCTTCGGGGACGGGTGTGGTGGAGCAGCGAGGTGAGGGGCGGTCAGGCGAGGTATGCGGCGGCGGCGGTCACGAGCGCGGAGGCCGCGGTGGTGGCGGCGGTGCGGGTCTTGTCGAGCGCGGCCTGGTCGGCGGCGCCGCGCATCGCGTAGGTCGTGTGTTCGGCGTCGGTGGCCAGGTCGGCGAGCGGCGGGGCGAGGATCGCCAGGGTGACCACCGGGGCGGTGATCTCCGCCCGGGTGCGGTGGCTCTCGGAGCGGGCCTCGGCGACGACGTCCTCCGGGGCGCCTGCCAGGCGCAGCCGTTCGCGGGCGTACATCGCGCGGCGGTGTGCGGCGAGGGCGGCCATCAGCGCGGTGACGGCCGCGATCAGCTCCCGCCGCTGTTCCTGGGCGGCGGTGTCGGCGCGGCTGGCGCGGGCGGCGCGGTGCTGGAGGAGGGCGGTGGTGAGGGTGGCGGCGATGGTGCCGCCGACGCCGACCAGGGCGAGGGCGAGTTCGGCGGCCATCAGGAGGCGTCGCCCGGCCGGGCGGCGCGGGCCAACTGCCAGTCGGAGTCGCTGGGGTCGAGGCTGTCCGGGCGCCAGGTCCGCTCGGGGCGGGCCCGCGGTGGTCACGGGCTTGGTGGTGTCGGTCATGAACGTGTCCTTCCGGGAGGTGGGCGGGTGTCCGGCCGGGCGGCCGCGCCGCGCACCACGGCGCCCGCCGGCCGCGCCCGCCGGCCGCGCCTGCCAGGCG